>CAZHDS010000001.1:0-10745 GCA_964531495.1 uncultured Ignavibacteriales bacterium
GGTGGCGCAGCTTCGGCCCCGATTGTAGCAGCGCACCACAATCCAGCTCTGGTGCCGGTGTCGATCCTGATGGCGCTAGTAGGTTATGCGGTAGGCACGCAAGCAGCCATTCTGACTGGCTGGCTCTTGAAGTGGGTCGCCTAGGGACATTTGCGCTGAAGCGACACGACAAACCTCACGCTGCCTGATATGGCCGTGGGGGCTTGAGCGCGATTAGAGCGCCCAAGCCCGATGGTCCGTTTCTACTCTTCAACCTTTCGGTAGTTCAAAACTGAAAACCAATCGATCTTCCGAGTCAAGTACATCATAGACGCAAGCGCAAGGAAGAGCACAAGACTGCCCATCAACAACGCATAGTCCTGCAGTTGCAATACAATATACAGATAGCCGTATAGAATAGTCAGGATGGCCGCGACGATTGCAGGACGACGTTTGCCGGGAAGAAAGCTCGTGGAGTAAATCGATATCAGTGTCACCACGGCCGCGCTTGCGACTATATAGGCGAGATTGAAGGCGAAGTGCTCTGAGAGCGCCAGCAGCAAAGCGTAGAACATCAGTAGGGCAAATCCGATGAGAAGATATTGAATCGGGTGTATCGGTTTTCCGCCCAGGATCTCCACGACAAAGAACGTCAGAAAGGTGAGCGATATGAACATGATTGCGTATTTAACTGTCCGCATGGTCTTCTGATAACGATCGACTGACAGGAGCAGGCTTACGCCGAGAAGCGACTTGTCTACTTTGTATTTGGACCCTACCCACTTCTGAGGGAAGTCGCGACTCACGTGGAGCACTCTCCAGTTCGACTCGAAGCCACCGTCGCTCACGGTCCGCTGGGTGGGCAGGTAGTCGCCGACAAAACTCGGGTTCTGCCAGTCTGACTCGAGATGCACGGTCGTTACCTTACCGACCGGCGAGAAGAATAGTCCCGAGCTGCCGTTCAGATTCAACTTCGTCTTGAAGGTGAAATCTGCGTCTTCGGCTGAGAGGTCAGCGGCCACGCCAATGCCGGACTCCATGAGATCATCGCTCGCGACACCGGGATTAGCCTCGATTGCCTGATCATTCCAAAGTATCGTCGCAGGATCTTTGACCCCCTTCATGTCGGAGATGCCGAATGAGACTGATGCGTCGTCCCACATGATGTTTTCCGGTTCGACATTGAGGCCCCCGAATGAGGGCGCACTGAACACTGCCGAAACATCCAAATCGCAGTTGTAAACCACTGTTTCATAAATACCCCGATTCCTCATCTCGGGGTCAATCGTACCTTCAACATCGAGAGTTTCCGGCAGAAAATGGGCATGTCTGATTCCGCTCACAAGCTTCTTCTCATCATTGTAAGCACGGAATCTGTACGGAATGCTCAGCACGGGTCCGACTAGTACTTGTTCTGCTCCCCAATTCTTGCTGATCTCCCTAGCGACTTCATCTCGTCTTTCTTCTCTCTCAGAAATCAAGGCACCAATCATGATTGCGGGGGCAAGCAGCAGAAACGTGAGGACTCCGACTATGATCAATCGTACTCCGACCGAGTTTCTCAGGTCTAGTCTCGACATGGCGGTCTCCCGAGTTTGGACATTGTGGTCTACAGAGTGTCGTGCTGAATTATACCCACTCCATTCCACAGCAATTGCATATTTTATATGATCCCGTGGATTTCGGGGAGAATCGGAGTTGTCAGCTGCCGTCCAGGTGGCGATTCTGGCCGGCTGGCTCCTTCGTTGGGCAAACTAGCTTGTAATGCTCATAAGACAGGCTATGCCTGCTCGATGTCGCCGACCATAGGGACGAAGCGGACTTCGTATAGTTCCTCGTCATCGTAGCCGTCGGCGGTACGCGTGATGCGGTGCAAAAACTGCCGACCCCACTGGTCTGTGGCCAGCGGCAAGACCATATGTCCGCCCACCCGCAATTGTTCAATGAGGATCTCCGGCATGAACGGTGCGGCGGCAGTAACAATAACACCGTCGAAGGGTGCTTCCACCGGCCATCCGGCCGTGCCGTCACTAACCTGGATCCTGATATTGTTGTACTTGAGCGATTTCAGCATCGCCTGGGCCCGCTCTTTGAGTTCCGGAATGATCTCAACGGTGCAGACCATCCGGCACAGCTCGGCCAGAATTGCTGCCTGATAGCCACAGCCGGTGCCGATCTCTAATACTTTGCTCGTTGGCGTAAGGGCGAGGCTCTGGGTCATCGAGGCAACGATGTACGGTTGCGAAATTGTCTGGCCTTCGCCGATCGCCAGCGGCCCGTCGGTATACGCCTGCAGTTGGCGTTTGCGCGAAACGAACTGGTGCCGGGGCACTTTGCCCATGGCGTCCAGAACGCGTTTGTCCACGATATCGCGGGTCAGCAGTTGCTCCTCGACCATCTGGCGTCGCATATCGGCAAAGGGGCCACGGATAGGTTGATTTCGTCTACGTTTCATATTGGCAGAAAAGAACGGAATCAGGCCGGCTCAAGCCACAACAATCTCCAACCCGCCAAATGAACAATTGCGCTCTAACTATCGTAGAGGCCGGTCCTGGTTGCCACCGGCGTCCCTTGCGAGCGTTTTGTCTTGACTGCCCCGGAAAATCGTATTATTTAGGTTCACTGATGCTGAGGTAGTTCAGTTGGTTAGAACGCCTGATTGTGGATCAGGAGGTCGGCGGTTCAAGTCCGCCCCTCAGTATTGTTTCTTTCTCCACCGCCAGTTTCATGATATTCGGGACAGATAGCGGCCTGACAAGGTCAGTATCATACTTGCCTTCGCGGATGTCGGCCAGTATCTTGTGAGATAGAAGATGGGGAACACAACAAACCCACGGCGACAGGACCGTTCGGTGCTGATCTATCGCGACGTGGGGACCAACCAGGGATGACTACTATGACTCGTTTTCGTCTAGCACTGCTAATCGCGATTCTATCGTTTGCTCACGCCGCAGCTGCCGAAGAACTCACTTGGCAGGAGCTTCGTGATCAGGCAGACTCTCTGTCTGAAGCCGGGCAGCCCGATTCCAGTCTTGCCCTTGCAACGCTTGCTGTGGACGTCTATCGACGAGGGATAACCACCCCGGACACGACCCTGGCAAGCCTGTTGTTTAACCAGGGGAATGCTTTCGCCAATGTTCAGCAATTGGCAGAAACTGACTCGTTGTGGCAAATCGCGCTGGATATGCGATCCCAATGGCTGCCCGATCAGGATCCGGGCATTATGGAAAACCTGCGCTGGCTTGGATACCTCTGTCTCGTCCGCGGTGACTACGGTCGAGCTGAGCCGATTTTGCGGCGGTCTGTAGCGGCCTGGGAAAATGGCAGTCGAGAGGACACACTGTATGTGTTGAGGCCCTACCTGCAGCTGGGTGTGTTGTGCATGAATCAGGGGCGGATCGACGACGCCGAGGCTGTCTACTCAGCTGGTCTGGAGATAATGGCGGCCAATCCGGAAGCGAACGCCAAGATGGCCGCCAGCTTTCGCAACAATCTCTCCAATCTGTACCGCTTTCAGGATCGCCCCGCGGACGCTCAGCGTATTCTGGAGGAGCAGATCGCTTCGCTCGAAGCTCAGCCGGAGCCGGACCAGGTCCTTCTGCTCTCGGCCTACCACAACCTCGCTGAGGTCCATGCTGACCTCGGGCAGTATGATATCGCCGAGCGGTGGTTCCTCAAGTCTATCGAGCGGAATCAAGAATTTCATGGTGAAGACAATTATTCGGTGGCGTATAACATGACCAGCCTGGGCAAGTTGTACATGAATACGGGGCGCTACGAGGAGGCTTCAGCGCAATACGAGCAGGCCCTTCGGATAAAGCGCGAGGCGTCAGGTCTGGCTGATCGCTCAGTCGCCAATACGCTGATCATGTATGGCCTTTGCGAATACGCTCTGGGGCATCTCCCACACGCTCTGGAGTTGTCACGGGAGTCGTTCCGCATCCGGTACAACAACTTTGTGCGCAACTACTGGGTTCTGACCGAGGACCGGGCCCTAACTTACTCGCATCAAATGAGAGCAGCGGCGAATGCTTTCTTGCTGCCAGTTCTGGACAGCGCTGGTTGGCCGGCAGAAATCTATCGCGAGGCTGCCGACGTAGTGATCTCGGCTAAGGGGCAAGTGTCGGACGGTGTCTTTCAGCGTCAGCAACAACTGGTGGCCGATGATGATCCGAAGGTTACGGACATGCTGGCGCAGTACCAGTCCGCCCTGCAGGCTGTCTCTCGCGCGTACGCTTCTGGTCCCGGTGGTGAGGGGCCCGAGGCTTTTCGCCAACATCTTGATTCCCTGAGCGAGGTCGTTTCCGATCTGGAAGGGGGACTGGCTCTGGAGAGTGCGCGTTTCCGGGACCTCACTGCCGGTCGCAAGGCCGACTTCGCATCCGTCCAGGAAGCATTGCCAGCCGATGGCATTCTGATCGAGTACATGAAGTACCGCAAGTCGGATATCATCGGTGACGAGGGCGAGGACTGCTACCTGGTAATGGTTGTTCGCAAACAGGATGAGCCGGTCATTATCGATCTTGGTCCAGCCGACCAGATCGATGCGGCTGTATCGGTTACTCGCGATATCTTCAGGATGATGGCGCAGACCTGGCCAGCCATCGCCGACTCATTGGTGCTGACCAGCGACACCATTCATGCGTTACTCTACGATAATCTGGTTCTGCCAGTGGAGCATCTTCTGGCCGACGCCGATCTGGTTCTGATGGCTCCAGACGCGGCGCTCAATCTGGTTTCGTTCGGTGCCCTGCGACCCCTGGGCGGGTCCTTCCTGATTGAACGCTTTCCAATACACTATTTGTCTGCCGGTCGTGATTTGGTCCGCCTGGGATCAGAGTTCGTTCCGGCTGAGGGGCTTCTGTTGCTCGGCGACATTGATTATGACGCGACCTTGGAGACCGGCCCGCGAACGGCAGAAGACGATACCGTGGCTCTGGCCGAGGCCCGATCAATCGGCGAGTTCGAACGGCTCCGGCCCTTGCCATACACCGGCCGTGAGGTCAATCAGCTATCAGACATTTGGGACAAGGACAATGACTCTCCAGCTACACTGCTAACCGGAGCTGAAGCCACCGAAAACCGCCTAAAGAGCGCCGGACCGGAAAACCGAATCATCCATTGCGCTACCCATGGCTTCTTCGATGCGGGGCCGGATGACGGCGAGCCGTCGGCGGGCAACCCTCTACTGCGTTCCGGCCTGTATCTGGCTGGCGCCAATCTGACGCGGGCGGGGCGGGCCCCGGAAGCGGACGATGGTTATCTCACAGCCTGGGAGGTTGCCGCGCTTGACCTACACGGTACAGAGTGGGTGGTGCTGTCTGCCTGCGAATCAGGGCTGGGTCACGTGCAGACCGGCGAGGGTGTGTATGGACTTCGGCGCGCCTTTCAGATGGCTGGGGTGCGGACCGTAATCAGCTCGCTCTGGCCAGTGCCCGACAAGCGAACGGCCCAGATCATGAAACAACTGTATGAGTCGCAGGAGCCGAATCTCGCTAATCGCATGCGGCAAATCTGCCTCGGCCAGATCGAAGCCGCCCGGTCGCGGAACCAGTCGGACAACCCATTCTCGTGGGCAGCTTTTATTGCGGTCGGGGATTGGTTAGTGCGCTGAGTAGAATCTCGTAGCTATGGCACCAGGCGGAAGGCTTGTTCGGTTGTCAGCGTATCTTCGTCGATCACATCATACAGTTTGAGCAAGTACTGCCCCCGGGCCAGAGTGGCCTGGAACTCGGCGAATCCCAGATCGTCGAAGCTTTCGATGCGTCCCGACTGAAAAACGAGGGAATCATTGAGGCTTGAATATACTTCAGTAGCGTAGAAGTGCCCTTCCTCTGGATCGACATACAACTTCGCATTCACCAGGGCCGGGCTGTCTTCAGTATGAAACTCCAGAGTCTGAAGCGAGCGAGTCATGGCCGGGAAGACGGCCTCAATCTGAGCCATCCTGGGTTCATCGCGGAAACCGAACTGGCTGACCACTACCAGCACTGCCACAGCAGCCGCGGCAAACGCTGACCAGGTGCGCCATGCGGTTGGTCGGATATCCGTCATAGGAGTGGAGATCGTCGCTTCCAGCCGCTCGATACTGGGCAGCGGCTGTCCCTCCATCAAGGCGTCGAGAGTGTGGGGGAGCTTTCGGAGCAAGTCAATGTCCTGCCCTGCGTCGGCATGGCTTTCCAGATATTCTTCGATTGCCTGTCGCTGTTCTGGCGCCATGCTACCGGGATCACGGGCATACATGTCCATGAGGTCGGCGTCGATCTGGTCGGTCAGGATTTGCTCCGATTGCTTACTCGTGGCCAGCAAGTAGAGCGCTCTTTCCCGCTTCTCAATCGATCTGCAGGCGGGACACTCAGTCAAGTGTTCGCGCATTTCGGCCAGCCTGGATTCCTCCAGGACTCGGTTGTGAGCCAGTGGGAACATTTCCTGATACTCCTTGCAGATTTGCTTTTCCAGCGACATGGTTTCTGCTATCCTTTCAGCCTTCTCGTTACCATCATCACTTGCTTAGTCCAGGAACTGTCACAAAGGTTCTCACTTTTCGTAGATCGCCACTTGTTCGCGGGCCAGACGCCGACATTCCCACATGCGGCGCTTCACTGTACCCTCTCTAAGGCCAAGGTGATCAGCCGCTTGGCGATAATTGCGCTTTCCGAAGAAGATCACCCGCCAGAGCTTGCGGCAATCAGCCGGCAGCGTCAGCAAGACTCGGGCAGCTATGCGTCGCGTATCCTGAGTCATCAGATTGTCCTCGGCGGATGGGCGGGGGTCAATCAGCGTGACATTGTCGACATCAGTCGTCTCAACCACTCGGGCTGAACGATAATAGTCGATACAGGTCCGTCTTACTATAGTGTAGACATAAGTTTTTAGCGACGAGCGGCCCTCGAATTTGCCTGCACGGAGGTTGTTGATGATCTTCACCAGACAATCCTGGGCAATATCATCGACCGACTCGCGATCGGTCCAGTTCCACTTATAGGCAATCCGCGTCACGACGCTTCTGAGGTCATCGACGAACTCTCTGTCCCCAGTGCGAATACGTTCCAGAAGGCTCTCTGATGCATTGCTCACCATATGATGAATATATGCCTCCTTCAGAGACTTACAAGGGCGCTTTAGTCTTTTTTTTGAACCGAACAGAGATCTGCCGGACCAAGATAACGGAAGCTGCACAAACAGAGTGCTCACGACAAGCCAAAATAGCGCAGAGAGGACCCGACCATGACCAAGTCAAATTCAGATGATAGAGACCAAAAGCGGCACCGGACAATGTCTCCGGTCTCCCGAAAAACGAAACCCTCAAGGAGGAGCCCCGTGCTCAAATCTACCAAACACATGCTAATTGTGGTAGCGGCCTTACTGGCCCTGGCCACTTGTTCGTTCGCCGTTGACGGCGACGCCAACTCGCCGAATCTGCGAGTTGTTGAAATCATTGATAACCACGCCATGCAAGGCGCCAGCAGTCGTAGCGACTGCCCTCTTCTATACTACTACGATGATACCTGCACGTATGGCTACGCATGGCCTTTGCCACAGGACAGCGTCGACTGGTTTGCAGTGCGCTTTGATCACGACGAGGCCATGGCCTGCACCCTCAGTACCGTGCGGGTCAAGCTGTATCGTCCCTTCATGGCCGGAACGCCGGATCTGCAAATCGGTGTCTACGATGACGATGGTTTTGGTCTTCCGGGAACGCTCCTGGCGACCAGGACGGTGCCTTATGACTCCCTGCCCTCGGAAAGCTTCGGTTGGGCGGAGGCCGATTTCGCTCCCCTGATTCTGGGTGCCGGCGAAGGGTTTCACATCGGGATTACCAACATTGGTGGGGAGGGAGATACATTGTTCCCCCTGACCGATGCCGGCACCGGACCTTACGCCGGAGAGGATCGGTCTGAGACTCATTACCAGGGAGATGGATTATGGTACACCCTAAGTGATTTTTCTGGTTATGACTTCGTCTTCATGATCGAGGCCGAGATCTGCTGCCCCCAAAGGCCCCCATTGAAGGCTTCAAGTTCTGGGATGCCAACGGCAATACGGAATATAATCCTAGTTCGGGCGAGACAGGTTTGCCTGGGGTTGACATCCACCTGCATGGCAATCTGGACGGTGGGGGTACCGTTGACTATTCCACCGCGACCGATTCCCAGGGGAACTACACCTTCGCTGGCTTGCAGCCAGGTGACTACAAGGTGCGCGAGGATCCCGGCTCCTATACTCAGACGTATCCCCCGACCGTCCTTCACACCATTGACAACGTTGCCTGGGGCGATTATCTGACCGGTTACGACTTCGGAAACGATGATAGCTGCGAGTATCCGAATGAGACAGAGTACGCCAGCTGTCTCTACGGTACGGACGATAACTTCGTGGGACCCGAGGTGTCCAATATGAGTCAGGGACTCCAGGACTGGATCGTTGCCAATGTGGCCCCAGCAACCATACTCACCAATTTCGACCAACCGGCTAGTAATCAGTGGTTTGGCCACACTTTTGGAAATTGCTGGGACGGATGTGAGGTGATAGCCGCCACCATGCGCATCAAACTCCGTGCTGGCAGCGGCCAGACCTCGACCGATGTTCTCTATTTGGGTGATTACAGCCAAGGTTCATCGGTAAACGGCCGAATCTGGGGTATCGGCTTGCCCGAGCTTAACGGCGGGACTTGGCCCCCCGGTGCAGTAATGACCAAGGTACTCGACCTCGCGAATCTTCCTCCACACGGCTCGGAGCCGACCAACATCCTGGCAGCGCTTCAGGACGGCAACCTCGACATCATTGTCGCGGACGACACCGAAGTTGATTTCATCGAGATATCCGTCGAACTCTGCTGCCCGAGGGGTACCGTCTGCGGGCGTAAGTTCCATGATCTCAACGCTAACGGGATCGACGATGGTGAGCCTGGCCTGGCGGGTTGGGAAATAACACTCCAGTGTGAGAGCAAGAGTGGATCCCGGTGTCACTTTGCGACCACGGATGCTAATGGCGAGTACTGCTTCACGAATGTCGCCGCAGGCAACTACACTGCCTATGAGACTCAGCAGTCCGGCTGGCGCCAGACCTATCCCGACTCCTTGGAATACAAGATCACAGTTCCGACGAATCCTGGCGGGGATTGGATCATTGATGACATCGATTTCGGCAACTACATCTGTCTAATCGACCCTTCCTACGAGGACTGCGTAGCTGGCATCTGGGACGACTTTGCCCCCCCCAGTGAACCGGCCAGTCCTGATGCGGCGTTGCTGGCGTTCATCCAGAATTGCAGCGCCGGGGCTCGACCATACTTCGACTCGACTATCATTGATCGCTGCTTCGGCCACTCCTTTGACGACTGTTTTACTTTAGACTGTCCGATCATCGGTGCCAGCATGTGCATCAATCTGCGTGCCAACCAAAGCGGGGGCAGCACCAACGATTATTTCTGCCTAGGTGAGTGGACTAGTGGAGGGGGAGTCGTCTGGAGCATCTCCATGAACGACCTGCGGTTACTGTACGACGGCACCGACAATAGTTGGGACGGAGGAGATGTGGTTCAGATGTGTCTTGACCTTCTCGAACTACCGATCGAGGGGACGGGTCCCCGAACTCTCCAGGCTCTGCTTGCGACCGGACAGCTCGATGTCTACATTGGGGATTACACCGATGTCGATGCCTTCGATCTTCATCTGGAGTACTGTTGCGACAGCGTCGGCACAATACAAGGATGCAAGTTCTACGATGAGGATTGCGACGGTGTTTGGGCACTGGGCGAGACCGGGATACCCAACTGGCCTATAGAGTTGTACCAGATACCAGGTTGGACCTTGGTCGGCCAGACTGTAACCGATCAGACCGGCTGTTTCAGCTTCAACCAAGTAGCGCCAGGGAACTACCGTGTGCTAGAGGTTCAGGATCCTGCTTACGTCCAGACCGCTCCGACCATGGTGTTCCATGCGGTTACTTTGTCGGCCTTCCAGATTATCAGCGGTCTGGAGTTTGGTAACTGCGATACTATGTGCGTGGACGGGGAAATATGCTATGACACATGTTTCGCCGGTAATGACGATAACTTCGACACCTCCGACGGACCGGAACCGTCCAGTCCGAGCGCGGATCTGCTGGCGTTCCTGCAGGCGCAGTTTGACTATACCACGGAGTTTGACCATCCAACCACAAACCAGGCTTTTGGACACACTTTTGAAGGTTGCTGGGATCCTGACTGCTGTGTTCTTGAGGCCGAACTGTGCATGAGGCTCAAAGCGACCGGACAGATTCCCAGCACGGACGCGCTGAATCTCGGTGATTGGAGCCAGGACGGCGGTATCTACAGCATCAGTCTGCCCAATCTCAACGGCTACGCCACCGGAAACTACTCCTGGGTCAACGGTGACATTCTCACCGTTTGTCTTGATTTGAAGAATTTGCCGGTTCAGGGTAGCGTTCCAAGGAACATACTGGCCGCTTTGCAGGATGGTACTCTCGATATCTTCATCCAGGACGACACCGAGATCGACTTCATGGAGTTGCGCCTCAAGCTTTGCTGCGACAGCACCGGCACAATTGAAGGCTGCAAGTTCTACGATGAGGATTGCGACGGCGTCTGGGGATTGGGCGAGACCGGCATACCTAACTGGCCCATGGAGTTGTACCAGGTGCCAGGGTGGACCTTGGTCGGTCAGACAACAACCGATCAGACCGGCTGTTTCAGCTTCGATCACGTGGCGCCCGGGAACTACCGCGTGTTGGAGGTTCAGAATCCGGCTTACGTCCAGACCACT
>CAZHDS010000001.1:10755-24812 GCA_964531495.1 uncultured Ignavibacteriales bacterium
ACCATGGTGTTCCATGCGGTTCAGCTGTCGGCCTACCAGATTATCACTGGTCTGGAGTTCGGCAATTGCGATACTTTGTGCGTGGACGGGGATATAACGTACGACACCTGCTTAGCGGGCAACGACGATTTCTTCGACACCTCCGACGGACCGGAGCCGTCCAGTCCGAGCGTGGACCTGCTGGCACTTCTACAGCAGCAATACGATTATATCACGGAGTTTGACGTACCAGCCACAAACCAGGCCTTCGGCCACACCTTTGAGGGATGTTGGGATCCCGATTGCTGTGTTCTTGAGGCCCAGTTGCATATGAGGCTCAAAGCGACCGGAGCGATCCCCAGCACGGATTGGTTGAGTCTCGGGGACTGGAGTCAGGGCGGCACCATCTACAACATCAGCCTGCCCAATCTGAACGGCGGGAATTGGGTCTACGGTAACATTATCTCTGTAGTTCTTGATTTGAAGAACTTGCCGATCCAGGGCAACGGCCCCAAGAACATACTAGCCGCTCTGCAGGATGGCACTCTCGATGTCTTCATCCAGGATGACACCGAAGTCGACTTCCTGGAGTTGCACGTCAAGCTTTGCTGCGAGACTTCCTGCTGCCACATCCGTGGCGACATTGATCACAACGGCAGCGGACCGGACATCGCGGATCTGATCTACCTGGTCACCTTCATGTTCCAGAATGGGCCCGAGCCGCCCTGCATGGAAGAGACTGATGTCAACGGTGACGGTACGCCTCTGCCGGATATTGCCGACCTGATCTACTTGGTCTCGTTCATGTTCCAGGAGGGTCCCGACCTGATCCCGTGTGGTCAATCAGCCCCGAAGATGGCTATCCGCTCGCATTCCGAAGCGATCGAGCTCAGTGCCGATTTCCACGATGGCGTCACAGAAATATCGCTGACGTCACCGTTTGATCTGCTCGGTCTTCAGCTCGAACTCCGGGGTGAGAATCTCGGCGAGCCAGAGCTGCTCCTGACTGAATCTCTGGAGATGATCTATGGTCACGACGGCCATACACTGAAGATGGGCATCCTGGATATGCGTGGCGCAGGGGCAATCGGCTCTGGCGAGGTGGCGGTCGTAAGCATCCCTGGTCACTATGAAGTGGTCACGGCGTTGGCGGCTGATCGGCAGCTCCAGTCAATCGAGGCGGTCATCACAACATCCTCGCGGCGCGGAGTTGTTCCGGACCGGTTTGCTCTGGGACAGAACTATCCCAATCCGTTCAATCCGACGACTGAGATAGAATTCTCGCTGCCCACAGCCGGACAGGCTAAGCTTGTAATCTATAATATCGTCGGGCAGGTAGTCACCACGCTGGTCGATGAGATGCTGGCAGCCGGTTCACACAGTGCGACATGGGATGCGTCGAACACCGCTAGCGGCGTGTATTTCTATCGCCTGACAGCGGGGAATGAGGCCGAGAGTCGGAAGATGATGCTGCTCAAATAGAATTCCAATATGACTGCCGATCGTCTGTGCTTACGATCGGTAGCTACAGCCCTACCGCGGACACGTGCCACGGTAGGGCTGTTTCCTTTCGCGGAAACTAATCGCCGCAGGATGTGCGTTCTCCGTAACATCGCTTCCAGTTGTGGGTTATCTCACGGCAAACATGGCCATCGGGATAGATATTGACAGTCGTCAACAATCCCTTATCTTATAATGGGTTAAGGGTTGAATCGACCCTCTCCAGATGATCCTGCATTTGATTCTGTCCCAGTGGGGACGCACAAACCTGTTTTTGGAGGATATTGATGGTGATCACCAAGGCCGTCCTGTGCGTGCTGGTAATGTCGTTGCTGGCTCCTGTGGCACTCGCGCAACTTACAGAAGATGACATTGAGCGGCTGCAGCAGCAGGGTATCGACGAGGGCTGGACGTTTGAGGTCGGCCTCAATGAAGCAACCCAATATCCCCTCAAGCAGCTGACCGGCCTGAGGGAACCTGACAAATGGCGAGCGACGGCCCGATTCGACATGATGACGCTCAAGCGGGACTTGCCCTCGTCCTTCAACTGGAAAGACAGCGGAGGTTGTACCCCCATCAAGAATCAGAGCATGTGTGGCAGTTGCTGGGCTTTTTCGACCGTGGGCCCCTTGGAGTGCAATATTCTCATTCAGGATGGCCGCGAAGTTGATCTGTCAGAGCAATATCTGGTCAGCTGCAATTCTGACGGATGGGACTGTGACGGAGGCTGGCTGGCCCACGACTACCATCAGTGGAAAGAGGGTACTTGTGGAGACTCCGGGGCTGTTTTTGAAGACGTCTTCCCTTACACTTCCTCTGATGCGGTCTGCGGCTGCCCCTGCCCGCGCGAGTACTATCTCGCCGACTGGGCTTTCATCGGTCCGCAGTGGGGAATACCGACTGTGGAGCAATTGAAGCAGGCTATCCTGGAGTACGGTCCCATTTCAGTCTGCGTGCATTCCAATGATGCCATGCAGGCCTACAATAGCGGCATCTTCAACGGTTGCGAGTCGGGTGGCATCAATCATGCCGTCGTGCTGGTTGGCTGGGATGATAATCAGGGTGATGAGGGCATCTGGTATATGCGCAATTCGTGGGGTGCCCACTGGGGCGAGTTTGGTTATATGCGAATGGCCTACGGTTGCAGCGAGATAGGCTATGGTGCGGCTTACGTGGACTATCAGGGTGGCTCGTATTGGACGAGCGACACGGCTGGGGGATGGATACCGATTGACGTCGCCTTCGAGGCGATCTCCGGTCACGACGCAGCCGAGTGGATCTGGGATTTCGGCGATGGTGGGAGTTCCGCGGAGCAATCGCCCAGCCACACTTTTGACACACCGGGCTACTTCGACGTTACCCTGAGTGTGGTCGCGAACGGCGATACTTCCGCTAATTGTCACCGGGGCTGCGTATCAGCCGTAGCCGATACCATGACGTGTGGTCAGGTTTCCTTTGGTGACGGCAGCAACATTGAAGTAACTGTGTATGCAGTCAACAAGATTCCGCTGAAGGACCTCCTGATACCAATCGAGTTTGATGGCAGTCTGGGGTTGGATCCTTATGATATTACATGGACCACCGCCGGCTGTCGCACGGAGCATCTGGACTATCAGGGGCAGGTACACTTCAACCCCGCCGCAAGGCAGGCCAGTTATCGTTTGGCCAATCTCAACGGCAGCGGCAACGTTCCCCCGGGGGAGGGGCCGGTCCTGAAGCTCTATTTCAATGTCCAGGGAGTGCCCGCGTATGGTCAGGAAGCCGAGCTGAATATCAGCGGCTATTCCGATCACCAGCAACCCCGCTTCATGGGTGACTACATAACCTACCGTCCAGCCACGAACGATGGCATCGTGAGCTATCAGAATTGCTGTGTGGGTATTCGTGGCAACGTCGACGGCGATCCGGCGGATAAGATTGACATTAGTGATCTGATCTACCTGGTCGTATACATGTTTCAGGAGGGCCCCGAGTCACCTTGCATGAAAGAAGCTAATGTCAACGGCGATATCTGGGAAGAGATTGACATTGGCGATATCATCCACTTGGTCAACTATATGTTTCAGGACGGCGCCGCGCCGGTCATATGTTATTGATTGAATTCTAGTCTGGTCGCCGGTCGCTGTGACTGGCCTGCGACTCTTCACATAGGTGCGACATCCGAGTCAGATGCGTGCGCAGGAGGCAATATGGTACGGCAAGTGATAATGGTCCTGGTCTTGGTCATTGGATTTGGCGCTGGCGCCCTCATGGCAGCCGAACTGAATGTCCGGTATGATTTCCCGACCCCAACAATGGAACGGGTCAGCATAGAAGGGGTGGAGTACGACCGGGTGGTGATGCCGGGTCTGTCCTCGGGAGGCGATCCTGGCCAGCCCAGATTGCCAGCCCGTGGCGCCCAGATTCTGCTTCCCCTCGGAGCAACAGTGACCGATATCATGGTCGAAGCTGGAGGCCAGAAGAACATTGGCTCCAGCTATCCGATAGAGCCGGTCGGGGAGCAATTCCGGCTGTCGGCCGATCCGAGCGATTTGCGGCCCCCCGTTCCTGACCAAGTCATTTACCAACAGAACACGCCCTTTCCCGAAACTCTTTTCGAGACGATCGGTGTCTATACGTTTCGGGGTTATCAGATCCTGACCCTCAAGCTGCATCCGATTCAGTATACCCCCGCTTCGGGCGAACTGGTATACTACTCTGATTTCACTGTCTCGGTGACTGTATCCCTTGGTGGGAAGATTTCTTCGACCGCTCGAGGGCTGGCCGATGACGACGACCTGGTTCGCCGCCGGGTGGACAATCCTGAGATTGCTGCCACCTACATGGCCGGACTGACCAGCCCGCCCAAGAGCTACGACCTCTTGATCATTTGTCCCCCCAGTTTCGTGAGCCAGTTCCAGGTCCTAAAGGACTATCATGACAGTACCGGTATTCCAACCGAGATACACACCACCGACGAAACTGGAGTCACCGCCAAAGACGTGCGCGACTTCATCATTGATGAGTATACAAATGATGGGATCAGCTATGTGTTGATCGGGGGAGACGATGATTTCATCCCAGCCCCAGATCTGTATGTGCGAACTTCAGCCGGGGGGGATGTTGAGACCGCCATGCCGGGCGATCTGTATTTCGGCTGCCTTGATGGTGGCTACGACGGTGACGGTGATGGTGTGTGGGGAGAGGCCAACGATGGTCTTGGCGGGGGCGACGTAGATCTGGTGCACGAGGTGTACGTGGGACGAGCTTCGGTCGGCAACAGCGTCGAGGCAGCCCGATTTGTCTCGAAAACACTCTCATATCTGACCAGCGGCGAAGCCTATCTGCAAAATTATCAGCTGGTCGGCGAGCATCTTGGTTTCAGTGGGGTCTCAGAGTACGCGGCGGCCACGCTGGATCAGTTGGTGGACGGTTCCAGCGGCGATGGTTACACGACGGTCGGAATACCGTCCGGTGAGTTTCAAGTTGATCGTCTCTATGATCGTGACTACCCCGGCAACGACTGGCCAGCGTCAGCCCTGACTGAGATGATCAATGATGGTTTGCACGTCATCAACCATCTGGGCCACGGTAGTCCTGGTTATGCTATGAAGTATACCAGCGCTCAGTTGATGTCCTACATGCAGAACGACGATTTCTTCTTTCTCTATTCGCAGACTTGTCTAGCCGGACATTTGGATGGCACCGATTGCTGGGCCGAGTATGCCACTATCAAGAGTGATCACGCTGCCTTTGCGGTCGTGATGAACGCCCGCTATGGTTTCGGTGCTTACAACTCCACTGATGGCGCTTCACAGCGGTTCAATAGAGAGTTCTGGGATGCGATATACAACCCGTCGGAAGCCAAACCGCAGCTCGGCAGGGCTAACGCCGATGCGAAAGAGGACAACCTCTACCGTATCAATCAAGCCTGCATGCGATGGGTATACTACGAATCAAACCTCTTTGGGGATCCGACAGTGCGGTTGAAGGACGGTGGCGTCTGGTTCACCATGGACTCGCCCTATGGTTGGGCCCCGCACACGGTGTCTTTCCAGGGGGAAGCCTCGCGCGACGTCGATGCCTGGATTTGGGACTTCGGTGATGGCGACTCCGCTTTTGTACAGAATCCCACGCACGTTTTCGATGAGCGCGGCATGTGCGATGTCAAGCTGACTATATCGTGCGATGGTGAACAGATTTCGCGAGAGAACTGCGGCTGTGTCGCAGCTTTGGCCGACTCAATGTACGCTGATACGACCGTGGCGGTTGCCGGCGAGACGGTCGAGGTCGTAATCTACGCCACCAATACGGTGCCGGTCAGTCAGTTCTTGATACCGGTCCAGTATGGCGGAGTGTTGGGGCTGGACAAATGGGATATTACCTGGAGCACCGAGGGATGCCGTACGGCCGGCCTTGACTTGCAGCAGCAGATACAATACAATCCCAACGGTTACGAGATGGCCTATCGCTTGGCCAACCAGGGTTCGTCTCAGGATGTTGCGCCGGGGCAGGGACCGATCCTGAGGATTTTCTTCGAACTGGATGGGCCGCCCGCTCTCGGGGAAGAGACTGTGATCGATATCTCTGGATACAGCAGCTACCAGCCCGGTTTTGAGAACTCAGTCTTTGACTATGACCCAATCGTGATGAATGGCTTGGTCCACAATCCTGATTGCTGCCAGGGTTTTCGTGGCAATATCGATGGCGATGCGGAGGATGTCATCATCATCTCTGATCTGATCTATCTGGTGCAGTACATGTTCCAGGATGGGCCGGAGCCACCCTGCATGAAGGAAGCCAATGTCAACGGCGGTATTTTCGGCGAGATCGACATTGAGGACCTGATCATGCTCGTCAATTACATGTTCCAGGACGGGCCCGAACCGACTGTCTGCTATTAAGCATCTGGTGGGGACCCTAGTGGTCCCCGTCGTTCTTCTGCGATGTCAGTACATCTTTTGGCCCCGTGCCACGTACTGAACAAATAAACAATGGGCGTTGTTGTACGTCTCAAGAACAACCGAAGCTAATCCTGAGCTGGTGTCCAAAGTGGCGCTGGCGATTCGCCAAACATGTGATTGCGCTCGGAGTATCGGTCTGAACCATCTGACTGTGGAGAATGAAAATGAGTGTATTTGTCAAGACCCTGATCGTAGTCGTTGCTATTGGTCTTCTGGCGGTTGCCGCTTTTGGAACCAGCAGCTATCCGCCCCCTCCCAATATTCGCATCACGAATTATCCTCAGTTGAACAATGAAGAACAGGTCTTCATCTGTCCCACCGACAGCAATATCATCATCGCCAATTGGCGCGACTTCCGGCTCAACTATCGGCAGATCGGCATTGGTCGGTCGACCGATGGCGGCTTGACCTGGACCGACTCGCTGATTGCCAGACCTGACATGCAACACTTTGGTTATGATTCCAAGCAGTCTGATCCGACCCTGACCGTCGATCGCCTGGGGAATTTCTATATGTCGGTGCTCGACTATGATGGCTTCGGTCTTACCAATCTCTCCACCATTTCGTTTTACCGTTCGGACGACAAGGGTCTGACCTGGACCGGACCGGTGCCCGGCATGTGGACTGGGGATCCGACCATTTTCGAGGACAAGCAATTCATCACAGTTGATCGAACCGGGGGAGTCCATGACGGCAATCTCTATTGCTCCTGGACGCGCTTCCCGAATCCGGACCGGATTGTCTTCATCCGCTCTATTGATGGAGGCGATTCATTTGAGGACACGGTCGTGGTCGGACCGATCCAAAATGCTCCCGGGTGCAGCAATATTGACGCCGGGCAGTTTTCGATCCCGGTTGTCACATCCAACGGCGATGTGCACGTCCTGTGGCAGGGTTGGTCGTTGGATTCCTCCGACGACTGTACCGGCATTCCGGCGATCAAACACGTCGTTTCTACTGATGGCGGCCAGTCCTTCACCGTCGAGAATATCGTGAGTCAGGCGTCGCTGTACACGACTGCCGACGGCGGGGTAAATACGTATTCTCAACCGGCCGCTGATGCCGACATCACTGGTGGTCCGTTTGATGGCAACCTCTATGTGTCGTTCACGAATCTGGCCGACGAGGACCTGCTCGGCAATACCGACGTCGACTTCGTCATGTCAACCGACAATGGCGAAACCTGGACCGATCGCTACCAAATCAATGACGCCCCCAACTCGGAGGATGTCGACAGTTTTCATCCCTGGTTGATCGTCAACGAGGATGGCGTGATCATCGTCGTATTCTATGATCAGAGATTCGACGCAGGGCATTTCCTGTTTGATCTGGTGGCGGCCTACTCATTTGATGGTGGTGCCACTTTTTCAAGCAATCATCGGATTTCCAATGTTTCGTCATCGCCTGCCGATCTGAAGCTCGGCTCCGAGGACAAACCGTACCTGGAGAGCCCCGAAGGTACGCCTGTGCCGGTGGTGATGGGCACTCGGGCCGGGTTGCTCGGCGAGTACATCGGAGTGACAGCCTTTCACGACAAAGTCAATGCCGTCTGGACCGACTCCCGCGACGGGAATTCTGAGGCCTATACCGCCAACTGGTATCTGCCCTTGTTGGAGACGCGCCTGCAGAGTCCTGACAGCGGTGCCTACGTAGGCGCCATGCCCACTCTTACTTGGTCCACAGCCTGGAAACATGACGAAGATCGCTATCGATTGGAAATCTCGACCGATGAAGCATTTGGCGAAAACCTCGCCACGTACGTACTAGATACCAATCTCTACACGCCGAGCGTTGCTCTTCTCGATGCCATCTACTTCTGGCGCGTGAAATCATTGAAGGTCGATGGCACCGACAGTTCGGCTTATTCTCTGGTACGTTCGTTCGAGGTTGACTCGGCACCTCCGGCTGAACCTCAGCCAATTTCGCCGACCGACGGTCTCACGACTAATTCGCCAATGCCGGAGTTCTCGTGGCAAGTATCGCCCAAGGACTCGCCCGTGACGTTTACCCTCTGGGTGTCGTCGGATGCTGGTTTCCCAGTGGGACCATTGACTAAGACCTACGCCGGTTTGGAAGTCCTTTCGTTAACGCCTCCAGACTCACTTCCGGAGAGCGTGGTTCATTATTGGAAAGTCGAGGCCATCGACGGGGTGGGGAATTCGACCGGCTCGGCCGTGTGGACAGTGACGTATATTGACTACCTGTGCGGAGACGCCGATGGTGACTATGCGGAGCTCAATATTGCCGACCTGATATTCATGGTTAATTACATGTTCCAGGACGGCCCACCCCCCGGCATCCTGGAGTCAATTGATGTCAACGGCAGCGGCGGGGATCCGGATATCGCCGACCTCATCGCCCTTGTCACCTTCATGTTCCAGGAGGGGCCCGATCTCGATTGCCCCTGATAACCAAGGTTGATGACATCGTATATTGCGCGGGTGGTTCACTTCTGGTGAACCACCCGTTTTTTGGTGTAGATCGTAGTCTGTTAGTGAGTAGTGCGATACGCGACAATGCTAAAGCGCCGCATGAGGATTATCAGTTGCTACAGGATCTCAGCCAGATAGCGGATCGAGACCGCTAACAGTAGCCCGGTAAGGATGATCTTGATCAAACGGGCGGGCAATCTTCGCTGCAATCGCGCGCCCACGTACATGCCAGCCACGCCGCCCAGACCGAACATTCCGCCCAGCATCCAGTCCGGCGAGACGCTGGTTTCGCCGGCGAATCCCATCTCGGACAGCAACCAATAGAAACCAACGCCAAAAATCGATGTTACGAAGGTGCTAAACAGAGTCGCTCCGGCGATGGTGTGTATCGGCAGTCCGAAGTATGCCACCAGGAACGGAGCCATAATTGCTCCGCCGCCGATCCCGTACGTCCCGCCGATAATCCCGACCAGGAAGCTCAGGCTCATGACGCCAGCCGACGAGGTGCGATAGTCTTCACCATTGAAATGGAAGGATATCTGCCCCGATCCGAAGCGGGCATCACAGACATCAAGGGTCGAGGAGTTGGCAGCTGCGGACCCTTGACGCTTTTTCATGATATCACGGATGAGCCGCACAGCAATGTAGAGCAGGACCGCCCCCGCAAACGGCTTGAAATCACGGGGATCGGGCAGATACTTGATCCTGATGACAGCTCCCAGAAACATCCCCGGCAGGCTGCCGATGATTATAGTCCAGGCGAGAGCCCAGATCATCCGTCGTTCACGCTGATACCGCAGTACGCCCGACGGGATCGAGACGATATTGTAGAAGAGGTTGGTGGGACTCACGCCGGGACCGGTGAAGCCGAGATATGAGATCTGAAACGGCAGCAGCAAGAACGCCCCTGACAGCCCGGCCACCGATGACAGGCAGGAGATGACGAAGGCAAACAGGGGCGGCAACCACCAGTATGTTTCTACGCCACTTATCGGGAACTGCCACATATGTACCGTCCGTGAAAATACGTTCTGTGGCCCGGGATCGATTTCGGGCCACAATTGTTCTTGTTCTCCGAGCATTATCGCGTAACGTACTGGCGACGGAAACAAATTTTTCTCGCTATCCCGATTCGGAAAGGAAGCACAACCATGGCTGGCAATGCTCGCTCAGTCTTTGAAGCTTATGCGCATGAGTATGACCTGATAACCTCGGCGACCCAGCGGGAGCCGAACCATCGCAAGGAAGTTAAGGCTCTGATTGAGCGCTTCCGTCCCGAGACAGTGCTGGACGCTGGGTGCGCCTCGGGCTTGACCACCGCTCTGTTCGCCGAGGAGGGCGTCACCGCTACCGGTCTTGACCGCTCGCGGGCCATGCTGGAAGTGGCTCGGAACAAGTACCATGAGTCTGACCTGCCATTGAGCTTCTGCCACGGCAGCTTCGAAAAACTGCCGACCTCGCTGCACAATCGCTTTGACCTCGTGGTCTGTATCGCCAATAGTATCTCCGGGGTTGGCTCCGTGAAGGGACTGGGACAGGCTATCATAAGTTTCAGGAAAGTCCTGCGCAATCGGGGCTGGCTAGTGCTGCAGTCGCTGAATCTCGGTGGCTTGACTCCGGGTGTGATACGGCCGGTGAAAGCCACGCGCCACGGGGATGTTGTCTATGAGAGATTTGCCGAGGGACACGCTCGATCGATGACGCTCTACGTCAGTCGGGCTGATTTCAGCGAGGCGCCGCCGAAGTTAGAGATCTTTCGCCAAAACAGTGACCTCTTTGATGCCGATCAAGTCGTTCGAGCCTGCCAGCGCGCCGGACTTGATCCGATCCGCCGTTTTTCTGATCTGCACCTGACGAAGCGATTCAGTACCCGGGCGCGAGATCTCGTGGTCATTGCCCAGCGACGCGACTGAAGGTCCGCCGTGATCGTTGTCTATGATGTTGACATTTGGTCCTGTTTTCGTTTCCTTCAATCTCATTATGAAAAAACTCTACTTTTCCATCATCGTGATCTTGGTTGGGGCTTGCCAGGTGGCTGCCCAGACCGCCGAACAGCCCGCCCACAATGGCGTGGCAAAAATAAGCGACTACCGTCCCACCGGTGAAACTAGAATCTGGAGGTTCTCCCGCGCTGACTCAGCGCTCGGACAGCTGACTTCACAGATAATGGGAAGCAAAGACATCGAGGGACGAGAGGCGCGCATCGTTCGACAGCAAATCACGATGGATGTAGGTCGTCCCGGGAATCGAACGATACTGGAATCAAACGGTGAGCACTATGTTCAGCCAGATGGTGGGTTCCTAGGTGATCGTCGCGACAAGACCATAGGCGATGACTCGGAAGAATTGAATATGTACCGCCGTGGAGATTCACTCGTGGGTGAGTTTACTCGCAATGGGACCACGGGACCGATCAACTACTATTTCAATTTTGCCGATCCGGCCTTCTCGTTCGATCAACTCTATCTCGACGAACTCGAGATGTTCCTGGCCATGCATGATTTTGCGGTGGGAGATACGGTTCGCGAGGATGTTTTCATACCGCCGGTTTTGCTGAAAGGGGAGTTCCTGGCTATCGTCAGGCAATTCCGTGGCGCTGCTTTGGCGAACGGTCGGATGGATTCGGTGTTCGTCATTGATGTTCGTCAACCTCGGTCAATTCAAGTCTACTTCACACGGGACAAGCGTTTGGTGCAGGCGAGTTTCATTGGCCAGGATATTCTGGCCTATCAGGATGTGATACAGAATCGGGTCACCAGCAATACCAGCCAGCCCGGGTTTTCGCTCAGCCGTCTATTACACCTCATTCCGGCCTATCTGCTTTACTTGATTTTCGGGGCCATTGCTCTGGCGTTCTTTGCAGTCCGTAGTCTTCGCTCGGGCCGAACCTATATGGCCGTCCTGGCGGGAGCGATCGGTTTTGCGGTGATTCCACTGGTGCAGACACCGATCCAGATGTGGCTTTTTGAGGACCTTTTGTTGCCTCAGCTGTCGTCGGGCGGATCGCCATACTTCTGGAGCCTTTTCCCAGCCCTGGCAGCAGGTCTTGTCCAGACCACGCTAGTGATCGGCATCATGGCTATCCTGTTTAAGGCATTCGAGCCGTCACGCGGTCAGATTGTTGTCCTGGGAGCGGCCGTTGGTGTTGGCCTCGGTATTGTCGAAGCTTGTCACATTGCCGCTTTCAGTGCGGGTGACTTTTTCTCGCTGCCTCTCCTGGAGCGGGCCTTCATGATTCTGTTTCATACCGTGGCGGGAGCCTTGATCGGCTGGGGGCTGGTTGCAGGATGGCGCCACCAGCGGTGGATAACCGCTGCTCTGGTGGTCGTTGCGGCGAACACCTTCTTGCGGTATCTGCCGATTTTCGTGCAGCAGAAAGATCTCGCCATTGAAGTCATGTATATGATCCTGCCCCTGGTGGTTGTTGTTCTGCTATTCGGCGTGTTGCTGACGTTCAAGCGCTCGTCGCACCAATGACGTCCAGCCGGGCATTATGAAACAGCAGCCCTTCGGAACCGATGTTTCGCGGTGGGCCGGCTATGCGTTTTGGAGTTCGTGTGTTGGAGAAGCTACGCAGGCGGGATGAGGTCTTCTTCGCTCGGCTTAAGAATCAAACCAGCCCCCGAACGACCATCCAGCAGAATCTGCAGCGGCTGTTCGAGCCGGAAGTGACGCACAAATTCAGTTTGATTGACCAGGTTCTGAGCCAGCAACCAATCCCAGTCCAAGAAGCCATTTCCCGTGGCGGCATTCACCGTCATGTACCCGATCTGCAATGAAGTCAGATTGTGGAAAAAGTGCGTTCCAAAGGATGGATCAGGCGCAAAATCTTCGTGCGCAGCCTCGACAATCACGCCGGCATTTGAGATTTGGTTCCAGCTGACGGGAATACCCAGCCATCGCTCAGCTGTTCCCCACCGGCCCAGTCCAACCAATAGGTAGGTGCGATCCTCTTCGCGCAAGCGAGCATTCATTTCACCAACCTGAGTGGCGATGTCGATTGTGTGCCCTCGGTCGAAGGTCGCCGGAGGAACCACCACGATGTCGCTGATGCTGCAGTTGTTCATATTCCCCAGAGCGTTTTCGCTCTTGCCGATAACTCGGTGGCGAGGAATATCGTCAAGCGAGACAGATTCGAACAAAGTGTCCTTGACCATGGGACGCACTTGCAGGAAATGGAATTCATCCGGCTGATCACCATCATTGAGATTGACCGCGAATTCGATCTCAATCGGGCAATTGAGACCCTGGCTGCCCAGGCCGAGCAAATACTCCACCGTTTCCGGCAGGGGGAAAGTGTGATGCTTGAGGATCGGTGAGAATGTCAGGATGCGGGCACCTTCTCGACTGCAACCATCATACACTCGGTCGTCCTGATGCGAATAAGTCGAACAAATGGCCTGAATAGTTCCGTGTTCCTCGGCGTCCTTGAGCGATAGCCGTACCAGACCTGCGTTGCCACCTGGTCGTGGCTGGACGTCGGTCTGGGTCATGTCAATGGCGTAGAACTCGTGCTGAGAGTTCTTCAGCATGTCGCGCGTAGTGGCAAACTGCGGCAGCTTCTCCGGATAACTGGGAGTGAAACGCAAGCAATTCAGGCCATCGACAATTGTCTTGCCAAGTCCCATGGCCACGTACACCACGCCATCTTCGGGCAGGACGCCATCCATCGAATAGTAATTGTACGAAATCCCGACGCCGGAAAATGTGGGGTAGAAGTTGCCGTTGTGGACATCGCCAACGGCCTGCTGCACGATCACAGCCATCTTCTCTTCCTCGACACGATTACCGACCGTTTCGTGGTAGATCCGGGCATTGTGGAAGAAGGTCGAGGCATAGATGAGCTTTATAGCGCGCACCAACAGCTTGAGTCTGACCTTGATGTCAGGATCATTGTTGGAGAGCATATGAGTGTCATAAATGCCGGCGGCTGGCTCCAGCTGAGAATCCTCAAGCATCGAAGACGAGCGCACTGCAACCGGATAGTCAACGACCTCAAGAAGCGTCAGCAAGTCAGCTTGCGTCTGGCGAGGAAACCTTGCCTTCAGGAACTTCTCGGTTATCTCCTCGTCCGAGTAGATCCCCATGGCACAGCCCACCAGATCATTGGCGTTGATGAATACGTCAAACACATCGGTGCCGATGACTGCGGAATGCGGCACGGCCAGTTTGATGCTACACAGTGACTCCGGAATGTCATGCT
>CAZHDS010000001.1:24822-65013 GCA_964531495.1 uncultured Ignavibacteriales bacterium
GCTTACTCAAGAGGGCATTGATGAAGGCCAGACCGCGGCCCTTGCCGCCTAACGAGCCACCACCGATTCGTACGAATTCACTCTGCAAATCGAATTGCCGCCGAGAAAAATCGCTGACAATTCCGAGTTGTTTCTCGTGACGAAAACGCTTGAAAGTTTCGATTAGATATTGCCGGAGGGAGTCGCCACCCTTGAACTCTGACACTCGGCGGGGACGCAGCTTGGATGCGAGGTCGAATTCAGTCCGAGCCCTGAGCCAATTGGAGAAGTGGTTTCGTTTGGCGTGATAGAGAATCGATCGTTCATCGACCGTCTCCAATACCTTTTCCATCGAGCGAAAATCCTTGGCCGTGGCTACCACCGAGCTATCGGGCAAAGTAAAAACAAAATCGCCGAAGCCGAAGTGAGCCCGGATGAACTGCCTGATATCATGGTGCAGGGTGGGGGAGCGTTTGTGAATGAAGCCGACGTCATTCTCGAAGGCGATTGTGGCGTTTTCGAGATCGGACGACTCCATCAGGATAGGCAGATCGGGGAATTCTCGTCGTACTTCCTGGACTAACTTCAGGCCAGCTCCGCTATCCTTCTTCCCGTCTTTGGGGAATCGAAAATCGGAGATCAGGGCCAGGGCATACTTGTCGTAACGGCGGAAGAGGTCCAGGCCTTTCTCGAATGTCGTGGCCATGAGAATCTTCGGCCTCGCCCGCATTCGTGAGATTTTGTCCGTGACATTCAGGCTGTCGGCCATCAGGGCGCGGGTCTGACTCATAATCTCGGAATAGAGCATCGGCAAGAAGGAAGAGTAGAACTTGATGCTATCCTCGACCACAATGATCACGCGAACACCGACTAGTTTGGTGTCATCATTGACGTTGAGTTGGTCCTCCACTAACTTGATAATGGCCAGCATGACACGTACATCGCCGGTCCACACGAACACGTAATCGAGGGCGTCTGAAAAACCCTCGACCTGCATCAAGGCCGCCTCGCGTTGGTGATAGGCGAGGAAGACAATGGGCAGATCGCCCCGCATGGCCTTAACCTGGCGTCCAAATCCTAGAACGTCTATGTCTGAGACGCGCTTGAAGATCACGACCAGATCGATGTCGTGCTTTTTGAGAATCTCCAGTGCCTCGGCGGCATTGGTAGCTCTCCGGACGTGCGGCGTAACGGTAAGGTTCAGCTCCAGATATTCGTTATAGATCAGCTCGGTGAGCTGGCCGTCCTCTTCCAGGACATACGAGTCGTAGGCGCTGGATACAAGCAGAACGTGCTTCACCTTGAATTGCATCAGGGAGTCGAATTTGGTGAATTTTGATTGGTATTGTTCCAGCTTGATGTCCGCCATCGTTTAGAAAGTAGAGTCGCCGAGTCCTTGGACAGGCAATATATGGCGGAGCCTTGGATAGTCAACGAAAAAGGCGGAGCAGCTAAGCCGCTCCGCCTTTGATAGCGTATTAGAAGGGGGCGATCAGACGACGCCCTGGTCCATCATGGTGTTGGCAACCTTGAGGAAGCCAGCAATGTTGGCGCCCGTGACATAGTTGCCCGGATCGCCATAAGCATCAGCGGCCTCAATAGCGGAGGTATGGATGCTCTTCATGATGTTCAGCAGGCGCTCGTCGACTTCTTCGCGAGTCCAGCTCAAGCGCAGGCTGTTCTGTGACATTTCCAACCCAGAAACGGCTACGCCACCAGCGTTGGCAGCTTTGCCCAGACCGTACAGAATCTTGGCTTCCTGGAAGACCTTGATGGCGTCCGGGGTGGACGGCATGTTGGCGCCTTCAGAAACACAGAAGCAACCGTTCTTGACTAGGGTCTTGGCATCTTCAGCGTTGACTTCGTTCTGCGTGGCACTCGGCAGAGCGACATCGACCGGAACTGTCCAAACGCCGGTACCTTCGTGATAGGTACAACCGAACTTGTCAGCGTATTCTTTGATGCGGCCGCGGCGGACGTTTTTGAGATCCATCACGTAGTCCCACTTTTCGCCCTTGATGCCGTCGGGATCATGAATCCATCCAGCGGAGTCAGACATGGTGACGACCTTACCTCCGAGCATGTTGACCTTCTCGGTGGCATACTGGGCCACGTTGCCCGAACCGGAGACCGAACAGGTCAGTCCGTCAAAGGACTTGCCCTTGGTCTTCAGCATTTCCTGACCAAAGTAAACCTGACCGTAACCGGTAGCTTCCGGACGAATCAGGGAGCCGCCCCAGGCGAGGCCCTTACCAGTCAGGATGCCTTCAAAGGCGTTGCGGAGACGCTTGTACTGACCGAACATGAAGCCTATCTCGCGGCCACCAACACCAATATCACCAGCCGGAATGTCAGTGTTCGGGCCAATATGGCGGAACAGCTCAGACATGAACGACTGGCAGAAACGCATCACTTCGGTGTCTGACTTGCCCTTGGGGTCGAAGTCAGAACCACCCTTACCACCGCCCATAGGAAGCGTGGTCAGAGCGTTTTTGAAAACCTGCTCAAAGCCCAAAAACTTCAGGATGCCAAGATTGACGCTGGGGTGGAAGCGGAGGCCACCCTTGTACGGGCCGATGGCCGAGTTGAACTCAACGCGGAAACCACGGTTGACCTGGACGTTGGCCTTGTCATCAACCCACGGGACGCGGAACTGAATGACGCGCTCCGGCTCAATGATCCGTTCAACGATCTTGGCTTCGGTGTATTCCGGATGCTTCGCAATTACCGGCTCAAGAGACTCCACGACCTCTAGAACGGCTTGGTGGAATTCCGGCTGGGCCGGATCTTTGGCTTTCACGATGCCCATGATGTGGTCAACAAAACTAGACATGTTGAGTACTCCTTAAAGCGTGGTATGTTAATCAGTTAGCGTTTATTGTTAATCTCCTCGCAAGTTACGTGAAACATTTCACATAGTCAGCGTATATACTATCCCTGACGAGCCTTGTCAAGGCGTTTTCGCCCAGTTTTTTTAAATCTCCCATGTTTTCTTTCGGGGGGGCGCTAGTTGACGGAATCCCGTGTCTGATGGGCACTTTGCCGGCCAGAGAGAGAGTCTGTTTCGCCTTGGGATTTGGCTCCCGCGACCGATCTGGTCAGAACTGCTGACGGCGTGACAATCACACAAAAAAAGACAGCTTGGTGGCCTACCCCTTCCGAGTGATAGTTGCTATGCGGGGAGACCCACTTAGAGAGTCGCCCACGCCTACGGGCCTGTTGAAAAAACCCTGACAACCGGAGCATGGTTCGACTCCGCTCACCATGGCCATCTGTAAGCTACTGTCTTTCAAGTCAGCCTGAGCGGAGTCGAAGGGGCTTGAAAGACACATGAGACCTTTTTCAACATGCCCCTACCTCAGAATCGCCAGCTTGCCGATCTGGGTGGGACGGCCGGGCGATCCGACTGTCCAATAGTACAGTCCCGTAACCACCAGTTGATGGTTGCGCGTGATAAGATCCCATGTGGCATGATTGCCTGGCCCGTCGGAGAGGCCTGGTGCGTGGTTGATCTGACGAACTAAGTCGCCGTCCAGGGAGTGTATCCGTATCGTACACTGGGGCGGAATATTGGCAAAGTGCACCGTCTGCATCCGAAACCCCGGCAAGTCTGGCCGATCTCTCCCTTCAAAACCCCGATCGCGATAGTTGCCATCAATCAGGTACGGATTCGGATAGACGTAGGCTCGGTCATCGCTACCGTCGGCAATCATCTCAGATCCAGCCGGGTAAGCGGTAATGATGCCGTTGGTGCGCGAAGTCTCCTGAACATCCAGACCAGAACTCGGCGAGCCGAAATCAAAGGCCGTCACGTTGACGCTGTAGGGCACTGACGAAAGCAGCTCCTCAAACACGAACTCATACTCAAAGAACTTGTAGTGACCCTCTTCGGTGTAGTCGTGGTCGGTAAGTTGTTCCGGCGACACTGTGCGCGGGTCGCGGGCCTCGGGATAGAGCTTTCTGATGCGAGTGGTCTGGCCCGGCTCGCTGGCATTGTAGTCGTGGGTTGTGAAGTACATCACCGAGTCCGGGAAGTTGGGATGGGCAAACCAATGATTGCGATCGTAATCAAGAGGATCAAAGTCATCATCGTTACAGGGATCGTCGCTGCGGCCATAAAGACATCGTAGCTGATCCAACGTATATGGCACATCGAGCAACTCCCAGCCGGGGTTGGGTGCTCTTTCCATGTTCCAGACGTACCGGTCAAAGTTCTCGCGGTCATACGATTCAACCATCGATAGACTGGCGTGTCGCTCGTCGCGGCCGAGGTAGATGCGATATCCCTCGAAGTCGACCAGGTGCGAAAAGATATCCTTCTCGGTTTCGGAGCGTTCGCCATTAAACCGTACCCGCAGGCCGTGGTCGATCGGCTCGACGTAGATATAGGGGGCCGGAGGGGGACCGGCTCCGCGCCAGTCGGGGACACCATCACCGCGGTACCAGGTGGTGTCGGCGACCGTCATCACCCAGCCCGAGTCGGTTTCAATCGAATCATAACCACAGACCCGGTAATCGCCGAAGAAGCCGTCGCCGTCGGTATCGACGCCGGGATTGTCGTAGATCCACTCGGCCCAGAGGGCGTTTCTGTCCAAGTCGGAGAAGTCGACGTTGGCCATCCAGAGATCTGGGCGGTAAGGCAAGTTGTCGCCGTTGGTCGGATCGTTGTGGAAATTCTCGCCGCAGATGACCGCAAAGGCAATGCTGACGTCTTCGCCCGGTTCGACGTGCCTGAAGGCACCGTAAGAGAGCAGATAGGAGTCCCAAGGAGCCGTGGCGTACTCCGCAGCCATGTCCGAGCGGGGTGCCTGCCAGAGGGTATCTGAGGGCGAGAGGTAGGCCATTTCCACCTTCGGCGGATCGAACTCATGGTTACGCATGATGTGATACAGCATGCGATCTCCCCTTGGAGTCCCGCCGCCGGAATGCTCAAAGCTGCGCGTATCGCTCTTGTGTCGTGGTCCCCAGTACCACTCTGGAATGGGGTGGCTGAGCCACCAGTTGTAGGACAGATCGAGATACGGCGAGGGTGGCTGCAGAATGCGCACGGCTGTTGCCGCGCGATGTGACCCCTCCCAACCGACGTCGGGCCACTGCAGGCGTCGGGCTGGCTCCACCCACCCGCCGTCAATCGGATCTCCATCGTTGTCGGCCGCCCAAGCCAGGTTAAGGGTATCCTCGTAGCCACAACCGAGCCGCGAAGGCGCAGTGCGACGAAATCCGACCTCATTGTCCCCACTCACGCCGCCAGCGAAAAACAAGGCCATGTACGTGTCGTTCCAAGTCTTCTGTCCGAAGTTTCGCAATTGGATATCAGAAAGGACAAAATCCTCAGCGTACTCGTACGACCAGGCGTACGAACTCTGGGTGACCTCGATAAACATCGGTATGTGGGGGCGATGGTCCAGGTAGTCATAACTGGGCATATACGCGTTGTTCAGCGTGTCGGTGTAGGTACAGATGAAGTCTTGCTCGGATACCGCTAACGTCGATAGGGCCGGATCAGGATCGTTGATCGACCGTTCCACGAAGTCGCCGAAGGGGGAAATGTCGGGCGAAAACTCCAATCCGAGATCCCCCCAACCGTTATTGCCCGTCGATACCAGGGTATCACGACCGACAACCGCTCCAATCCATAGTGAGAGAATTTCCCCGTAGTCCAGTCGGGAGTCTTTCGGGTACTCGCAGAGTCCAAAAATATACTCACCGGTAACGCAGTCGTATTCAGAAAAGCCGGCCCCCACCGGCATCCCAGTATTGCCCACGCACAGTGCAACCTTGCCCACATCATGAACTCTGCCGCAATAGGCCGGAAGATCGTCCACGACGACCCGGGCATACGACGATACTCCGAACGGAATCAGAGATACCGCACCTAGTACCACCAGAAGCCCGAATCTCTTCAAGTACGGTATCGGCGTCCAGCGGCGATCTGATCGCTTGGAACACCCCTGCCGTTGTCTTCTTCTCATATTGTTGTCTCTCCCCACAATTCACCTCCGCCTGATGGGTAGGTCAGTCATCCTGACATCCGAGGGCATTGGAATCGTCAGGACCACAAGGGTCCTGAACTACAGGGCTTCGCTCACCATGATCGATGAACAGTCGATGATATAGTCAGTAATAGCCCCAGACATGCCCTACGCCCCTTGTGCGTGTAGAATCTATAGTACTTTACACACGCTTGTGCCGTCTGTCAAGCTGATTCCCCCGCCGCTCTTGGACGGATGCTCGGCTCGGTGACCCACGCCTCCGGGGAGGGGGACAGAACCGCACACAAAAAAAGACCGGCCTACAGGGCCGGTCTATGAAAAACAAAATGAGATCGATCAACCGCAGCCGTCACAACCCCCTGACGAACAATCCGGGTCACCAACCTTGATCGTATATCCGGAGCCCTGCGGGCCGTTCACGTAGTCTATGTTGATATCGCCGAGCGATTTGATGCTCTCGGCTACTCGCGGGTCGATATAAGCCTCGATACCATTAGACTCTAACTTCTGCATTTCCTCTGTTGACTCATCCAGAGCCATTCCCATAGTGGGACCACTTCAGCCAGCCCCCTGGTAGTAAAGGATCAGCTTCTTGTCTTTGTGCTCAGGAGCGGCCAATACCTTGGATAACTCCGTACTTGCTGTGTCTGTGACCATGAACATATTGTCCGCCTTTCTGATTGTCTCTTCAAAATCTTGGAACGCAATTAAGGCCGAATTGATTCAAATCAAAGGCATTTTTCGCCAATATTCTTGTTTTCGGACGAAACGCGAGTCTCGCCAGCCCCAATATGGCCGAATCGTTTCGGGATTATTAAAAGCTTGCCCGACAAGGCTCAAGGTAGCATTTTCGGATGTCTCTAAGGCGGAAGTCCGGTCGGTCGACATAGTACGTATGGACATGAATCTAAACAGGCAGAAGCTATGACCCTCAAAGTCGTTTTTTACGAAGATGATAGAGTCGACCAATTCCATCCCCTGTCTTACTTGCGTCCGGTTTACGCCTTACGAGCCGGAATCGTTCCGCTGGTGGAACGAGTGCGGCGGCACTTCGACAACATCGAGATTGCTCTAACGGCTCGGGACCAGATTGCCCCCATGGTGACGGAGGCCTTTCCCAACTACCCCGTCAATATCCTGAAGAAACCTGAAGGTGACGTTCTATTTCTGAACGGGCGTATACGCGACTACGGTGATCTTCCAGGTCTGGTGAAGGGTGCTCGGGTGAGCACGATCTTCCGCCAGGGCGACGAGACGGTAGCGCTCTATCTCGATCGCGTCGAGCTTGAGAAGGTTCCCAGTATCGGAACTCAGACGGTGTATCAGGAGTTGTTCGATCGCCGTTGTAGCCACCTGGCCCCGGCGAAGACTAGCGCCACGTTGTATGACTACTGCTGGGAGATTATGGCCGATATTGAGCCTGAGATTGAAGCCGACTTTGAGCAGCTACGTCCAAATGTCCTGACAGCGAGCGGTGAGGCGGTACCGGCCGGTGTCCATTTGATCCGACCGGAACGCATCCACGTGGGCCAAGGTACCATGGTGTGTGCTGGGGCCGTTTTGGATGCCAGCGAGGGACCGATCTTCATTGGTGCCAATTGTAAAATCGATGCTCAGGCGGCCATTTACGGTCCTTGTTTTGTCGGTGATGACTCCATGGTCGTGGCCGGAAAGATTGCTGGCAGCTCGATCGGCGAAACCTGTCGGGTTGGGGGAGAGGTTGAGGAGTCCGTTTTTCACAGCTTCGTCAACAAGTACCACGCCGGATTTATCGGGCACTCTTACGTGGGGCCCTGGGTCAATTTTGGTGCCATGACGACCAACTCCGATCTGAAGAACAATTACTCTCAGATTCGCGTTAGCTTGAATGGCGAAGCCATTGACACTGGTTCGATCAAAGTCGGGTCGTTCATAGGTGACCATACCAAGTTCGGCATCGGGACGCTTCTGAATACCGGCATAAACATTGGTCTGTGCTGCAATGTTTTTGGTGGTACTTTGGTAGCCGATAAAGAAGTGCCCTCCTTCCGGTGGGGCGGCCCCGACGGTTGGGCCGAATATCAGATTGACAAGGCGATCGAAACGACACGCCGGTCTATGGAGCGCCGCCAGCAACTGCTGTCAGACTTTCAGGAGTCGGCGCTGCGCGAGATCGCTCGGGGAGAGATTAAGAACGAAGGAGTCCTGGCCTTTCACATGAAGGGCCATGCCACACCTGAAAATGCCATCACGATTGAGGGCTCGGAGAGCTAATCGGCTCACTTCCCCTTGGTAGTAAAATGTCGCAAGATCCTGGAGCACATGGTGCCTGAACTTCGAAAAGACCCTATAACGGGACGTTGGGTGATTATTTCAACTGAGCGGGGGAAACGCCCCACGTCGTTTGGCCCGGTGGCGCGGCTTGAGGATGCCAGTTTGTGCCCCTTCTGTCCTGGCCATGAGGAAGCGACGCCGCCTGAGATCCTGGCCTATCGCGACCCAGGCACAGAGCCGAACCAACCTGGCTGGCGGCTGCGAGTCATGCCCAACAAGTATCCGGCGCTGATCGTGGAAGGGACCATGAACCGCGAACCACACGGAATCTACGATAAGATGGCTGGCATTGGCGCTCACGAGGTAATCATCGAAACGCCTGAGCACGGCCTGGACCTGATGGACATGTCGGATGAAGCTGTGCGAGACGTGTTCTGGGCCTATCGGGAACGTATGTTGGATCTCGAAAGAGACCGCCGTTTTCAGTATATTCTGGTATTCAAGAATCATGGCCAGTCGGCGGGAGCCTCCCTCGAGCACGCCCACAGCCAGCTCATAGCCACACCAATCGTGCCGATGCAAGTAGCCGAAGAGATCGCCGGTGCGAAGCGCTACTTCGATTTCAAGGAGCGCTGCATCTTCTGTGACATCGTTCGACAGGAGCTGAGTGATCAAGAGCGTATCGCAGCCGACTACGATGCCTTTCTGGCTCTCCAGCCTTTTGCGCCGCGGTTTCCGTTCGAGACCTGGATCATCCCCAAAACGCATCAGTCGAGCTATCTGGAACTCAGCGATGCCGAGGTCATGGTTCTGGCGCGATCAGTCAAGGATACCTTACGGCGGCTCAAGATGGCCCTGCACAATCCGGCGTTCAATTTCATGCTGCATACGCGGCCGGTGTCGGGGGAGTACCATGAGTACTATCATTGGCATATCGAGATCATACCCAAGTTAACGCAAGTCGCCGGATTCGAGTGGGGGTCCGGTTTCTACATCAATCCCACGCCCCCTGAAGAGTCGGCTCAATACCTTCGAGAGCTCGATCTCACCCGGGCGGTAGGTGACAATGGAAATGTCAGTCGCAAGGAGAACGCCTAACATGAGAATTCTGATGGCCGCCTCGGAAATGGCGCCTTTCGCCAAAACGGGCGGGTTGGGCGATGTTCTTGGAGCTCTGCCGGAGGCCCTGGCTGCCGCCGGCCACGAAGTTCTGGTCATCATTCCGCGCTATCAGTCGATCAAACTTGATGGCCTGCGCACCAGTCATCCCGAGTGGACGCTCAGTGTGTCAGCCGGGGGCAGTTCCCAGCCCCTTCGCCTCGCCCTGGTGAGTCACCGCAAGCACAAACTCAGCTATGGTTTTGTTGTGCACTCGCGTTACTTCGAGCGCGCCGGTCTCTATGTGGACCCGGCTACGGGGAAGGATTACCCTGACAATGACGACCGCTTTGCGTTCTTCGCGCGAAGCGTTTTGGCGGCGTCGCGCGAGATAGGATTCCAACCGGATATCATCCATTGCCATGACTGGCAAGCGGCCCTGATCCCGGTCTTCCTGCGAGAAGACAAAGATCCCGATGATTTCTTCCGGTTCTCGCGAACGGTTCTGACGATCCACAATCTCGCCCATCAAGGGACCTTCGAAGCCGACCGTTTCGACAATTTGGGGCTTGATGCGAAGCTCTTTGCGCCGGGGGCGGCATTGGAGTTCTATAAGCAGGTCAACTTCCTGAAGGCGGGGATTTGCTACGCAGACAAGATCAATACGGTTTCGCCTCGTTACGCGGAGGAGATTCAGACCAGAAAGTTTGGCTGCGGACTTGAGGGAGTTCTGAAAGAAAGGTCGAAGGACCTAACAGGGATTTTGAATGGCGTGGACTACACGGTGTGGTCGCCCTCGCGCGACAGGTTGATACCGTATCGCTACCACCAGGCCAACCTCGGTGGCAAGAAGAAGACTAGAGTCGAGTTGATGATTCGAGCCGGATTGCCCATCCGCGAAAAGACCCCATTGATTGGCATGGTCACGCGACTGGCTCAGCAAAAAGGGCTGGACTTGATTGAGGAGGCCGCTGATCGCCTCATGGCTCGCGATCTGCAGATGGTCGTCCTGGGCACGGGCGAGGAGCGCTACCACAAGTTGTTCGCCATGCTGCAGGAGAAGTATCCGGACCGGATGCGGTTCTTCCAGCGTCTCGACGAAACCCTGGCTCATCTCATTGAGGCGGGCTCGGACATGTTCCTGATGCCATCCCTGTTCGAGCCGTGCGGCCTAAACCAAATCTACTCCCTCAAATATGGCACCATTCCGATCGTTCATAAGGTGGGCGGTCTTGCTGATACGATCATCGACTATGATCCGGACACTGGCGAGGGCACCGGTTTCGTGTTTGACGAAGAATCTCCGGAGGCTTTGTTGGATGCTGTCGACCGAGCCCAGGCGCTCTTTGTCAAGAAGCGTCCCTGGGGCAAGTTAGTGAAGAATGGCATGCGTCAGAACTTTTCATGGGATGACGCCGTGCAAGAATATTCGGCCTTGTACCTGGCCCTGATTGGGTCGGACTCGTAGGTCCATCGTGACGCTCAACCGGTTTAAGGAATACCTCCCGCTGGTCCCGGCCCTGGTCATCTATGGCTGGCTGGCGGCCCGCCTGGACTTCATTCAGGACGATGCTTACATATCATATCGCTTTGTAGCCAACTTCCTCAATGGCCACGGACTGGTTTACAATATCGGCGAGCGGGTCGAGGGATTCACAAATTTCGGGTGGGTCATTTTCATGGCCTTGTGGGGCAGTCTCGGTGATCTGTTCATAATCGCCTCACGAATCACCGGATTGCTGTGCGGAGCCGGGGTGATAGTCGTCACCTATCTGATCGCCCGCCTCCTGCTCGACAGATCTTCGCGCTGGATGGCCTGGTTGCCGGTCTATCTGGTGGCGGTCAACCAGTCATTGGCGTATTGGTCACCCGCCGGGTTGGAGACGGCGGCCTTCGCTTTTATGGCGAGCTGGTCGCTCTATCTGTCTCTGAAGCGCAGCCCCTGGTTGATCTGGAGCATCACTCTGGCAGTCTGGTTGCGACCCGAAGGAGCTTTCGTCGCGGGACTGTTGATCTTTCTTGAAGCAATCATACATCGGCGACTTCCGCGGCATGCGCTGCGATGTGTCGGCGTCGCCCTGGTGCTGTCCCTGCCTTATGTGGCTTTCAAACTCGCCTATTTTGGATCGGTGCTGCCCAATCCATTTTATGCCAAGACCGGTTTCGGGCCGGAGCAATTGGCGAGTGGACTGGAGTATGCCGGTCGCTTCTGGTCGCACTACGGCTTCTACGGACTCGGGATGATCCTGGCAGCAGTCTTCTGGAAACGATTATCTCCGGACGCCCGGACCGTTTGGCTATTTGTCGCCATCTATTCTGCATACATCGTGCTCGTGGGGGGAGACGTGCTCAAGGTCCATCGTTTCTTCCTGCCAGTTATCGGATGCGTAGCTATTGTCAACGGATTGGCGGTTCATTCTCTCGCCCTCCGTTTGCAGAAGAAAACGCAATACTTGGTCGTTGGGATGGCGGCAGTATTGTTGCTGGGGCTCACCTACCAGCTGCCGAGCGCGTTTGTGGATCGTTATAACTACTATGAACGGGCCTTCCTTCGCAAAATGTCCTTTCTGGCTGATCGTTTGTTAGAGAGCGATGATTCTGACTTTGCGGTGGCCTTGCCCACTATCGGCATCTTTGGATACAGGCTACTCGGCCATGATATCATCGACATGGTGGGCCTGACCGATTCAACCATCGCCCGTCATCCGGAAGCGCCTATCGAGGGAATGGAGACAACCTGGAAGGAGCGACGGCACAACTCAAGCTATCTTCTGACCCGCGCCCCAGAGTACATAGTCTTCTCGACCGGCATCAAACCCTCCGCTCCAGCGGAACGAGCCTTGTGTCTGTTTCCGGCCTTTCTGAAGTCGTACCGTCAGACCGGTTGGTTTTATCGAGCCCGCGAAAATGTCGTTGATGGAACACTGGTGACAGCCTTCAAGAAAGTGCGTCCGTTGGAAGGTGATTTCATCCCTACTTTGCCGGTAAGCTATGTGCAGCACTATCAACAGGGGATTGACCTGTCACTGAAGGGCGACTACCCTGGGGCCATCAGGCATTTCGAGCAGGCGCTGCAGTCGCAGCCTCGTCCAGAGAATCCGGACCTGCTGTATCAGATGGCGTTCACCTATCTTCAGATGAATCGTCATGAGGAGGCCTTCCGGTGGTACAAGGCCTGTCTGGCCATGGACTCGATGGTGTTTCAGGCCCAGAAAGATCTGTACATGTACACCGAGTTGATGGGGGACACGGCCACCTCGGCTATCCATCGCGCTTGGGTCAAGAAGCTGACGCCATGGTACTGGCCCAAGGTTAAGGCCGATGTCGAGGGTTGGAAAGAGGAAGCCCGTCGGCGCGGGGTAAGTCTTGATGGTGGCACATAGGATGAGATCGCATCCCCGGGGCGATCGTGAGGCCCTGTTTGCCCCAGTAACTCCTTGACATTGTTCAGAATTGGGACACGAACTGGCCTAACCTGGCGGGTGATGCGTCCGACAGAATAATTGGGTAAAAGGATGTTGACAGAGTGTAAGAGACAACCTATATTCTGATCCGCAAAGATACTTAATGCGGGAATAGCTCAGTTGGTAGAGCACCACCTTGCCAAGGTGGCTGTCGCGAGTTCGAGTCTCGTTTCCCGCTTTTTTTTGGCGCCATAGCCAAGTGGTAAGGCAGAGGTCTGCAAAACCTCCATTCCCCAGTTCGAATCTGGGTGGCGCCTTTTTTTTATGCCTGAAAACGAGCGAAATTGCGCACACCCTACCACGCCTGAATGAGAGTGGATTCCGGAGAACATGATGGGGGGGAAGCGCACTACTTGGTCAAGGCCGTAGCTGCCGCGGCGCATTGGTCGGTCTTGCCTGCGATGTACAGCACGTCGTCAGCTTCCAGACGCATGTCGCCGTCCGGATTTGCCAGCAGTTTGCCACCGCGCCAAACGGCCAATACTGTGACTCCAAACTGCCGACGGATATCGGTTTCGGCAAGGGATCGACCGGCAAGGTTGCACTCTGGTCCAACCCGCACGGAGCTTATCTCAATGCTGGAGAGCGGCATGTCTGAGAGCCGGTAGTCGACTTCGCCCAATGAGCGGAACATCTCGTAACTGCCCGAACGGACATCGGTCACAAGTCGCTGGATTTCATCCTGGGGAACCAGGTACTTGCGCAGAACGCGTACGAAGATTTCAACCGACGTCTCGAACTCTTCCGGGATGACCTCCTGGGCTCCCAGATCGCGCAGGTCTCTGATTTCCGAGACGAAGCGGGTCCGTACAATGATGTGAGCATTCGGAGACTCCTGGCTGATCACATGCACGATACTTCGGGTGGCAACCGGATCGGAAATGGCGATCACAACCACCCGCGCCCGAGCGACCGATACTTCGTGTAGCATTTCCGTGCTCGTGGCATCACCGTAGAGCACCGGGGAGCCCTTGGCCCGAGATTCTTTCGCCGTCGCCGGATTCATCTCAATGGCCACAAACGGAATGCCTGCGGCTATAGCTGCACGGGCGACGTTCTGCCCATTGAGTCCGTATCCTATGATTACCAGATGGTCTTTAAGACCACTCCCGGGTCTGACTGACTTCTGCGTCCATCGATAGGAGCCGTTCTTGAAGGCGCGCAATCCGGGCAGGGTCGCCAGACGATCAGCGATACTTGGTGCGTGGTTTATCAGGGACGGCGTAACCGCCATCGTGATCACAGAACAGGCCAGAAAGATCTGGTATGTTTCCTGCGTTAGCAGATCGTACGTCAGGCCCACTTTGGAGAGGATGAAGGAAAACTCACCGACCTGACACAACGCGATTCCGGCAATGATAGCAGTACGCGACGACAGACCCAGCAGGAGCGCAACGCCGACAACCACGACGGCCTTCACGAGCATGACGCCGGCGCCGAGTCCGAAGACTATCAACGGTTCTTGGATCACGACAGCAGTGTCCAGCAACATCCCGATGGAGACAAAGAAGAAGCCTGTAAAGACGGTCTTGAACGGCAATACGCCGTCCAGGGCGCTCAGGGAATATTCCGACTCGGAGATGATCAGACCGGCCAGGAACGCCCCTAATCCGAGCGATAGCCCCAACTCCTTGGTAACAAGGGCCACCACAATACAGATCAGTGCGACGCTGAACAAAAACAGCTCACGGCTGCGAGTTCTTACAACGCTATTCAATATCATTGGTACTAGCCAGCGGGTTAGGACTATCACCAGGACGACAACCACCACCGCCCGAGCTATGAGCGCGATGATTGACCCGGGCAAAAGGCCCGAACCGTCGGCGAGTAGCGGTGTAAGGATAACCATGGGAGCGATGGCAATGTCCTGGAAGATCAGAACTGAGAGCGAGAATCGCCCGTGAACGCTGTCGAGGTCCGCTCGATCCTGCAGGGCTCTCAGAACGATGGCTGTGCTGGACAGGGACACCAAGAAGCCGGCGAACAGGGCGCGGTTGGGCGCTACACCGAATCCGCTGGCAAGCAGAATCGTGACGCCGATAGTGAGAACAACCTGAAGACTACCACCAAGCAGTACTGCCCGCCTGGAACGGAGGAGATCTTTGACGGAAAATTCTATCCCGATAGTGAACAGCAGCAGCACAATGCCGATCTCGGCCAGAATCTCGACTTCATGCGTCGAACTGACCAGTCCCAGTCCGTGGGGGCCGATGGCGAAGCCTGCCAGGAGGAATCCGACAATTGGTGGCATCTTGAGTTTGATGCACACATACAGGCCAAGTGCCGAGCCGGCAAAAATCAGTGCCAGATCCTGTAGAATCGCCATTTCAGGCATTAGGAAGCGCCCCGGAATCTGACGGACGCACCAGAATGTCGACTTGATATGTAGTGGTTGGCCGCATACAAGATGTAACTCGCTCCAAATCCAAGGGTCCAGGCTTCCAGGCTCTCACTACTACTCCCAGACGGGTTCGGCGATCTTGCCTATGAACAGGATCGCTCCGGAAACATCCTCGTGGATCACGATCAAAAATGGTCGGTCGCAGTAGAGGTTCTGTGGCATCGAGTCGACGAAGACCATCTGCGTGACGGCAGCGGCCTCGGTTCCCTTTTCATCAACCTGGATAAACGCCTTCTGCTTGGCCTTGTCGAGCCAGCCAATGCCGTCGGAGAACAAGTTACTGAAATCAGCCCGGTTGGGATCAAAAGCGATTTCCATCCCGAGCGCCATTAGCACTTCTTTCAGGTTGGTCTCGCACTCGAACTTGAACTTGGGCAGGCCGATTTCAAACCCGGTCGGTCGCAAACCGCTCAGCCATTGGTTCCAGTTCTCGTAGGTGAATCGCGAAACAACACTATCAATAGTGTACTCTGGGTGACTCCAGGCATTTGCCCCGATGATCGTCATGCGGAAATCCCCGCGACCGTACGGAAGGCTGACCGCAAGTACGTGGTCGTCAGTATAGGCGGTGGCGTTGGAGTCGGGTGCGATACGTTGCGGGTCAACCTGATAGGAATGATCTTCCTCCGTAAGATACATCATATCACACCGTGTTTCGCTGCCGTCAGCGAGATAGAACGGCACTGCGCGCGTATCGGCCGTGTCAAAGGGAAACATCCAGTTGCCCTTGAAGTAAATCGCATTCATCAGAATGGCCGCCGGGCTGCCAATCGGATGCTTAACCATCTCGGTGATTTTGCCTTTGGTGGCATTTGAGACCCAGGCGTTGATCGTGTCGGCCGCCCATGGTGCCATGAAATCGATCTCCTCCGCCCGGGCGTCAAAATAAGTTTGGGCCAAATCGATGAATTCCGGTTGGATAGCCTTGCCCTCGCGTGACCAGAACGAATTGGCCGTTTGGAAGTCGACCAACGGGTCGGTGCGGGTGAGAACCTGCGTGACATCGCGGTAAGCCTCGTTCATTTCCTGTAACGACAGTCCTGACATCTCAAGAGTGGCCCCGATCGCATCGCGCGTCTCACCATTGGCTCCATCATAACACAATCCCAGAGCATAGGATACGGATAGAGGGGAGATGAAGACGTTTTCGGTGTTGCCGGAGTTCTGAGCGATCTCGCGGAAGAGATTGAGACCAAACTTGTTGGCTGATTCCAGCAGATTTGTCTCGGTGGCCGTGAACTCGGCCGGCATGCGGCCCGGTGGGGGAGTAGGATTTGGTCCCGGTTGGCTGGGCATCGGCGACGACGAGCATTGCACTATCATGGCCCCGGCAAGGGCTACAAACAAAAACAAGAAGGACTTTTTCATGATCACTTTCCTCTTCATTGACCTGCTAAGCAAATATCGCTCACGAGAGCGGCGCGGTCAACCAGTTTGTCCTGCGCTTCGGAATTTCCCTGACCGGCCGATGAATGGACCACGTGCAGCACGATTCTCGCGGCTTAGTTTCGGTGTAAGTTAATTCCTATCACTCTCTTGCAAAATGTCTGAACCAGGTCGCTTCAAGCGCGACTAAGGGACTGAATGTGGGCAATCCGCTTGACATTGCTTGGCGCAAGTGTATATTTAACATAGGAGTAGGTTTGCCATCGGTAGGCCGATTCGCCCTCGTTCCTGTCCTTGGTTGGCTTGTACGAGTACCGTGTAGAGAGGTTTTTGGATCCTGTGGCGGGGAGGCCACTGTCGTGTTCCGGCATCCCGAGTCCGTGAGCGGACATCCGAAGGGACAGCATCTTGACGTGCTTCAATTGGACGCACCCGTCGCACTGGCGAGCGGGATGGTCGTCACACCGAATCATATAATATCGTTGTTCCAGGCGCTGTTGCCTGGGAGGAGACACAAGCATGCGTAGAGCATCACAGTTGTTTACAGTGGTAGTTCTTAGCTTGGGCCTTTTGGCGGCGTTGAGCTACGCCGACTGGTCTGAGTCCGACGGCCACAAAATGCACTATCCTCAGTTACCCGATGAGACCGGGTGGGCGGTCAATGCCACCCAGCCGCTGATTCTGGCCGATGATTTCATGTGCACTGAAACGGGATGGATTAAGGATGTCCATTTCTGGGGAGCTTGGAGAAATGGAATCGAGGGCACGGTAACGGCCTTCATACTCAGTTTCCATACCGATATCCCTGCTGATCAGAACCCGGACGGTTACAGCAAACCGGGTTCGACGTTGGTTGAAATCCCGGTTGAATACTTCATCACGACGCCGCCAATCGATCCGCCGACCAGGGAGGGTTGGTACGATCCCCTCACCGGTGAGATCATCGAAGAAGACCACACGGCCTACTTTCAGTACAACGTCTTCCTGCCTGAGGCCGACTGGTTCCATCAGGACTCCGGGACCATCTATTGGCTGAATATATCAGCAATTGTCGCTGATCCGGTAGGCACCCAGTGGGGCTGGAAGTCCACTCAAAATCATTGGAATGACGATGCCGTCTGGGCTCAATGGGGGAACCTGAATTGGGTAGAGATGTATGAACCGGAAGTAATCGATACTCTCGTAAATGACTTCAACATCTTCATCGATCCCCTTGGCATTTATCTGGGTGGCGGCGGAGGCGGGGCATACGGTGCAGGATGGTACTTCTATCCTGACCAAGATTGGTGGACCATATGGTACTACGACCACCCGTTGGATTTCGAACGGTGGAAAGAAATCTATCTGGAGTATGAGATCGTTCCGATGGATCCTGGATCACCGAGCTTTGTTGAGATTGCCATCAACTGGTCGCTCGATACTTGGGCAGATCCCACGGCTCCGCCGTTACCCGGGGCAGACCAGCACATTGGTTACCAGATTGTATACTCTGGACCGGCTGGTCCGGGGCAGTTCAGTTTCCCCTGGGAGATCCTGGAATACAATCCAGAGTGGGTGTCGGTCGATGTGCGTGGGTATAACTTTGAGATCCCCGGTGGTCTAATAACCCACATCTGCACACCACGGGATCCAGTGTCGATGGATCTGGCCTTCGTGATAACTGGTGACGGCGGCGAGGTCGATACGTGTGATTACTACAAGTCGCCCTATCTGGACTACGTGCCCCAGGGTATGCCTGACTTCGATATGAAGCAATTGGCAGCCTGGACCGATGGCAATGGCAAGTGGTCCCATGACGGTCCAGCAGCGTTGGCCAATTGCCTGTGGTGGTTCGACTCCAAGTTTGAACCCGCCCCGGTTGATCCCCGTCCGTTCTGGCCGTCATCTGGCAATAGCGACAACTACCCGCTGCTATCGACCTACGATCCGACTGGCGGCTGGGATGATCACGATGTTTTGAACGTGTCGCCGTTTATCGATGACCTGGCCAACAACTACCTGAACACGAATGTCGGAGGTAGCAGCGGGACGAGATCTATGGACATGGTCAATGGTCTCCGGGCGTACATCAGCTCTCACGGGATGGACCCTGATTACCGTGATAGTATCTACGCGGCGCCGACCTATGAGTTTATCAAAGACCAAGTCATGGACAGCCAGGACGTGATTCTCAAGTTCGGTTTCTATGAGGATTACGGTACGCACAGCCTTTATATCGGCAGCCACTGGGTGACAACGGCTGGTGTATGCACACATGATCGCATCATCTGTATCAGCGATCCGTATCTCGACGCACTTGAGGGTGAACCGCCGGCAGGAAGCGCTCATGGCGGTATGGTGCACAATGATGCCAACAACATAAGCGGCCCGCACGGTCAGATTCAGCATGATCCGTACAGCTGTACTTACATGACGCCGACCGGTTGGGTTGCTCCAGTTGAGGTTGTCAACTATCCGACCAACGCGGCTATTCTGAGCCAGTTCGCGGGCATGAACGCTGAGCACGACTGGTGGATATGGCAGGGCAACCCTGTCTATACCGTTATTGAGATGGCCTATGTGATTTGCCCTGATAGTGAAGTCGTGATTGATTCTTGTGACTACTACAAGTCGCCGTATCCGGATTATGCCCCCAATGGTATGCCTGACTTCGACCAGAAGCAGGATAACTGGAGTGCGGTGGCCGGTTCCCCAGGTCCGCCCTGGACACATTGTGGTCCGGCTGCTCTGGCTAATTGCCTGTGGTGGTTTGACTCCAAGTTTGAGCCAAACCCAGTTGATCCGCGTCCGTTTGGAGCTGGAATTGTTAACGACAACTACCCATTGGTGCAGACGTATCCCGTTGCCGGTATGTGGGACGACCACGATACGGCCAATGTTATGCCGTTCGTTGACTCGCTGGCTCTCTATTGTAATACCAATGGCAACATGCCCACCTACACTGGCACCGATGTCAACGATATGGTAAATGGTCTGATCAACTGGCTCGCCAAGGTCGGTTTGGGGGCCAACTTCATCATCAACCTGTATCCCGTCGATGACTCGCCGGCTGGCTTCGAATTACTCCGTACGGAAGTCATGGAAAGCCAGGATGTGATCTTGCTCCTTGGCTTCTACCACGACGTCGGCGGCGAGTTCTGCGAGCGTATCGGCGGGCACTATGTGACCTGTGCTGGCGTATGTACGAATCCTGAAGATTCGGCCTTCTGCATCTCGGATCCGTACTACGATCGCCACGAGGGCGAACCACCAGCCGGCTCGGCCCATACATCCAGCATTCACAACGACGCCTGGTTCATCTCAGGTCCCCACGGGACCATCTATCATGACAAGTACTGGGTGACGCCGCTGTCAGGCTGCACTTTCTTAACCCCGCCGTTCTTCACCATTGAGCTGCCGGGATATCCCGCCAGCCTGGGTGACCTGGCCAATTTCTACCAGCAGAACAGTTGGGGTGGAGGAGGCTCGATTCCGCCGCAGCCCGGCATGGCCGTGCATACGATCGTCGAGTACGCGCTGGTCATATGCCCTGATCAGGATGGTGATGGCTGGGATGATCCGAGTGACAACTGCCCGCTACATTACAACCCGGCCCAGGAAGATGCCGATGCGGACGGTGTTGGCGATAGCTGCGACAATTGCATCAACACCCCCAACCCGAGCCAAGCCGATGGTGACGGCGACGGTGTCGGGGATGTCTGCGATAACTGTCCTACTATTGGCAACTCGTCTCAGACCAACAGCGATGCCGACTCGCACGGCGATGCCTGTGACAACTGCCCGACCGCTGACAATGAGACGCAGACTAACAGCGACGCCGATACTCATGGCGATCTCTGCGACAACTGTCCTACTACCGACAACGAGGATCAGGCTGACGTTGATGCCGATACGTTCGGTGATCTCTGCGACAATTGCCCGATTCACATCAATCCTGGTCAGGCCAATGCCGACGCTGATTCGTTGGGTGACGTTTGTGACAACTGTCCGAGTGTTGACAATGACGATCAGGCCAACGCCGATGCTGACTCACTGGGTAACGTTTGTGACAACTGTCCGAGTGTTGACAATGACGATCAGGCCAATGCCGATGCTGACTCGTTGGGTAACGCTTGTGACAACTGTCCCGACGACGACAACAACGATCAGTCGGATGTTGACTCCGATACGGTAGGCGACGTCTGCGATAACTGTCCCAATGACTACAATCCACTGCAGGAGGATTCGGACAGCGACGGTACCGGCGACTCATGCGAGGTCGCGACCTGCTGCGTCTACCGCGGTGATGTTGATCACAGCGGCCATGTGGATCCTGATATCGCGGATCTGATTTACATGGTTAGCTACATGTTCCAGAATGGTCCCAATCCACCGTGCGACGAGCCGTTCTCGCCAGGATGTCCAGTGAACTACTTTGCTGAAACGGATGTCAATGGCGACTACACCTGTTATCCGGACATCGCGGATCTGATCTACCTGGTAACCTTCATGTTCCAGAACGGTCCCGCTCTGGTGCCATGTCCGTGACGAGCCCTTACTTAACTTGAACTCTGAAGACCGGTCATCCCCTAATGGGGGTGGCCGGTTCTTTGGTTTTGTCGACACATCCATGCTGAGAGGCTGTCCTTCTCTTCGGTTGCGAGGTCGGTGACTGTTCTTGTGGTCGATTGCGTTGCGTAAGTGTTTGTTACTCGCGGTGTTAGTGAGGTGTTTCCAACGGAAGATTGTTGAAGTATTCTCTTGCAAAAGACCGTTGGATAACTATATTCGCGTGCAAAACAGCACTTGAACCTGATCTTCTGGAGACTATTGCCATGGCTATGACGATCACCGATGAATGCACGGCCTGCGGACTTTGCATTCCTGAATGCCCTACCGACTCTATCGAAGAGGGCGACATTTACATTATCAGCCCGGACACTTGCAACGAGTGTGAGGATGTTGATGGTGGATCTCAGTGCGTTGAAGTGTGCCCTGTTGATTGTATAGAGAAGGCTGAATAAGAGATAGCCTTCGGTCGATGATTTGAAGCCACTCATCTTGAGTGGCTTTTTTATTGCCTGGGGGATTTGGCCGAGTGGCCCTTACGTGATTGATGAACGGTCCGACTCGATCGAACCCAACCTTCGCCGAATGACGGTTATCTCAGTATTGAACGATCTTGACCGGCACGGTCAGAATAGCGGGTCTCGCGCCGCCCTTGACGCTAACTTCCAGGGAGAAATTGGAATGATATGTGCCCTTCATCAGATTCGGGCGAGGAGTAACTTCGATTTCGACATCCTCTCCTCGGGAGGCCTGGTCTTCCAATATCGTGACATTGAAGAGCGTATCGACTTGCTGCCGAAAGGCGACCGTGATAGACTTGTGATCCTCGTTGCGGACTGTCACCCGGTGCGGCTTGTGAGGGGGGAGGAAGAAGAGGGAGATTGGGTCAGGCTTGAGACCATAGTGCCACTGGCCAACGATGGCTCGCTGCCAGAATACAAGCACTGGTGTCCGGGGCTCATTGAAGTATATGCTGAACGGCCGCCCGGTTGGGCCATAATAATCCTTGGTACTGAAAGTCGACTTGATGCGGATCGTATCGCCAGGAGTCAGAGTCGAATCGTCGGTCCAGATGTGAGTGCAATCACAATCCGGAATTAGTTCTGATATGGTCAGCGTATCAGGTCGATGGCTGATAATCAGATAATCGCAGGCCAATCGATAATCTATACCCACATGACCGAAATCATGATCCCTAGGGATCAACTCGATACCGTCGATAGTCTCGACATCCAAGGCCTGAGCCGTTAGCGGCAGACTACTCAATAGTATCAGGCAAACCAGAAGAGTTCTGTTCATACCTCAACCTTCTCATTCATCAGGAAGCCGTTTCTTCGCATCCACTCGTCGTTGTACAGTTTGCTCATATATTTCGCACCAGAGTCGGCAAAAATACCAACTACGACGGCCTCCGGACCCAATTGGGCCGCGACCTTCTCCATAGCTACGGCAACTGCTCCCGAAGATCCCCCGGCTGATATCCCTTCCTGGCGGCAAATCAAGCGGGCCCGAAGGAATGAGTCGCGATCACTAACGGTGAATAACTCATCAACGAGATCAGTGTGGAGGGCCTGAGTAAGCACGTCGGAGCCGATTCCTTCAACCTTGTAGGGCGTGCCTGAGCCTTCCTTGTGATCCCGCAGGTAGTCGGAAAACATGGAGCCCTCGGGGTCCACGGCGATAGCTCTGATGTCGGGATTTTGGTCCTTCAGATACCGCGCCGCCCCCGAAAACGTCCCACCCGTTCCGATACCGCATACAAAGTGTGTGACACGGCCGTCAGTATCGTCCCAGATTTCAGGTCCCGTTGTGTGATAGTGGGCTTCAACGTTGTCTTGGCTATCGTACTGGTCCAGGTCAAAGTAGCCGTTTTCCCTGGCCAGTCTCCTGGCTATTGAATAGAAACTGTCGGGGTGGTCGTGAAACAGCTCTTTGGTGACAGTCACTTGGGCTCCGAAAGAGCGCATCATGTCGATCTTCTCGGGACTGGTCTTCTCGGGGGTGGTGACGATCGCGTTCAGACCCAGAGCTTGAGCCACCAGGGCCATGGAAGCGCCAGTGTTGCCAGAAGTGTTGTCGATAACAGTGCCGCCGGGACGGATCCGGCCCTCTTTTAGGGCCTTGCGAACAATATACAGCGCCATGCGATCCTTGATGGAACCGGATGGGTTGAAGAACTCCAGTTTTGCATAAACCTGGGGGCCATCGACCGGAATTCCCGTTCTCAATCTCAAGAGGGGGGTGTGGCCGACGAGGTCCAGGATACTCTCGTTTACTCTCATTGCAGGACCTTATAGCGTTACTAATGAACTCGTAGTTTATACAAACAACGGCGCTTAATCAACACCATTTTTCTGCGCCCGGTTTTATGTTGACTCCTTCCTGTTGGACCGGCTTATAGGTACTAAAATAGGGAAAGACTCTGTCTCAACTGGCAGGTTCTGGCAAGCGACAGCGGCCGGGTGGTCGATTTGCGGAGGTACAGGTGATTAGGAAGCATGTTGTAACGGTGGCGATATTGGGACTGACTTTGGTGCTAGCCCTCGGTTGTGCCGAGAAGCAGGATGAAGTGGCCAAGCTGGAACAAGAGATGTTGGATCAGGAGCAACCAACGGTTGATAGCCTTGGTGCGGCCGTTGATGCCAATCCGGACGCGACTGAGGCTGTGACCGCCGTGCCTGATGCATCTGCGGTTCCCCAGGAAGATACTGAGTTCGAGCAGGCACCGCCCGTGGGGGCCGGCTACACAGTACAGGTTGGCGCCTGCAAGAACCTCGAGTACTCGAGAATTCTTGTTGATACTTACACGGCGCGTGGCTACACGCCGTTCCTGACCAGTGCTGTTATCGATGGTGAGACCTTCTACCGGGTGCGAATAGGCAGCACTGAGGGCTATTCCGAGGCTAAGTCTCTGAAAGATGAATTGATTGACAGGTACTCAGTGGCCGAAATTTGGATCGACGAGACCCGCGAATAAGGTTAATCAAAGCAGATTTGCGAAGAACCCTGCCGTCTTCAGAGGGGACGGCAGGGTTCTTTGGTCTTCAAATCAATCTTATCAGTCGAGCCACTAATCAGGGCAAGATGCCGGGGGCGGGCCATCTCTGAACATGAAATCCACCAAATGGACCAGATCCGCTATGTCGCCCATGATGCCATCGTCATTCAGATCGACCTCATGCGTGCAGATCGGGCGGGTGCCCAGTTGAAACATGTAGGTCACAAGGTAGATGATATCGGAGATATCCGGTGAAGAGCCACTGTGGTCGGCGTCGCCTCTCAGAAGGCAACAGCATAGATCGCCGATGCCGTCGTCGTCAGTGTCCGCCTGATCGGGATTGGCGGTTTGCGGGCAGTTGTCGTCCCCATCCAACACTCCGTCACCGTCCGCGTCCGGTAGCAGTCCTCCGCCCATGATCTGGGGGATTATCTGGCGCAGGACGACCAGCAGGCTGTCTTGTCCCTCGCTGTAGCCGGCGACATTGAGGTGCGAACCGACCTCGCCGTTATAGAATTTGTTGGCCAGACAATAGCGATTAGCACTGTCCGGACTAGTTTCACATAGAAAGTGGTACGAATTCCATCGCCACAAATTTGGCGTCGGTGATTGTCCGGGTACAAAGAACGCCTCACTATCCCACCAATCAACCAGGTCGTATGTGATTCTGGCCTGGGCTGAGTCGAGAATGCCATCGACGCCCAGCCGAAGGGGCGTGCCAAACACCAGGCAGACGTTGGTCTCCGGGTGGGCGGCAATGGAGTCGCGCAGGACTTCGAAAAGGATCATCATGCTGTCAGCCTGAGGCTGGCTCATGTAGGCCCAGGCGTAATACGGATTCTCAATGAGGACGAGGTCAAACCCATCAGTTTCCTGCACCGAATCAGGGAAATTGGAGGGGATGTTGTGGGTCTTGAAGAAGCGGTAGAAGGCGGAGTCTTCTTTGTTCGGGACATTGTAGAAGTTATCAAGGATTCCGGCATACCCGTTACTGCCCATGCCGTTATTGTCATTCCAGATTCGCATGCGTTCGCCGGAGTTGGGATTGAGATTGTAGCTGAACCCGGAGAAGCGGTCAAATGCGCAGCCATTGGATCCAGATCCTGGAATCGAGTCACTCATCGCTCGGCCGGCACCATCGTCGTTGAGACGGTAACTTCGAAAGGCGATGTCGGCGGTATCATTGTCCACTACGATTAGCATCGTATCGAGCGATTCAGTGATGTTGCGGTTCAGCTGCTCATTCCAGCAATAGCCGTTCACGAATCCGGTGCCGACAGAATAATGAATGTACAGCACTGAGACGCGCTGGATGTTGGCGCTGGCCGGGGATACGGCTAGTAAAACGAGTAAGAAGCAGAGCAGGGTTGTTGACTTCACGGTTGCATACCTCAGCGTGAGAACATAGCGGATAAGTATGCACATTACAACTGAAGTCAGAGCGAGTGGTTCCGGCGATGTGTCAGTGGGCCCGGATCGCGAACTGCTCGATAGGCGATCGATTTTGCTGGACAGCAGGGCGCTCAGCCTGTTATCGTCAACCAATGCAAGATCGAAAGAACCAGCCGCGCCGTATGTCTGAGCCATCGTCTCTACCAGTTCCGAAAATCGTCATCGGCTCCCGAGGTTCTGATCTAGCCTTGTATCAAGCGAACTTGATACAAGGCCTTTTGGAGCAATCCGGAGCTTGTCGCGTAGAGCTTGAGATTATCAAGACTACCGGCGATCGTTTGGATGAAGTTTCCTTCGACAAGATGGAAGGCAAGGGGTTCTTCACCAAAGAGATTGAAGAAGCCCTGCTCGAACAGCGGATCGATCTGGCGGTACACTCGCTGAAAGATCTCCTGACGACCCAACCACCCGGGTTGAGATTGGGTGCAGTCGGCTTTCGTGCCAACCCGAGGGAAATGCTGCTCATGCGACCAGAAGCGAAGCAGTCCGGCAGCCCTCTGCCGCTCAAGTCTGGCAGCACGATCGGGACTTCCTCCAATCGACGGCGCTGCCAGATTGCCGCTCTGAACCCATCGCTTGTAATCCGAGATTTGCGCGGAAATGTTCCAACACGCGTGGCCAAGCTGCGCGACGGACAGTCTGACGCTATTGTGATCGCCGCCACTGGGGTCGAGAGGCTGGCCCTGGATCTCTCCGGGCTGGAGATCATTATTCTGCCGCGCAGGCAATTTCTCCCGGCTCCTGGGCAGGGCATTCTGGGTCTTCAGATTCGGTCGGCCGATGACATCACGGCCAACCTGCTGCAACCCCTCCACTCCGAGCAAGATGCCCTTGAGGCGGCCCTTGAGCGCGGTTTGCTGGCCCGCTTCAAATCCGGCTGTTCGTTGCCCCTGGGAGTAACCTCCGATGTAACGAGCGAGAGCCTTCGCTTGAGAGCAGTGCTGGGCGTGAAGCAGGGCGATCAGTGGGGCGAGCTCCTGTCATGCGATGTCGAGGGGACGGATGTAGATTCTGTCGTTAGCGAGGCGTACCGTACGCTGACAGCCTCATCGGGCAAGTAAGAAGCCGGACCGACCGGTGGCCGGTCCGGAATCAAATCCTTCTATCGAAGGTCGTACTTCAGAAATGATCCCAGAGCCAGACCGAAGGTTACGAGGATCGAGACAATCAGCAGCCCAAAATCAACCACACTTGCCGCCACCACTTCGCCAACCGATCGTTGGGGGGGTGAGAAACGTGGCATGTCAGAGATATCCAGCCCCTCTCGGTCGCGCGAGGCGTCAATGGTGAGACTCTGTTCACCATGTTCGTCCACTTCCATAGTTATGCGGATTCCGCCCATGTCGCCGGTTTCCTCCTGCTTCTGCTTTACATGCTGGTTGAAGCGAGTTCGGTATTCACTCATAGCATCTTCGGCGCGGTCTTTGGCCTGCGTGTCCGTCTCGGCCAGATTCATCGCCGCCAGCCGATATGCCGAAACCGGCGACAATCGTGATAGCTGCCAGGCCAGTCTCTCCTGGGCGATCTTCTTCTGGCGCAGATCCTCCATTAGGCGAGCCACGTATTCGGCGATTTCGATGTCGTCAAGTTTTCGCAAGGAGTCAAAGCGCATGTTGGTTTCTGTCTGGTCCGCCTGGCAGGTGGACGTGTGCAGAGCCGCTATCAATCCCTGGATGTTGGCGTTCATCTTCTCGTTGGCAAGAGCCTGATGCTGGCTCTCGATCTCGGCGATGCGTGGCACGTCGGCCAACCCTCCCGCAGCCATGACACCGGCGCGGGGGATGATCATGACGAGCAGAACCCAAACCATCAGGGAGAACAAGAATGAAACAGAGGAGCGACGGGTCAGAGTCGAGATTAGAACGCCCAGCACGATGAAAAACGTGAAGAGCAGGGATGACAACGCCAACAGCATTCCGATTCTGATCCAGTGATCGCCGGTTAGCGGTACGCCCATAGTGACCACGAGCAGAAGGCTGAGGAGGATGGGGATCCCGAGGGGCACGGCCAGTCCTAACCAGGCTCCAAGACACTTGGCGGCGAGATACTGCCCGCGCGAAACGGCATTGGAAAACACGAGCCGCAGAGTCCCGGATTCTCGTTCGCCATTGACAGAGTCATAGGTGAATTGGATCGCCATGAGCGACAGCACAAACATTACGATGAACGAAAAATCAGCCAGGCGAAATACCGCAAAGAGTGGATCATCGGAGTATGTGCTGTGTCTGAGCTTGATCGGCTCTTCTGCATTAACAAGGGACCAGCGACCGAGATCGTGCGCGATGCCCGAGGCGAAGATCTGCATGGGATCGGGTTGGCGCAGGGCGCGGGTTTCGAAGTCACCCCAGGAACTGGCCTGGCGGGCCTCTTCTTGCACCAGATGGCCCAGGGTGGCGTGTTGTTCGGCGATCGCTTTGTACTCTTGGATGCCGGTGAAGATGCTCACCAGAATCAGCACCGAGCAAACCGCGAAGGAGCCGAAGAAGCGCGGGCTGTACAGCGTCGCCCTAAGTTCTTTTTGTATCAGTGTTGCGAACATCAGTTGCTCCAGGTTTGTCGACTAGCGAACATCATAACGATTGAATGAAAAGACGGCCCCACCGAAGAAGACGATCACAAAGATGGCCAGCAAGCCGATGTCTGCCGCCGATGTTTCGATCGCTTCCGAAGTCGTCACGTCCTGGAAGTGAAAGACCGGTAGTTCATCTGCGTCAATCGCCTCCGGGATGGGCGGGTTGGCGCCGTCTTCAATCGATATCACATGCATCACCCCGCCAGCATTAATGCCCACTTTTTCTGTCTTGAAATTCCCGAATTCGGTCTGGAATGCGCCAGCTTGCTGGTAGAATCGGTTCTCCAGGTCCAGCGACGTTCCGGCCAGTTGCGAAGTGGCCAGTGTCAACGAGGCCGTGGGGGAGACTCGGGCCAGAGCGAAGGAGACCTGACTTTGTTTCAAGCGCCGGTTCTGACGAGATTCGTTGAGTCGAGAAGCGAACACCTGCATCTTGGTCTCGCGAACGTTCGAGAGGGAATCCATAAATCCCATCAGCGCCTTTCCCGGATCGGACCCGGCCTCGGAAAGCGGCATCGAGAAACCGCTAAGGCCGTCCAGGAACTCTTTGTGCAGTTGGGTCGCGAACTGACCTTTCTCGGATGCGACCGCATCAGACGAAGGCACGTCAACGGCCCGACCGGCAAGCAGCACGGCCACTCTAGGCACGACCAGTACGCTCATGATCCATATCACCAAGAGAGCCAGAAACGAGCTCGAGGAGCGTCTTGTCAGGGCTGAGACCCAGAGTGACAGAGTCAGAAAGGCTGCAAAATAGAGCAAGCCGGTTAGGACGATCAAGCCCAGACGCAGCCATTCATCGCCAGTAAGAACGATACCCATCAGCGGCAGGAGGAGGCACCCTATCGCCACCGCACACAACAGTGACAGGGCCAGGATCATGGTTGATCCTGCTGCCTTCCCGAGAATGTAGGTGTGACGGGGAATAGCGTTGGCGAACGAAAGGCGAAGCGTACCTCGCTCCTTTTCGCCGCTAATGGCATCGTAGCCTAACAAGATTGCAAACAATGAGAGGATGACCTGAAATACGAATTCTAGATCCAGATAACGGAAGACGGCGTAGATGAGATTCTCGTTGTAGTGGCTGCCCTGAGGTATGACTTCGCCGCGACCGCGCACGACCGCGGTGCGCCCGATGTCGTTGGAGACACCGGAGACCAGGCAGGCCAACGGACGGGGCGGCATGAATATGCTCGACTCACCTACTGCGGCCCAGTCTGTCACGCCGTCCAGTTCGGCCAGATTGGCCGCTACGGAAGACTCGTAGTGTGAACGGTGAAGTTGGTAGCGCGCTGCTCCGGCGTAGAAGGCGGCGATGATCAGTATGGCGCAAGCGCCAAAAGTCACCGCAAACTTGGTAGAGCCGATGATGTCGCGGATTTCCTTTTCAAAGATAACCTGAAACATCAGGCCACCTCGGTTTCCGCCGTTAGCTGGCCGTTGTGGCCAGCCATGTATCGCATATAGAGAGCTTCCAGGTCCTCGCCCTCCATTTCGGCCGCGTTCTTCTGCATTATCATCTGCCCGCGATCCATGATGGCGATCGTGTCCGCGACTTCACGGGCCCGGAAGATGTCGTGAGTCGACATCAGGATTGCTTTACCTTCCTCACGGAGCTGGCGGAGTAGCCTGAGAAACTCGAAACCGGCCTGAGGGTCTAACCCGGAGGTCGGCTCATCCAGAAGGATCGCCGGAGCGTCTTTGAGAATGGCCACGGCGATACCGCACTTCTGGCGCATCCCCTTGGAAAAACTGCGCAGGCGCTTGTCGTGAGACTCGGCAGCCAATCCAACCCGGGTCAGAACGCCATGGTAGTCATCTCGAGTATACTCCGCATGGCCACCCAGGCGGGCGAAAAAGTCCAGGTTCTGCACCGCTGTGAATTGCGGGTAGAGCGTAACGTTTTCTGAGACGAAGGCGACGCGTGCTTTGGCTCGCAATGGGTCCTGGTGACTTACAATACCGTCGACTCGAGCCTCACCCTCGGTTGGCTCCAGCAAGTTCAGAAAGAGATTGATGGTCGTCGTTTTGCCGGCTCCGTTTCCGCCCAGAATGGCGAAGATCTGGCCTGGCCGGACAGAGAACGACAATTTGTCTACTGCCAGAACGCCGTCGCGGTATCGTTTCGAGAGGTTGATCGCCTCGAGTAGCGGCTGTGTTGATTGACTTGTCTGAGTCACAATAGTCCTCGTTATTCTATAGTTGTGCATTATCGTCTGGATAGGCGTAGGCCGAACACCACGACCGCTCCCACCAGCCCAACAATCAGAATCACCAGCGCAACCGTTCCGAAAATGTTGGCTTGTGGTCTGATTTCTATGCTGACGGTTTTGTCGGGAGAGGTGATCGGCTGTGAGTCAGAGGTGCCGCTGGTGCGCAGGCGAACCTCGTACTTGCCCGGGGTAACGTCAGGCGGAGGCGTGAAGGTCAACGATACGATCGCCTCCTCGCTGATGTCCAGGCTTGGGATTACGGGCGGATCGATAGCCTTGGTCCAATTCAGAGGGAGGTCTGTCTTGACCTCAATGTTGTCGATTCGGTTACTTCCCTCGTTGAGCACATTTATGTTCATGGCCACCGATTCGCCGGTCTGTACCGAGTAGTAAAGCTGAGATGATTGAACCAGGATTTCACCCCGCCCACTGGGCCGTAGCTCCAGGCGCACGAACCCGATTTCCATTTCTTCCAGTTCCGCTTCGGTCCATTGGCGCGACTCAAGTGCGCCTAATTCTTCGGCCTTGTCGCGAGGCAGCACGAGGACATAAAACGGAATCGAGCGATCCATTATGACCTCCGGCGTGGGGCGATCAGGTAGAGTCACTTCAAGGGCAGCGTTCTTAGTACGGCTGCTCTCCGTGAACTTGACCTGACTCAAGCGTACGCCCCCGGTCGGGTCGCTGAAATACCGGCTGATGGCGTCGGGAAGGTTGACCACGGCCAGGCTGAAAGTGTTGGATACGCCGCTGTAGAGCTCGAGAGTCAGATCAAACGAAGCGGACTGGCCCAACTCGAGCTCCTGTGAGAACTGTTCCGACTGAACCGCCACGCGGTTTTCGGAAACGTCCTTCTGCAGGAAGATCTTCATGGTTCGCTGTGAACCGTTGGCGTAGTACAGCAGGATCGTGACGGCATCCAGGTCCTGCAGCAGAGCGAAGTCGATAGTTCGCGGTTCGCCGAACCGTAGCTCAGAGAGCTTGGCCTCATATGGTTGGCTGACGATAGCGTTGTCGTCGTTGAGCATCGATACATAGACATTGTGAATGACATCCGGCTGCAATGACCGGAACAAATCGTCTTCGAGATTGAGCAACTGATGAAACTCTGCCGTACCGCCGGAAGTATTCACCAGCGTCACGCGCACGCGTTTTGTACCATCTTTGGCCTGGTACTTGATCGCTTCTGAGACAGAGACATATTGCTCCTCGAACAGCACGGCCAGAAGCGATTGCTGATAGTTGACCTCAGCGTCGGCGTGAACGCTCCTGACGCGGTCGAGCTCCAACGCAGTAATCATGCCCCGGTCGAACAGCTGCTGCTGTCGTTCAAGATCGCGATGCGCAACATCGAACGCCTCACGAGCCCTTTTTAGCCCCAAGAGCCGGTATTCATTGTCACGAACGTTGAACGGATTGTATCCTTGGGCCGCCAGCGGCGTTGTCACCAACGGTGCCGCCAACTGTAGCGCCATTACGGTCAAAGGGATCAACCATAGGCTGGAAAGACGTTTGACTATACTCATCGCGCCGCCCCACAATCGGGCAGGCAAATGAGGCATGGCTGAGTCGGGGCCGGAGCAATCGAGCGGGCTTCGGGCGAGTTGTGGTGCATACGGAAGTTGCCTCATGCAGATGGGGTCGTTGGCTTCTTTGAGCGTTGTTACGAGTAACGTAAGTAGCTGGTTGCCATGGGCATAGTTAAGACATGTTAGGGTTTGTTAAGGTATGTTAATTGAGCTGATTTTCACCCTCGGATGCCGTATAGTGTAGCATGAGGATTATGCCGCGGACAGTTCGCTTGATAGTTGTTTTGATCCTGATCTCTCTGTCAGGATTGGTCGCCCTGCAGGGCTGGCTCCTGGCGAATGCGTTGGAATTGCGTCAAGCAGCTTTCGAGCGGCATGTGATGGCGGCTCTGGTTGCCGTTACGCAGGACCTTGCCGAACTGGAGACGGCCGAGATAGCTTTCTATTTAGCGGACTCCTGCGCCGAAGATCAACAGGTGACGGTCGTAACTATGATCGGCGAAGCGGGGTCAGGCGATAGCCTCTCCGAAGAAATCCTGAAGCTGCGTGACATGTGCCAAGATCCGAGGATGGACTACCAGGCTGGGCAGCTGAATCTCGCTTCTCCGGACAGTCAGACAGTCAGGGTTCACATGTTCCCTCATGGCTCTGATCGTGATTCGATCCTGTTCGATAGCATCCTGGAGGGCGGAGAGCACCAAATTGCGCTTGATCGCAGCAACCTCGATAGTGCTCGCATAGTGATCGACTACGAAACTGACGGGAGCGTACATGGCATCCAGGCCACGGCCGCCGGGTTCGCCCGAGTTGTGGGTGGCGATAGCCTGAAATTCGCGTTCGTGCGTGACATCGTCGACCGCCTGATCATAGGTGAGACGATGACTCTGCAGGAACGCGTGGACGAGGACAAGTTGGATTCTCTGTTGCGTCTGCGCTTGGGCGAGGCTGAGCTCGATCTTGATTACGCCTTTGGGGTGACCACGCTCGAAGGTGACTCGCTGTGGCTCGTGCATCCGGACGCTGACCGTGAGGTTCTATCCGACTCGCACCTCCGGACTCGTCTTTTCCCTCATGATATGGGAAACAGCGGAGCAGAATTGGTTGTGCAGTTTCCGGAGCAGACGCTCTATCTCTGGCGCCAGGCGGGTATGATGTTGCCAGCCACGGCGATCTTCATCGGCATTCTGGTCTTCTGCTTTGCCTATACCATTCGAGCCCTGGGTGCCCAACGACATCAGGCAAGTCTGATGGTGGACTTCGTCAATAACATGACGCATGAATTCAAGACGCCTATATCTACGGTTGCTTTGGCCTGCGAGGCGATCCAGCGCCCAGATGTAGTCGGGGACCAGGCTCGGGTCATTGAGTTTTCCGAGATGATCCAGAGCGAGAACCGTCGCATGCGCCGTCAAACCGAGAAGATCCTGCAGATGGCTGCAATTGAGGATATGGACTTTGAATTGGACCTGGTCCAGATGGATGTGCACGACGTGATCGCCACGGCCGTTCGGAACTTTTCGGTCCAGGTGGAACATCGGGGCGGTCAGCTGCAATCTAATCTGAAGGCAGCGCCTTCGTTGATCGTCGCTGATAAGGTGCACGTGGCGGCCATCGTTCACAATCTGATGGACAATGCGCTGAAATACTCCCCGGATCGGCCGGACATCACAATTGCCACCGCCAATGATGTCGGCGGGATTATGATCGCAGTCGAAGACAAGGGGATGGGCATCCCTCTCGAAGACCAGAAACTCGTATTCGACAAGTACTATCGCGTTTCTTCCGGCGATACCCATGATGTCAAGGGCTTCGGATTAGGGCTCAGTTATGTCTCCCTGATGGTTCGGCTACATGGTGGTCGGGTGGCCCTAAGTAGTCAGTTCGGCCAGGGTACCCGGATTGAGCTGATCTTTCCGCGCGAGGACGTAACTGCCAGGAGTCGGGCATGAAGATCTTGCTCTTAGAGGATGATCCAAACCTGGGCCTGATACTTCAGGAACATCTCACCATGAATGGCTTTGAGGTTGTGCTCTGCGTTGACGGGGAGGAGGGCACGAACCGTTTCAGGAGAGAAGCCTTCGATCTGTGTCTCGTTGATGTCATGATGCCGCGCAAGGATGGCTTCACTTTTGTGCGCGAAGCCAGGAAATCCGATGACGAAACGCCCATGATTTTTCTGACCGCTCGCTCGTTGCGTGAGGATCGTATCGCCGGCTTCAAGGCTGGATGCGATGACTATGTGACCAAGCCGTTTTCGGTTGAGGAGCTACTGCTGAGGATTCAGGCTGTTCTCAGGCGTAGCGGCAAGGGACCGGCCGAGGAGATGCCGACCCTCTTTGAGTTTGGCTGTTTCGTTTTTGACTCCCGGATACAAGTGCTGCGGCGAGGGGAACAGGAACGTCGCCTGACAGCTCGCGAGTCTGAATTGCTGCAAATGCTCTGCCATCACCTGAATATGACTCTGCCGCGCTCAACCGCCCTCAAAAAGATTTGGGGCGACGACGGCTATTTCAGCGGCCGATCTATGGATGTCTATATATCCAAACTTCGCAAGTACCTCGCCGATGATGACCGAGTCGAGATAATCGGGGTCCACGGCAAAGGGTTTCGACTCGCCGTTCGAGATTAGTTCTGGCTATTTTCAGGTCAAACCTCCACCAACTCCACAAAGCGCTTTCGGACATCACGTTAGCTGACGTAGGCTGACCAAAATTGGTGTCTCCGTGTGGCATAGTTAAGAATCAGGCGCATAATTATTAATAAAATGCATGCGAAGCGAAACAATATTGATGTATTGTCGTCTATGAGACTACAAAGACAAACCCGGAGATCCAAAATGGCTCACGAGTGGCGAAAACTAACTGAACTCACCCAAGGCTCCACGATCATCGTGGAACGGGTCCGAATGCTTGAAACGGGCATCGCTGTAGAGGGTGACTTTGAGCTCCCCCGGCTGGCCCAGTTGCCGGCTGAGGATCAAATATTCGTGGCTGCCTTTGTGCACTGCCACGGCTCCATCAAGCAGATGGAGAAGTCGTTTGGGGTCAGCTATCCGACGATCAAGAACCGCCTGGCCCGCTTGGCCAGCCAGCTTGATTTCGTAGAACTGGAGACCTTGCCTGACAATCAGAGCACTGTTCTGGATCGGCTGGAGAAGGGTGATATCACGGCCGGGGAGGCTGTCAAACTAATGAAGGAGGAACGGCAATGACCAGCGCCAGATTGCACGTATTGGACATGTTGGCCGATCAGAGCATATCGGTCACGGAGGCGACCCGTTTGTTGCGAGCGATCGCAGTCACCATACGAGAGGCGGATCATCGGTCCAAACCAGCTACCATTGTCCCGGTTGCTCCGTATTCGCCGCTGCCATGGACAGAACAATATCATTCTCTAATCAAGGACATGTGACATGACTGACGAAAGACGACGAATTCTCGAACTGCTGGCTCAGGGCAAGGTCAATGTCGATGAGGCCAGCGAGTTGTTAAGCGCCATCGGTGACACCGCAGCGGCGGATGAGATGCCTTCATCAGTGAAGGCGCGCGCTGAGCAACCACCAACCTATCTGTTTGTCCAGGTCGACTCCAAAGGGAGTGTGGGCAAGGGTGAGCAAGTCAATATCAAGATTCCGTTGGCAGTTGTGAAGGCCGGCATGAAACTTGGATCAGTCCTACCCGACAGCGTCAGCGATCGTGTCTCAGCTGCGCTGGAAGGCAAGGGGATCAAGGTGGACCTGAAGACTATTGATGGCAAACAGATCGACGAAGTGATGATGGCTCTCAAGGATCTCAGTATCGATGTCGACGAACCGGGTGAAACGGTCAGGATCTTCTGCAAATAGACTTCGCTTATGGTGGTGATGTTTGCTTGCACAGGATAGCATGGCAAGCAAACAGTCATTCCCGTCTCCAAGCCATGGTGGGGTGTCGGCCGCTCAATGGCCGACACCACCCCACGGCCTCAATACAATCATCAAGACCTTTGGCGATCCTTGCGGATCAAAGGCCAGCCTGGAACCATCGCCCGACTGGGAGGCAAGATACCTGGCGCGGGCGCGAGTTCCGGTGCCGTTGAGGCTCGGCTGGATGCCCGGTCGCACGGTGACCAGTTTCCGCTGTCACACGCTGTTGGTACCTGTTTTCGAGCGAGTGTTCGACGTTATCTATGACTGCGGACTGGATCATGCCGTATCTACCTTCGATGGTTGCTATCATTTTCGTCGTCGCCGTGGGGGAGTACGACTCTCCAGCCACAGCTGGGGGATATCGATCGATCTGAACGCATCCTCCAACCGCATGGGCTCACGCGGTAACCAGTACCCCCAGTTAGTCACCGCCTTTCGGGAGTTTGGTTTTGAATGGGGGGGCGACTGGACTGGTCGGCGGCGAGACCCGATGCACTTTCAGTTCTGCACCGGGTACTAGTTGTTCGTTCAGTCGCGAACCGGACCTTGTTGCTTACTCCGAGGCGATTTCTCCGGTGCAGCTGGAGCCTGCTCCAGCCGTACAGGCGAAGCAGTGATTGGCGGTGCGGATCTTCCGATTCATATACCGCTCATAGTCAAAGTTGTCAATGTGGTTGACCTGGTCCGATGTCATATCGAGCATCTGGTTGAAGTCGCAATCATAGACGTGTCCATCGTAGCGCACCGAGATTTGACTGCGACACATCAGGCCGTCCAAGGTAGCCGGATTGAAGGCGTTGACGAGTATCTCTAGATACTTGTCAAACTTTCCCAGGTGCTCCAGCCGCTCCAGAAAGCGATTGATGGCGACGTTGTTAATGCAATAGAGGCTATTGAAGATTATGCCGTGCTGGCGCTGGAGGTTCTCTTTGAATTCTCGTTCCAACTGCTTCTGTGGTGCAGCCAGAAATATCCCGGCCGGGTTGTACACCAGGTTGAGCGTATGCGAATGACCGTAGCCCAGGTCATTTAGCTTTTTCATGGCTGCAATGGACTGCTCGAACACGCCGTGACCACGCTGCCGGTCGGTGTGGCTCTTGGCGAAATGTGGCAGAGACGCGATAACTTCGACATTGTTGTCGGCGAGCAGGTCATACAGATGCGAGTAGTCCGGATGCTCAAGGATGGTCAGGTTGCATCGATCAATCACGTGTTTGCCCAAACGGGTGGCTTCGGCTACGAGATAAGCGAAATGCTCGTTCATTTCCGGGGCGCCGCCGGTGATATCAACCACTTCGATCTGGCTCACTTCCGAAATAATTTTCAGGCAGGCTTCGATTGTCTGGCGACTCATCGTCTCGGTCCGGGTAGGCGAGGCACTAACATGACAATGAGTGCAGGCCTGATTGCAGAGGGCGCCGAGATTCATCTGGAAGGTCGTCAGCGCTGTCGGCCGCAAGCCATCGTCACCACGGAAGTGTTTCCTGACGAATTCGGCGAAGCTCGCTGGGTACGATGACAAGCGGGTCAGCTGTGTCTGGGCATTCATAGGTCCTAGACCAGCGTATCGTCAATTTTCGACATCATCTGGACGCTGTGTACGAGACTGATTCCAGCCGCCATTGCGGCCGCGACATGGACCGCCTCGTTCATCTGAGACTCGTCGGCGCCATTTTCGAGATTGGCTGTCGTGTAGGCGTCTATGCAATAGGGGCACTTCAAGGCATGGGCCACCGCCAGAGCGATCAGACTCTTCTCGCGGGCCGAGAGTGCTCCCTCAGACATCACGCTCTTGTAGTACTCGAAAAACTTCTCGGCCAATTCTGGATTGACACGACTTATGTCACCAAATTTGCTGAGATCATCGGACTCGTAGTAGTTACTCATTTCATCTCCTGTCTTCCTGCGAATTCTCATGCTCGGATCTGCCGTCAGCCAGGGAGCGAAACGACTCAAAATGATCCAAATCTGCGGCGTCGTCGAGATCTCGCAGCGTGTCCAGCAGAGCCACGCGAAGGTCCAGCCGGGCGGCCACAGCTATTGTTCGCTCTAGGACAACCGACGTGCCCCAGGGTATCTCAGTAAACAGGTCATCATGTATCTGGTTCAGGGCAATCAGGTAATATCCTCCATCGGTGGTCGGACCAAGCACCAGGTCGTTGTCCTTCAGCAGTTCGTGGGCGAGATTGATCGCGGCTGGGTCCAGGTCGGGAATATCTGCCCCTATCAAGCAGGCTTGTTGTGCTGACGGTCTTGCCAATAGCTGATCGAAGGCGCTTCGCATGCGGACACCAAGGTCGCCATCCGTTTGTGCGAAGAGCTGATCAAAGCCGGGGTAGGCGGCGGAGAAGTCTCTGACATATACGTCAGGGTCGACGAAAGCAGCCCGATGAAACATGTCCCCATCCAAGCCGGTGACGACCGACACGGCGCTGACCAACAGCGCCTCATAGACTGCGAGGGCCCGGTTGACGCCAGTTGTAGCAGCCAGCCTGGTTTTCACTCGCCCCACGATGGGGAACTTGGCCATCAGGCCAATAGCTCGGTCAGGCATTTCCCTCCCTTATTGACATGATAGCAAAGCAGCCATAGCCAGCCACAAAAGTGACCAGAAACGGAAGGCTTGCCAGAAGATCGAGATGCCATGAACACGATATAGCCACCAGGGCATTGCCCGTCAGAATTGTCTCGGCCAGGAGAGTGCGATCAAAACGAATCCGATAGTCACCGGGCGGGGGAGAAGACGCGCCCCCGGTGACACCCGTCTTGGGCGTCCTTACGAACACCGCCGGTCGGGAAAGAAACGCCGACGCCACGGCCAGCGAATTGGTTGCGGCTAGGGCAATGCCGAGAGAACCGAGCATAGTCATGGTCAGGATGTTCTTGGACGACTGAATCTGGGGTTGGCGCCGGTACGCCAGTCCGTAGAAAAGGGACATCGAGCCGGTGCCGGCCAGCAGGATCGGCAGGTCGACCAGGAGGAGCTTGAGCCCGTTTCCCTCCCAGCGGAAAAAGAGCGCCGGAACGAGCAGCACTGACAGCATCAGAAGCGCGACCGAGACCGACTTCTGAGTGAGATGAAACCAGGCCTCGACTTTGATCTTAAAAGGTAGCGATGAGGTCGACAGCCGCCTCAGGTTTTTGATGCCTGTCTCGACTGCTCCTCTGGCCCAGCGGTACTGCTGGGCTTTGAAAGATCGGATTGACGCGGGCAGCTCGGTCGGTACGTCTACGTCTTCAGCCATCACAAATTTCCATCCCGCCATCTGAGCCCGATAGGACAAGTCGAGATCTTCGGTCAGCGTATCGGCCTGCCAGCCACCGGCGTCCTCGATTGCCTGGCGGCGCCATACGCCAGCCGTGCCGTTGAAATTCATGAACAGACCAGCGCGGCAGCGGGCGGCTTGCTCCACGAAGAAATGTCCATCAAGGAACAAGGCCTGGGCACGACAAAGAAACGACTGATCACGATTTAGAAAACTCCACCTTGCCTGAGCCAGCCCAACGCGGTGGTCTGCCAGGTACGGCATGATCTGTTTGAGGAAATCGGGCCGGGGAAGGTTGTCGGCATCAAAAACCGCCACGAACTCGCCGGCAGCCGTGCGAAGTCCGTTGGCCAGCGCGCCAGCCTTGTAGCCATCGCGTCGGGGGCGTTTGATATGGGCTATCTGGTGCGCTTGGGACACGAGGTCCGCGATTGTCAGGGCAGCTATGTCGGTAGTCTCGTCAGTAGAATCATCCAACACCTGGATCTCGATTCTATCTATGGGCCAATCAAACGCCGCCACTGCCCGGATCAATCGGGCCACAACCAAACGTTCGTTGAAGACTGGCAGCTGTACCGTAACTGTCGCGGTCTGATCTGTTTCTGAAGGTGCAAGTCTCATCGGGGGAAGTCGAAGGTAGATGCTGGTCAACCAGAGCACGTGCAGACCGTACAAGGCTATGTAACCCAGGCAAAGAAAGTACACTGTTGTAAAGGCAGCCTGCACGAATCAGTCCCTCCGCAATCGTTTGGCCAACGGCCAAATTAACAACACGTAGAAGGGCAGGTACGACAGGACACCTAACCAAGGCATCGGCGACCAGGTGCCTCCATTATAGTAGCCAATATGAACATGATAGGACAATAGCGCGGAGCCGGACAGAAACAGAAAAGCCGGGGAGAGGTTGCGCAGGACGAACGGATAGATCCACACGAAGTACCACGGGAAAAAGGTCGTGGTTAAGACCAAGTATCCGCCATAGGCCCGAAACAATTTCTTCTCCCAGCCCAGCCGGGCTCCCGCCAGATAGGCCAGCCAGCCGAGCAGCAGGGCGGCTACGATATACCGTGACCATTCCAAACCCAGGGCATACTTCAAAACGAAGAACACCGATGCGTTGTATTGCCATGAA
>CAZHDS010000002.1:0-44104 GCA_964531495.1 uncultured Ignavibacteriales bacterium
GTGATGTCGTTGTCGTTGGCAACAGGACCGAGCGAGAAGTAACCCGTGTCGTTAGTCCGGCACGAGTCGAGGACATCGTGGGAGAGATAGTCAGAGTCTACCATCTCGATCTTGACGCCCCGCATCGGTCGCGTGATGACAGCGGGCGGACTGCTCAGGTCACTATACTCAAGGATTCCGGTATAGGTGATCTGTGCAGGTTTGACCGTGATCCAACGTATCTCGGTGTTATCGTTTTCGTCAAGCTCCGAGATCAGATTGTCCTGATCAATCACCATCTCGATCTTGTGGAGGCCCTCGGAAAGATCCAAAGGGTAATCCATGCTACCGTAGTGAACACCAACCTCAGCCGTTGCAACGTACCAAGAATGCTCTTCTACGTCATCGACCAGCAAGTGCACAGGTACACTATTCCAACTAATGTCACCGTCATTTGTCACTGCCCAATCGAGATAACATGTTTCTCCGGCATATACATCAGTGTCAGTGGTGGTCCCCGTGCTTTGGGAAATCACCAGAGGTCCGTCATCCCACGTACCTGGTATGGGATACCAAGTGAAGTTGGGGAAAACGATTTCTGTCCCGCTGACGCTTATGTTCCTAATCCAGGCACCGTCGCGTGTCACTCCCTGGGCATTATCCTTGCTGTGGAACAAGAATCGCAAGTATAAGGTACCGGGGTTATTGGGAACGTCAAAAGTGATATCTTCAAAGCCTGCGTTGCTTCCCGTCCAGCCGTCTATGAACCACCAGTAGTTGCCGTTATAGGAATATTTGGCCGTTAGATAGTCGCCTTCAACGGTCTCCAGATCGTATGAGATTTCGAAGTCGATCGACAAGTCCGCATAATAGCCTTCCGTGTTAATCATGGTTGACGTCAACGTCGCCCACGCCAAGCAGTCATAGTGATATCCTTCGATCATATCACCGTTCTTGGCACACCAAGCCGCATTACTGATGGTAGACGAAGGACCCCACATGTCGTAGCCGCAGTGGGACAGCTCGTCATCCCGATTCCAGCGACCGTACCAGCCCGCACCAAAGTCCTCCTGGAAGACATAGGCTCGAGAGAGTTTGCCTTCCCCCTCTTCCAGCAAACCGCTCTCACCCGAAGATGGTTTCGCGTCGGGCACCGCATTCGATTCAGATGCGTCTGGTCGCATCGAAGGATTATGCTCGAGATACATGATACCGAACCCGAGACTGCTGAGTTCGTTTATCTGGTCTCTCGTGGCCGTGAAGATCAGAAAACCCGGTTTGCTACTTGGTGATCCGGCACCCAACATCGATGTCACCATTCGATAATCGGCCGTATCACTTAGGTCGAGACAGATCTCGTGTTCGGTCCGAGCGTCAAACGCCGCCATCTTCGCCCGGACAGCCGAATCATGCAGTTTGTCGTAGTACAACGGCTCGCGGAACAGGCTGTCGCCCTGACGTCGTGACCACTTCACGCCACCTACGGTGATTCGTTCCCAGTCCGAGTCGGTTAGTGGTGTCCGCTCAAGCTCTCGCATTTTGGCAATCTGGAGCGAGTCCCGCTGTTCCGACGTCAGGCTAGAGGAAACAACTGACCCATCATCCGGAAAAGGCCGACCGTGAGGATAGGCAGGATCTTGCTGGACTCGCGGATCGGGAATCGGGAAGCCCCTGCCGTAGTTGGGCTTGTCTGGCCCCCCTCTGGGATTGCGGCGCCTCGGTTCCATTTCATCACCATTCCAAACGAAGTAACGCGCGGTCTGCTCCTTGAAACCTGACTGATTGAGGTCTGTTACTACCTTCAGCGTGTCCTGGTCTGGAATCAGAACGGAAAAACGAAGGGCATATGTGCTGTCATCATCAGGCTCAATCGTGATAGTCTCTGTTGACAGTGTGCGTTCATAGTTCAACACCGACACCGTTACCCTCATGGTGATATCGGTAGTGTCTGCTAGTATGATGTACTTCATCGTTTCGAAGGATCGGGGAGTGACGCTCGTATCCAGCCACTTGATGAACGAGAACGTCAACTCGAACTCGGCTTCTTGGCCTCGCTGAACCTCCGACACTGGCTTAAGCCACGGGTAATTGAAGTAAGATGGCGCTCGCCCAACTGCACCAACACTGCCAGCGATCAAAACTGCCGCAAACGACAGTAATGCCAATTTCAAAAACAGATTTCGTTTCATTTCTTCCTCCGATGAAATGTCATATATCCATTTGTCTTGAAAACCTGATTCAACAACAGCCTCACCTCCTTTCCGATTCGCTTCTATTATGTATACCCCAATAACTCTGCAATCTTCCCTACGACGGTGTCGGGTTTCTCGCTTCGTTCGGAACCCGACCTACAACAACCTGACTACACTTTTCGCCCCAAAACCGATAAGACTGGGTTCCTGCTTTCGCAGGAATGACATGTGGGGCGATGGATTCAGCACCACTCCAGAGACCGATCTACATCAACTGCCACCCTTCGACCCTTCGTCGAGCTCAGGACTGGCTCCGCTCAGGGTGACCTACGAAGGGCGGGCCACCAGCGGACCTGCAGCCCTATCACATTCTACAGAGATAAGACGATCCTATCAAGTCATATGTGCAAGCATCACATTTCAGGACTTCTGCCGCAGAACCCTTGTGCTCTCGTCATAGTGACTAGCCGAGATCACAAGAATGCTGCTGCCGTCCCGTCTGTCGTGGAGCTGCTCAAGTCATCCACAGATTCGTCGTCTTTGATTGAAAGCGAAACCGTCAATCCGAAAACATCGGTACTACGGTTGGGCGCGCATGGAGAGAGAAATACGTTTCCGGTCGAGGTCGATTTCTAGCACCGTCACGTTGACTTTCTGCTGCACCTTGACAATCTCGGAAGGGTCCTTCACGAACCGGTCCGCCAACTGGCTGATATGCACCAGACCGTCCTGGTGCACGCCAATATCCACAAAGGCACCGAAAGCAGCGACGTTGGTCACTATGCCCGGCAAGCTCATGCCAACCTTGAGATCATTCACAGAATTGACCGCGTCGTCGAACTTGAATGACTCGTACTGCTCTCGGGGGTCGCGCCCCGGCTTGGCCAGTTCGTCCATGATATCCTGCAGCGTCGGAAGTCCAACCTGGTCGGTCACATAGTCACGCAACTTGATCTTGTTGCGCAATTGATCATCCTGCATGAGCTGACCGATAGTGCAACCGAGATCAGCCGCCATTCGGGAGACAACTTGATAACTTTCCGGATGCACGGCGCTACGATCCAAAGGATCATCGGCGTCCGCGATTCGCAGGAAACCCGCCGCCTGCTCAAACGCTTTGGGGCCGAGGCGGGTTACTTTGCTCAGCTCCTTGCGCGACTTGAAGGGACCATGCTCGTTACGATGCCCAATGATGTTCTGAGCCAGGCTGGGCCCCAGCCCCGACACATAGGTCAGAAGCTGTTTGCTGGCGGTGTTGATCTCCACCCCCACGGCATTGACACAACTCATGACAGTATCGTCCAGACCCTGCCGTAACAACGGTTGATCGACATCATGCTGATATTGACCGACACCGATTGATTTCGGATCGATCTTGATCAGCTCAGCCAGAGGATCCATCAGGCGGCGACCGATTGAGACCGCCCCGCGAATGGTGATATCCTGATCCGGGAATTCCTCGCGAGCGGCCTCGCTGGCCGAGTATACGCTGGCGCCGGATTCGTTGACCATCTCAATCTGGACGTGCTCGGGCAAATCCAGCCCGCTGACGAAAGCTTGCGTCTCTCTCCCGGCCGTGCCGTTGCCGATGGCAATGACATTGATTCTGAATTTGTCCACCAGAGCCTTGATGCGTTGCGCGGCATCATCGCGCTCCCTGTCGCTGGTGTGCGGCTGAACCGTGACCGTGTGCTGCAATTTCCCTTGCCGATCCAGACAAACGACCTTACAGCCGGTTCGCCAACCAGGGTCGATAGCCATGATCCGTTTGCGGCCCATCGGCGGCGACATAAGTAGTTCACGAATATTCTCAGCGAAAACCCGAATCGCTTCCTCATCGGCAGCCTTCTTGGACTCAATCCGGAGCTCCGTCTCCATTGACGGTGCCAGAAGCCGTTTGTAGCTATCGGCGACAGCTTCGCGCACCTGGCTTGAGGCGGCGTTATCGCTGATCACGAAAATCGACTCCAGGAGATCAACCGCTGCCTCCGGTGGCGGCACCGCGCGCAGGCTGAGGACGCCTTCGTTCTCACCACGGCGCATGGCCAGCACCCGATGAGAAGGAGCGCCCTTCACTGGCTCCTCCCAATCGAAGTAGTCAGAAAACTTCGCGCCCTCTTGTTCCTTGCCTGAAATCATTCGGGATCGGAAGACAGCCTCGCTGAAAAATAGCTTTCGCATCCGCGCCCGCGCTCCGGCATCCTCGCTGACCCATTCCGCCACGATATCGCGCGCGCCGGCCAGTGCCTCCTCGACTGTGGATACACCCTTCTCCTCATCTATGTATAGCTCCGCCTCTTCCAGCGGATCGATGTTGTCCTGCGCAAACAGCAGCTCTGCCAATGGCTCCAAGCCCCGCTCCCGCGCCATCGTCGCTTTGGTCCGACGCTTCGGCTTGAACGGCAAATAGACGTCCTCCAAAACCGCCATCGTCTCGGCCGCTTCGAGTTTGGCCCGCAAGTCATCGGTCAGCAACTCCCGCTTGATCAATGACTCGATGATAGCGTCGCGGCGCTTGTCAAGCTCGCGAAGTTGCCCGATTCGATCACGGATGCTCGCAATAGCTACTTCATCGAGGCAGCCGGTGACTTCCTTGCGATAGCGAGCTATGAACGGCACCGTGGCGTCATCATCCAGTAGCCGGATCGTAGCCTCAACTTGGGGGGAGGATACCGCCAGCTCGCGGCCTATCTTCTCAACATGTATCGTACTCACTGAATTCCTCTGTTGGATCAACCTGTGGACTGACCCAAGATAGCAAAAATATGGCTCCAACGAAAGCGGAAAGCCCTGGGCAGGGATAGGGTACATCCGCCATCAGACGACCCGCGAAACTGGCAGTGTTCGCAAAAAAGATCTTGCCTTCGGGAACAACTTCCCCGATATAGAGTAATAGTTGCATACGATACTGTTCCACATGAAACTAAGGATCTTCAATGTCCAAAGATAGAGACGGGTCTGGCCAGATTATGGGCCGTCTAATGGGTCTGGCTGGTCAGGTCATGATTAACCGACTCGCCCACAATCTGTCTGAGGCGGGGTTTGATCTGTCTGCCGAGCAGGGAATTCTCCTGAAGCATATCGACGCCAACGAGGGACTCAATCAGAGAGCCTTGACCGACTGGATGTTTCGGCAGAAAGCTTATATGACCAGGCTACTTGACTCGCTGGAGAACAAAGGGGTCGTGGTCAGGGTTGTAGACAAGACTGATCGACGGCAGAATATGATCTACTTGACCCCCAAGGGGAAAGAGCAAGTGGCGGAGTTGACGAGAATTGGCCGTATGACCGAAAAGCAGGCCACACACGGGATCGCGGCCGAACGAGTGGCCATCTGCAAAGAAGTCCTGGTACAGGTACGCAGGAACTTGACCGCAGCTACGAAATCCATCGATTAGAAGGTATCATGTGAAACCGTTTCAACTCATACGGCTTCCCAAATAGAATGAATATCATCTCAAAGGCCTGAGGAATAGAATGAACAAAGCTACCAAGATAATCCTTCCTGTCGCGGTCGTAGCAGTTGCCGCCCTGATCATGTTTGGTCTTCTGAGTCTTCGCAAGGATCCACCAAAACGGCCGCCCGAAAGCCGAGCCAAGATCGTTGAAACAGTCACGGTTGAACTGCACGAGGTGCCCTCCACAATCACCGCCTATGGACGTGTGACCAGCTCTGATCCCATCGTGCTCTATGCCGAGGCGACGGGTACCCTGGAACCCGGTGACCTGCCGTTCAAACCAGCCCAGACCTTCCGCAAGGGTGACCTGCTGGTGAAGATCGATGACCGTCAGACCCGGCTCAACCTGAACACCACCAAGAGCGACTTGATGACTGCCCTCGCGAGAGTCTTGCCAGAAATCAAAGCCGACTTCCCGGATGAGTATCCTGTCTGGCAGACCTATTTTGACGATCTCGATTTCGACTCTGGCCTGGCTCCTCTTCCAGAGACCGTGGACTCACGCGTGAAGATGTATCTCTCCCGCTTCAACATCTACAAACTCTACTTCACGATTCTTGATTTTGAGATCTCGCTCGATAAGCACTCCATCCGGGCCCCGTTCGATGGGTCTATTGTATCGACCGCATTGCGAACCGGATCAACGGCTAACAAAGGCACCCGCCTGGCGGAGATCATCAGTTTGGAAGACATGGAAGTCGCGGCTCAGGTAGCCGCCGAGGACCTCGTCTGGATCGATAAGGGGCAAGCGATCAGGCTGACATCGACCGAGAGCGGCGGCAGTTGGACCGGACGCATCGTGCGGGTAGGTAGTAACATTGACTCCCGCACGCAGACGGTGGACGTACATATCGCGGTCGCTGCTTCCGAGTCGCAACCGTTGCTGAGCGGTGCCTTCCTGCAAGCCCACATCCCGGGCAAGACTATTGCCAACGCTTTCCCGGTTCCGCCTCGGGCCGTGTATGAAGACCGCTTCGTCTATGTGATCGTGGATGGCCTTCTGCAGCGGCGCGAAGTCGTGGTCGAACGACGTGAACGGGAGGCCGTTATTGTCAGCAGTGGCCTGAGTAGCGGCGATATTCTCGTCTCCGAGATCATGCAGGGCGTCGAACCGGGCATGCCGGCTACGTCTCAGGCGTCCGTCGCGGTGGAGGAACAATAATGAAGCGAGTAATCAGCTTCTTCATCCGATACCCGGTCTGGGTTTCGGTCCTGATGTTTAGCGTGATCATTTTCGGCCTGATCGCGTTCGCACAGCTACGGTTTTCCTTCTTCCCGGAGCAGGAACCAAACTCGATCATTGTCGAAGTAACCTATCCGGGCGCCTCGCCGACAGAAATCGAAGAAGGGGTGGTGCTCAAGATCGAGGAAAACTTGGATGGACTCCAGGGAATCGAGCGAGCTACCTCCGTATCGAGAGAAAACTCCGCCACGGTGACGATTGAAACCGTCTTCGGTGCCGACGTTGACAAAGTCCTGGCCGATGTCAAGAACGCCGTTGATCGCATCAACTCTTTCCCCATCGATGCCGAAAAACCGGTCATCTACGAGAGGAAATTCCGCAGCCGAGCCCAGGTCATCGGACTTCACGGCGATGTCGATCGATACACGCTCAAATACCTCGCCGAGGAACTGCGCGATGATCTGCTGGCCTCCGATGAAGTATCCCAGGTAACGATCTCGGGCATACCGACTCTGGAGTTTTCCATTGAAATTACCGAGGCAGACCTGCGGCGTTATGAACTGACCTTCAATGAGGTCCGGACTGCGGTGGCCGGGGCCAATCTGAACTTGTCCGGTGGCAAGTTCGACACCGACGACGAAGAGATACTGATCCGGGCCTGGGGGCGTGGTTATCACGCCGAAGACCTGCTCAATATCCCTGTACGGGGAAGCGCCAATGGTACCGTCGTCCTGCTGCGAGACATTGCCGAGGTGCATGAACAGTGGGCTGACAGTCCGGTCAAGACCTATTTCAACGGACGCTTTGCGGTCCTGATCCAAATATCCCAGGCGGCCGACGAGGATATCTTGAAGATCGTGGCTCAGGCCGACCAGGTCATCGCCAGCTTCAACGACCGGCACGCCAATGTCCAAGCTGCTACTGTCGTCGATATGACCGTTCCGCTTCGACAGCGCATCGAATTGCTCACCAGGAATGGCATCATCGGGCTAATCCTGGTCCTTATCTGTCTAGGTTTCTTCCTCAATCTGCGTTTGTCGTTCTGGGTGGCGGTTAGTATTCCCTTTTCGTTCGCCGGTATGTTCATAGTCGGACACTACGCCGGTATCACCGTCAACGTGCTTTCGCTAGCCGGAATGATCATCGTCGTCGGCATTCTCGTTGACGACGCCATTGTCGTCGGGGAGAATATTTTCGCCCACTATGAACGAGGCAAGAACGCCTTGGAAGCAGCCATCGACGGGACCCTGGAAGTCGTCGGTCCTGTATTCACTTCGGTCATGACAACCATTATCGTCTTCGCGACCTTCTTCTTCATGGAGGGTGGCCTCGGTCAGATGATGTGGCAAATGGGTCTGGTCGTGATGGCATCATTAGGCTTCTCCATTATTGAAGCGTTTGTAATTCTGCCCGCGCATCTGGCTCATTCTAAGGGTTTGGACAGCAACAAGGCTCCCTCGGCCATGCGCCAGCGAACAGAAGGATGGATTCATAAGTTCACTCACAAAGTTTATGGCCCGGCTCTGCGCGCGGCCCTGCGGAATAAGTGGATTGTCGTAATGACTCCGATCGCGGCAATCATGATAACCGTTGGGCTTCTAGGTGGCGGTTTGATCGGACTGACCTTCTTCCCCAATGTCGATGGTGACCAGATCCCGATCAATCTGACTCTGGTAGCCGGACGCCAGGAAGCAGATACTGACTCGCTGCTGGCCCGAATCGAAGCTGTCTGTTGGCAGGTGAACGAGGAGATCAAGGAAGAACGGGGCGATGGCGTCAACGTCATAGAGGATATTCAGCGCCAGATCGGATCAAACGATTTTGGCGAAAGCGGTAGTCATACCGGCAATCTGGAACTCCAGCTAGTCGATGGAGAGACACGCGGGACAGAGAGCTACGTGATAGTCAACAGACTGCGCGAGGCGGTTGGACCAATCCCGGAAGCCCAGAATCTCACTTTCGGATCCGCTGGACGATTCGGAAAGGCGGTTTCGGTGAGTCTTCTGGGTAACGACATTGACCAACTCGAAAAAGCGACCAATCTGCTAAAAGAGGAACTGCGTAGTTTCGCCTCTTTGCAGGATGTCACCGATACCAACCGTAAGGGGCGCCGCGAGATCGACATAACACTCAAGCCGCGCGCCCACTCTCTCGGGATGACCTTGCAGGATATTGTCGGGCAAGTCCGTCAGGGTTTCCACGGTCAAGAGATTCAGCGCATCCAGCGCGGCCGGGATGAGATCCGGGTCTGGGTTCGTTTCACCCCGGAAGACCGAGCCGCTCTCGGTCAACTGGATCAGATGCGAATACGCTCTCGGGATGGAGCTGAGTATCCCTTTGCCGAACTGGCTCAATACTCTATCAAGCGTGGCATCACTCAGATAAACCACCTCAACCGCAAACGCGAAATCAAAGTTGAGGCCAATCTGGTCGATGTTCACGAAGATCTGCCGCCCATAATCGCCGAAATCCAGGAAGCGGTGATCCCGCGTGTCATGAGCCAGGTGCAGGGCGTGACGGTGTCGTTCGAGGGGCAATCACGCGAGGAAGGCCGCATGAAGAACTCCATGCTGATGGCCTTCGCGGTAGCCTTGATGGCCATGTTCATTCTGATCGTCCTAGTGTTTCGCTCGTACGCCCAGGCCGGACTGGTGCTCTCGCTAATTCCGATCGGCATCATTGGTGCTATCTGGGGGCACGGCATTCAAGGTATTCAGATCAGCATGCTCTCGGCGATGGGTTTGATGGCTCTGTCGGGGATTATCATCAACGATAGTATCGTTTTCGTCGATCAGATCAATCGCTTCCTGCGCCAGGGGCAGAAAGTCGAGGAGGCCGTTTACAACTCCGGTCTCAGCCGTCTACGACCGATCCTCCTGACTACTCTTACCACCGCTCTGGGCATGGCGCCTCTGATTCTTGAGACCAGCTTCCAGGCCCAATTCCTGATACCGATGGCATCCTCGGTCGCCTATGGCCTCGTCTTCGGCACGTTCATCTTGCTGCTCATCCTGCCCGCCGCCTTTCTCGCTTTCAATAGAGTCCGCCTCAAGGTGGCCCGCTGGTTTTTCGATCCGAACGCCACGCAGGAGTCAGTCGAACCGGCCGTCAAGGAGCTCAATGTCTCGCTCTCTATCGTTCGTACAAGTGAGGACATCCATCATGCTTAGAACATCACTCATCGCCATTTTCCTGTGTCTCGCTGGTAGCCTTGGGGCACAGCCAGTGCTGACGCTGGAGGATGCGATCACTATCGGACTGAAGAACAACTTCGACATCCAAGTAGCTCACAATGCAGCGGAGATCGCCCGTCAGAACTATGGCCTGGGCACCGCCGGATTTTTGCCGAGCCTGGATGCGACGGCCCGCTACAGCCAGACCGGCAATGACCAGAGTACCAACCCGCCTCCAGAAGATTCGGACTCCGACATTGATCTGCTCAATGCCCAGATTGGTCTTACCTGGACTATCTTCGACGGCTTCGAAATGTTCACAGGCAAGAAGCGCTACAACGAACTGGCGCGATTGGGCGAGTACCAATCCCGGAGCCTGATCGAAAACTCGGTGATGGCCATTTCCCAGGCCTACCTGGGTCTCGTTAGCCGGGAGCAGTTGCTTCGCGTGGCTCAGGATACTCGCGATGTCTCGCAGTCGCGCTATGAGCGCGAGGAGGTCCGCAAGGAACTCGGCGGTGCCTCATCGACCGACCTGCTCAACGCTCAGGTGTCGCTGAACAACGATCAAGCCAGTCTGCTTGAACAACAACTACAGGTCAAAGTAACTCGCGAGGAACTGAACATACTGCTGGGGCGCGATCCTGCCGAGCCGATAACTGTCGACCCGGAGATCACTCTGGCTGAAGTCGATATGGCGCTGGCCGATATCCTGGAGTTGGCCCACGAACACAACGCCTCGTTGAAGACGCAAGAAATGAGCAAGAGCGTGGCCGATCTCAACGTGCGCAGCGCTCGCGTACCGCTCTACCCCCGGGTGTCCGCCTTCGCCACGTACGGCTACACCGATCAGTCCGTGAGTTCACCGGACGATCCGACTGGAACCGAATACGGGACCGAGACGACCAGTTCGACCGTCGGTCTCCAACTTTCCTGGAATCTCTTCAATGGTCGTCGCGATCATATCGCCCGAGCTAAGGCCAAGATCGAATCGAACAACCAGTCTCTGGCTCTTAACGAAGCCCAGCATCGCCTGACAGCCACGGTGCGGAATGCCTACGAAACCTATTTGCAGCGCTTGGAACTGGTAACGCTGAATGAACAGAACATCGAGGCCGCCAGCCGCAATCTGGAACTACAGCAGGAGAGCTACCGGCTCGGTGGTACCACCTCGCTCGAGTTCCGCGATGCTCAGGTCAACCGCGCTCGGGCTCAGACGGCGCTGATCAATGCCCGCTACCAGGCCCGAATCGCGATCATAGAACTCGACCGACTCATGGGACGGATTGTGATTGAATAAGCCCGCCGCAAGCACCTACTTGACCGATCATGCAGCCTGTGTTACCTTGGCCTGCGATTAACGGTCCATGTATTTCCGGAGTGTTTAGTATGCGCAACAGAGTACTTATTGTAGTGGCAACGATAATGATCATGACCAGCACCGCCGCCGCTCAGAATGGTGGCTTCGGACTCGGTATCATGGTGGGTGAGCCGACCGGCCTCAGTTGGAAACAATGGCTCAGCGGTCGTACGGCCCTTGATGGCGGTCTGGCCTGGTCACTCGACAACGACGCTGAGATGCACATCCACGTCGATTACATATTCCACTACTATGACGCCATCAAAGCTGATGATGTGCGTATCCCGGCGTATTATGGCATCGGTGGACGGATCAAGATGGGTGACAAACATCACGATGACTGGATTGGTGTGCGCATCCCCCTCGGGCTCAACTACCAACTGAAATCGGCCCCGTTGGATTTCTTCATTGAGATGGTACCGATTCTGGATCTCGCCCCGGACACCGATTTCGATCTCAACGCCGCTATCGGCGTGCGGTACTTCTTCGGTGGCCGCTCCGGATCATCCCGACGCTGAGTCCTTTGTCGGGATCGCGCCGGAGCCCTGCAGCTCGCTGCCGGAAACCGCTAGTGTTCAGCAGTCCCAGCCGTACGTCTCCCCTGCGAAAGCAGGGGTCCATGTGCTTGATAAAGTCCGGTCATCACTGCGTCAATGGATTCCCGCGTGCGCGGGAATGACTGACGTTGCTGCAGGTCACGACCATTGTGATCCTGACCGACCCGCCAGAACTGGCTCGGCGATACTTGATCCAGATTGACTTGAGGTTCACGAATTCCTTGATGCCGTAGTGCGACAACTCACGGCCGTAGCCAGATTTCTTCACGCCCCCAAATGGCAAGCGCGGATCAGATTTGGACATCCCGTTAACAAAGACAGCGCCCGTCTCTATCCGGCGAGCTACGGCTTCAGCCCGTTTCAGATCCTGAGACCAGACTGATCCACCCAGACCAAACTCCGAATCGTTGGCCACAGCGACGGCCTCGTCAGCATCTTTCACCGGGATGATGGCCGACACGGGTCCGAAGGTCTCTTCGTCGTAAGCAGCCATGCCCCTGTGAACATCGGCCAACACTGTCGGAGGATAGAAAGCACCCGGACCATCCGTCTTGCTGCCGCCACACAATAGCCGTGCCCCAGCCTTGATCGACCGTTGCACCTGGTCATCCAGTTCATCGCGCAGATCCATACGAGCCATCGGACCAACTTTGGTATCCGGCAGCATGGGATCACCCATCTTGAGTCTTCCCATGATCGCCACCTGCAGTCGCTCAAACTCCTTGACCATCGAGTCCACAACGATAAAGCGTTTGGCTGCGATACAGCTCTGTCCCTGATTGATCATCCGCGAGGCCACCGAGGTGCCAGCACAGGTTGGCAGATCAGCATCTTCGAGAACAATGTACGGATCAGATCCGCCCAGCTCTAGTACGGTCTTTTTGAGCTGACTGCCAGCCGTTGCCGCTACTTGCATCCCGGCCGCTTCGGATCCTGTCAGCGTGACCGCTTTGATATTTGGATTCTGGATTACTTTCTCTACTTGGCGCGATCCAATCAGAAGGGTCCGGAAGATATTCTTCGGAAACCCAGCCTTTTGGAAGATCTCCTCCAGGGCCAGCGCCGATCCGGGTACATTGGAAGCATGTTTGAGTACGCCGGCGTTGCCGGCCATAAGTGCCGGGACGGCAAACCGCATCACCTGCCAGAATGGAAAATTCCAGGGCATCACCGCCAGCACCGTTCCCATGGGCTCGAAGGCAACAAAGCTCCGACTGGCATCGGACTCGATCATCTCGTCGGCCAGTTGCTCTTCGGCGTTCTCAGCATAGTAATCGCAACACCAGGCACACTTGTCCACTTCGGCCAGCGACTCGGTGATGGTTTTGCCCATTTCCAGCGTGATGATTTCAGCGTATCTATGTTTGTTGCGCCGTTGTTCTTCGGCCGCCAGATGCATCAATTCCGCCCGGTGGGCAAAACTGGTCTGGCGCCAGCTGAGAAACTCGGCGTTGACGTCCTCGAGAATCGAAGTGACCTGGTCATCGGTATGATCGGCGTATTCCCGAATCAGTTCGTTGGTTGCTGGGTTGATCGCTTTCATATGCTTATCATTCCTCCGGGAATTCGAATCGTTGACAAAGATTGCTCTCCAGCTTCCGGCTCAACTCATAGTTGACGGCTGGCTCTATCGGTATCTCCACCAGACATAGCTGTTGGCTGCCTATGGCTTTTTTGAGAGTATCCTGTAGCTCGTCGAGGCTCTCCGGTCGGTATCCCGGAATGCCAAAACTCTCGGCGTACAGTTTGAAATCGGGATTGGTCAGCGCGGTTCCGAAAGTACGTCCGGTGTGGCTACGCTGCTTCCATGATATCAGGCCATAGTTGTTGTCGTTGAAAACAATGATGGTCATGCCGATACCCATCCGACGCGCTGTTTCGATTTCCTGTGAATTCATGAGGAAACCGCCGTCCCCCATCACCGCCACGACTTGTCGATCCGGTCGGGCCATCTTGGCGGCTACCCCGCCCGGCAGGGCAATACCCATGCTCGCCAGGCCATTGGATATGATCACCGAGTTGGGCTCGTAGACCGGATAATTACGCCCCACCCACATCTTGTGGCTGCCAACATCGGAAAGCAGGATGTCACCCGGATTGAGTATATCTCTGATTATGTGCAGCGCGCCCGGTACGGTGAAGCCCTCTTTCGGTTTTAGGCGATACGACTCAATATCATCCAGGATCTGCTTACGCAGCGGCTGGAACCATGTCGCATCGAAAGTGATCTTCTCATTTTCAACGAGAGTGTTCAGCTCCCACAACGTCGCCGAGATATCACACACGACCTCGACCACCGGTTGATAGTACTGATACACCTCGGTTGGAGCAAAATCGATGTGCACAATCTTGTGGTCGCAATCCCGATTCCAGAACTTCGGATCGTACTCGGCAATGTCGTACCCGATAGTCAATATCAGGTCGGCCGCATCGACCGCGCACATGACGTAATCGCGTCCCTGCAATCCCATCGACAGAAGTGAGTGTTGATCTTTGTCGGAAACCGCCCCTTTGCCCATGAAAGTTGAGACCACGGGGATGTGGGTCTGCTCTACAAACCGGCGGAGGTGCTTTGAGGCCATTTTTCGTATGGCTCCATTGCCGGCAATAATCAACGGGCGGCGGGCCTGTTTGAGCAGATCAATGACTTGCTGAATCGCCTTGAAATCGGGTGCCGCTCGGCGTACCCGTCGCGGTTCGAGCGGCTCCAAGGTGCAGTCCATCTTGGCTACATCTTCGGGCAGCTCCAGATGCGTTGCGCCCGGCTTTTCCATCTCGGCCAGCTTGAAGGCCTTGCGAACCACCTCTGGCACGATGTGTGGATTCAGGATCGACGTATTCCATTTGGTAATGGGGCGAAACATGTTGACGACATCGATATTCTGGTGGCTTTCTTTGTGGATCCGGTCCGACGCGCCCTGGCCGGTAATTGCCACCACCGGCGCCTTGTCGAGGTGGGCGTCAGCAACGCCGGTCATCAGGTTGGTGGCGCCCGGGCCGAGGGTCGCCAGACAGACGCCTGCCTTGCCGGTCAAACGGCCGTAAACGTCAGCCATGAACGATGCTCCTGATTCGTGGCGGGTGGGTACAAACTTGATCGTGGAGTTCTCCAGCGAGAACATCAGATCCTCGTTCTCCTCACCCGGAACGCCGAAGACGTACTGCACTTCCTCTCGTTCCAGACACTTGACAACCAGATCGGATACTTTCAAAACAGTTCTGCCTCCTGCGCAAAGAGAGTCATAGTGGTCAACAATATCAAGCATAAATAGAACCGCGTCCAATGGCAATCGTTCCATTTCCTCCTTACCGGGGGGCTCCAAGGGCATCTTTCGTGCTCATTCCCGGACCACGCCACCACTTCCCTATGAATATCTAACTGAACCCTAACATTCCGTTTGACTTGAGCCACCGCCACCATATATTCCCGGCAAAGATGGCTTCTGATTCAAGGATGATCGCCGTTGCCAGAACTTGAGAAACCCCCCGCTGGGCTGAGATCACGTTTTCGACCGAGCAATGGTGTTTGGCTGAAGTCCATTTCTGTTGCAGGTCTTCTCTACCTATTTCTGTTGTCAATCACACTGTTAGGGGCGTCTTTCAAGCTGTTTGGACGGGAGTTCGCCGAAGCGATCTTCTTTGCCACCTCCAGTCCCGTTGTAGCCCTTATGATCGGTGTGATGACCACCGCTATCATTCAATCGTCGTCCACAACCACGTCGATAGTCGTTGGTCTGGTGGCATCCGGAGTCCTGACCTTCGAGAGCGCTATCCCGATGGTGATGGGCGCCAACATTGGTACGTCGATCACGAACACCGTCGTCTCGATGGGCCACATCTCCCGTGAGAATGAGTTCCGACGCGCTTTCTGCGGTTCGATGCTACACGATTTTTTCAACGTCTGCTCAGTCATTGTCCTGTTGCCGTTGGAGATCTATTTCGGGTTAATCGCCAAATCGGCGCTCGTACTGCAGTCCATTTTTGAAGGTTTCGGGGGGCTGAAGTTCTCGTCACCGCTCGGCGCCGTGACCAAACCGGTCGCAGAGATGATCCTTCATGGAACGGGTGACAATGGCTGGATAGGGGTCGCAATTGCGCTCTTGTTCTTGTTTGTTGCCTTGCGATACATCGTAAAACTGCTGCGATCGTTGGTCCTGGCGCGGGTTGAGAAATTCTTCCAAACGTACGTATTCAGAACCCCGGCTCTGGGCTTCCTGCTGGGCATTGTCATAACGGTCATGGTTCAGTCATCGTCGATTACGACCTCTGTCGTGGTTCCGCTTTTGGGGGCAGGTGTCTTGAACAATGTCCAGATATACCCGTATCTGCTGGGAGCGAATGTCGGAACGACCATAACCGCCTTCCTGGCGTCCTTTGTAACTGGCTCACCGCCAGCGGTGGGAGTGGCTTTTGCCCATCTCGTGTTCAACATCTACGGCATTGGCATTTTCTGGCCGCTCAAGCGGATTCCGATCTGGCTGGCTGTCAAGCTAAGCGATCTGACCTCAACATCGAGATTAGTACCGATCGCCTACATAGCTATTGTGTTCTTCATAATACCTGGAGTGATCATTTATTTAACGGAGTAGCGTAGATGTTCTCTAAGTTCAAAGAGCTGTTCTCCTCGGAGAACCACCTAGATTCGGCGTTCAACACTACGCTGACCATGATTGAGTTCGACTACAAGATGTACGATGCATCGCGACTGACTTTGAGAGACAGCGAGACTGACGAACTCCCCTTTGACGTGCGCAAGACCGATCGCCAGATCAACAAGTACGAGCGCGAAGTACGTCGAAAAGTACTGACCCATCTGACTATCGCCGGTACCTCCAACCTGGTGCCTGGACTAGCCCTGATATCAATCGTAATCGATGTCGAGCGGATCGGCGACTACACGAAAAACATCGTCGATCTAGCCACCAAGCACCCCCACAAGCTCCATGGCGGACGCCATGAAGATACGCTACAGGAAATAGAGGGCATATTGGAGGACATTTTCCCCAAGGTCATCGAGGTCATGAAGACTCAGGATGTCGAGAAGGCTCGTGAGATAATGGGGCTGGAGGAGTCCACGGCAAAGAAGGCGGAATCGGTCATGACCGACCTGATCACTAGTGGCTCCCCTGATGTCAGTTGCGCCGACGCAGTCTGCCTCTGCATGTACGCGCGCTACCTGAAGCGTATCAGCGCCCACTTGACCAACATTGCCAGCTCGATAGTGAATCCTTTCCCCAGGATCGGTTTCCGCGAGAAACGGATGCGCCAATAGTCAGCCGCGACAACGAAAACTCAAAAGGCCGCCCCATTCAGAGCGGCCTTTTTCGTGATTTGGATGGAGAAGCTATTTCTCCTTCAGACCCAAGCCAGTGCGCATCGTCGGCAATAGCTCCTTGCGCTGCATGATGTGATACACCACCCCCAGCACAATATATATCGCTGCCACTTCCATCCGAATCTCAGACACAATCATTTGCACCAGGAACAGCACCAGGAGTAGAGTACCCTCGGCCCGATTCAAGCGCAAGTTGACCAAAACGGCCACCGCGAAAAGCGACTGGGCGGCGGTGAGTAACAGCTCGTGCTGCTGCATGTCATCCAGATAGAAGGTCGACACCGCTCCGGATGAAATAGAGAAGACCAGCGGAATGGTCCCCACCAATAAGGTCCACTGGTTGACCTTCGACGATATCAGCGCTTTCAGAGCCGAGCCGGCCGAACCGCGAATAGCCCAGGTTGCGGCCACGATGAATTCTGGCGCTTCCGAAGCTATCGGTGCCAACCATTGCACCAACATAAACTTATCGATGCCGAACTCCTCCCCCATCGACACCAGACTGTGGGCAAAAGGCTCGGCCACGAGGAAGATCACCGCCCCGGCGTAGAGAAAGAAGCCAACAGTCGAAAGGCGCCTCGGTATCTTGGCCATGTTGGCAATAATAAGCGTCGGACCAACCAGTTCCGGCTCGACCGTCCCCATCTGGGCTACCCGCCTCGTATAGAGCCCAAACAGCGTAACCAGGATGACAGTGTCAATCAGAGTCAGGCTGCCCTTGAGCGGAATGGTGAAAGAATAAAGCGTGGCCATCGCCAGATAGAAGATCTCCACCCGCTGCGATGAGTCCATGATGATCTCTTTGCGCTTTTTTGCGATAACATACAAGAACAGCACCGCCGGCCAACCCAAGCCGACCAGAAGCCGATTGGCTCCTGTCATGTTAGCAATCGCATAGTGGGCCTGGGATGGATCGTGGGCCGAATTCCATGTAAAGACAAAATCGACCGCGTACTCTGGCAGCACGGCCAGAAGGGCAAGAATGGCCACGGCCAGCGATTCCGAGATATCTATCTGGGCCGCCTCAGCCGCCCAGGCCAATACGAAGGCAGCAGCGAAGATAGCCATACCAAACAAGATCGAGCCAACCAGCGGTGAGACTTCGGTGTGGGTAATTCCGAGATAGAAACCGGGCAGGGACGCGATAAAGGTCAGGATCATGACAAACCAGTGGACACCGGTTACTTTGTATTCGCTTGTATTGTGAGTCACAGAGAGTTTATCCGGTTGAGTGTGGATGAGACCAAGACTTAGCCTCGGACAATCATGTTCACGATGTCTTTGCGCAGTAGCACACCTACCAGATTATCCTCTGAAGTCACGAAAACTCTCCTAACATCCTTGAAGATCATCATCGCCGCGACTTCAACGACTCTGGTTTCTGGAGTTGTGACCTCGAATTCCTGCCCGTAGAGCTGCGAGACCTTGATTTGATCCTCTTTCTTGAGCAGTTCTTCAAACGGCTCCACATCCATGGAGTAGTTGAGATTCTGGATGAGAGCCTTGTAATCCGGCAGCGCCGCCTTGATAAGATCCCTGTCATCGATGACACCCAGCAGCTTGTTCTGATCGTCAACGACAGCCAGAGCCGAAAGTCGGAAGCGGAACATCGCATTGGCAACAGTCTTGAGAGAATCGTCCGCGGTAACCCGCGCTACATTGTGGCGCATGACATCCTTGACCATCAGCTCCTTGTCAACCGTCACGCCGGCATCGGAAACCAGCTTGATTACGTCCGCCTCGCGAGCCACACCCAGCATCTTGTCCAATGTACCGGGCATCCGTCCGAAAGCAGCCAACCCGGAGAGCATTTGCAGATATAGCTTAGCTATAGTCGAAGGGGTCAACAGCAGACAGACTACGTGGACCGGAATCCCGTCGTGGGTCTTGCTTATCAGGCCCTCCTTGGAGATGCCTATCAGGATGTACATCTCCTCCACGGCATCGGTCCGGGCATGCGGAAAAGCGAAGCCGTGGCCATAGGAGGTATTCTCGACCTCCTCCCGGTCGCGAATGGAACGCAGAATCGCATCGTAGTCCAACTCAACGCCCTCAGCATTCACCAGGTCAAGCAATTCACGCACGGCGGCGTCTTTGTTGTCCGCCTTAAGATCGATCTTGATCCGCCGCTCCATAAGAAGATTGGCCAGTTTCACTTCTTCACCTCTCTATTGGTGGGCGACCGTCAACGGCCGTCGTTTTATCAAACTGGGTGAGGCAACGCCTCCGGAGACCATAAATTTGATCCCTTCTTCCACCGTCATATCAAGTATAACAGCTTCTTCCTCAGGAACAAGGATCACCCAGCCGGAAATTGGAGTAGGGGTCGATGGTACAAAGACCGAGACAAGACGGCGGTTCTCTTCGCCAATCTCGATCTCCATGCGGTTTGACAAAAACGCCAAAGCCCACAGGCCTCGGCGGGGATACTCAATCAGCACGACCGATTTGAACGAGCTTCGACTCGGCATCGCCACCGACTCCAGGAGCTGCTTGGCGGCCGAGTATATGGGGCGAATGATTGGAACCCGCTCCAGGACCCGCTCGCCCGCCCGATAGAGTCGCGCCCCGATGAGATTGCGAGTTATAAAGCCCGTCAAGATAATGACCAGGACCGTGGTTACCAAACCGAGGCCGGGCACGTAGTAGCCGAAGAGTCTTATGATCAGGGGCTGCAGAATGCCATCGACAACATCGAACATGAATTTCAGCACGAGGTAGGTGAGGATCAATGGCACGACGACCAACATCCCCGAGATAAAATGGCGTTTGACGATCGCCACCATTTGACCCACTACCGACATAGCTGCACCTCAGGCCTAACGCTTGTGGCTTGATTATATTCGAGCGATCGGAGTTTGTCAAACAAATTGATACTAGCGCGGTACCAGGTCGAACGAGATGGGGATATCGGCGGCGAAGTTCAGAATAGGCTCAGCGTACAGGCCGAAGACGACGACACCGACCAGAGCCATAGCGATAACGGTCGCGCCCGGAACGGTCAGTCCGATCTTGTGCGGCGAAACTTCCGTGCCGAAGTACATCTTCTTGATGATGTTGGCGTAATAATACAGCGCAAAAACCGAAGTGAGCAAGCCAACGCCCACCACCCAATAGAGCCAACTGTAGTGGTCAGCCATGCTCACAGCCGCCATGAAAACTCTGTACTTGGCCAGGAAACCGGCCAGCGGCGGAATACCCGCCAGAGACAGTAGGAAGATGGCCAGCGTCATCGACAGCCCTGGCGATGTATGAGACAGGCCGCGGTAGACATCGATCTGACACGAGCCGGTCTTGTCCTCAACTGCAGCCACGATAGCAAAGGCACCCATGTTGGCAAAAAGGTAGGCGAAGACATAGAACGCAACCGACGACAGTCCATGTTCGTTCATCACCAACATACCGATCATGATATATCCGGCCTGGGCTATCGATGAATAACCTAGCATGCGCTTGACATTAGTCTGTCGGATCGCGACGACATTGCCATAGATCATGGCGGCACAGGCCATGATCCCGACCAGGTAGCCCCAGTCGTTGGGCATCATCTCCGGTCCCCAGAAGGCGGTTAGACCAAGGGCGAAAATCTTGGCGAAAGCGACCAGGCCAGCGGCCTTGGAACCGACCGACAAGAAAGCAGCCACCGGCGTCGGGGCTCCCTCATAAACATCAGGAAGCCACTGATGAAACGGCGGCAGGCCGAGCTTGAAGCCGATGCCGGCAACGATCGTCGTCAGAGCCAGAGCCAGAATAAGACCGATGCCACCTTCGTTGATATGGATCACGGCCAGATTGATCTTCATCTGCACCAAATCGGTCGTACCCGACAGCCCGTAAAGATACGATAGGCCGTACAGAAGCAAGGCCGATGAAAACGCACCAATCACGAAATACTTGATTCCAGATTCCACCGAGAATTTGTTCTCTTTGTAGAAGGCTGCCAGAACGAATAGTGGAATCGTCGTTAGCTCCAGCCCGATCCAGAGTGAGAGGAGCTCATTTGAAGAGGCCAGAAACATCATGCCCACCGTAGAGAGCATGATGAGCGCCAGGAACTCACCCCGGTGGTGGGTGATGCGATCCTTGAAGACGCCAAAGGAACTACCGATCGCCATGAAGGCCGAGCAGAGGAAAATCATCTTGAAAAAGACCGATATCGGCTGCGAAAAGAACATGTTGCCGAAACCACGGCCATAACCGGTGGTGGCCAACAGGACACCGGTGATCATCAGCCCCAACAGAGCCACATAACCGGTCGCCGAGGAGCTCTTGCGCCCGCTGAACAGGTCGAAAACTATCACGACCAGTGACCACACAAAGAGGAAGATCTCCGGGGCCATCATCCGCAAGCTGTATTCAGGCAATTGGAATTCCATAGTTCTCTTACCTGGCCATCAGGGTTACCAGATGCTCCAGCGTAGCGCTCATCATTTCGGTCAGAGGCTTGGGATAGACACCGACGGCAATGGTCAAGACCGCCAACGGTATGACGGTGACCAGCTCACGGGCATTGATGTCAGTCAGCTTACCCCATTTTTCCTCATCGAACGGTCCCAGGAACACATTCTGGACCATTCGCAACATGTAAGCCGCGCCCAGGACCACGCCCAGAACGGCGACTCCAACCAGGACCTTATTGAGCGCTCCAAACGCACCAATGAAGACCATGAACTCAGAAACGAAGCCCGACATGCCCGGCAAACCTAAGGCCGCCATCGAGAACATCACCATCAGGCCGGTGTAGACAGGAAGCTTGGCTCCCAGACCACCAAACGCCGCGATTTCTCGCGTGTGGGCGCGATCATAAACTACGCCGACCATGAGGAAGAGGGCGCCGGTGATCAAACCGTGTGAAATCATCTGGAACATCACTCCAGCCATGGCCGTCACTGACGAATAAGCTGCCAGCGCCAGCATGCAGTAACCCATATGGGCCACCGATGAATACGCCACCAGTTTCTTGAGATCCGTCTGTGCCAATGACACCAACGAGCCATAGATGATACCGATCACACCCAGGACCGCAATCCAAAATGACATATCCCGCAGGGCCAGCGGAAACATCGGCCAGCTAATACGCATCATGGCGTAAGTGCCCATCTTAAGCAGTACGCCCGCAAGAATAACTGAGACCGCCGTAGGCGCTTGCACGTGCGCATCCGGCAACCAGGTATGGAACGGCCATACGGGCACTTTGATAGCGAAGGCGATAAAGAAGAAGCAGAAACAGGTCATCTGCAACGTGTATGTCAGCGAGGAACCCTGTTCGATCAGGGTCATCATACTCAGCGTATGCGGCTCCGAGGTGAAGTACAGAATCAGGATCGCCACCAGCATGAAGATAGAGCCGAACAATGTGTACAGGAAGAACTTGATTGCCGCGTACTCTCGGCTGGGTCCACCCCAGACACCGATCAGGAAGTACATCGGGACCAGCATGATCTCCCAGAAAACATAAAACAGGAAGAAGTCGAGCGACACAAAGACACCCATCATCCCGGCTTCCAGAAGCAGGAAGAACGCGAAGTACTCTTTGACCCGCGTATTGATTCCGAATGAGGCGATCAATGAGATCGTCGAGAGCAGGCCGGTCAAAAATAGCATCGGCACCGAAATACCATCGACGCCCATATAATACTGAACATTGAGCGATGGGATCCAGGCGAAGGGACCTTCAACGTAGGCCAGCAGGTGCGATCCCGAATGGTTGACGAAGTAGTCCCAGGTCAACCAGAACGACAGCGCCATCGGGACCAGGCTGATGATGGTAGACGTCCACCTGATCAGCTGGTGATTTTGCTTCGGCAGCAACATTACCACCACCATGCCAATAAGTGGGATGGCTACCAGCGAAGTTAGCAGGGGAAATTCCATAACTACGATCTATCCTCCAGGTCCTACTGGTCCTGTTTCGCCTCTTGGGCCTTGACATATGCGGTACGGCTAAGCATACCGAGTGAACTGATCCCGACTGCGAACAAAAGCGTCAGCCAGGGCCAACTGATATCTTCCTGAGCCAGCTCTACCTTCATGAGGATGAAGATGACTGCTACCACCAACATGAACAAAACATAGAACTGCATTCTACCATTCTGCAAATACCTGAGCACGTTGCCCAGCGACAGAATCAACCAGCCGGCACCGTTGACGGCGCCATCGACAACCCACTGGTCAAACCACTGCTTGGCCGCCGACCACTTCATGGTCAACCAACCCGCACCGTTTACCAGACCATCGATAATGCCGCCATCAAACTTCCACATCAAACGCCCAAAAGCCATCGTCGGCTTGAGCAGGATGATGTCATAGAGCTCATCGAAATAGTACTTGTTGTAGAAAAGCTTGTGGAGCGGTGCAAATTTCCTGGCTACGTTGTCAGCCGATATCCAGCCGCGGATATACATCGCATAGGCTAAGAATATTCCGCTCACTGCGACAACCGTCGAGAGCCCCATCAAGAACCAGTTGGCATGGGGATGGTACGGCTCGCTGCCGACAGCGTAGACAAAACTGGCGAAACCGTGCTTCAACCATGGCAGCCCGACCCATCCGGCAAAGATCGATAGGAAGGCCAGGAAGACCAGCGGATAGGTCATTGAATTCGGTGACTCGTGAGCATGATCAAAACGCTCCTGATCGCGCGGCTTGCCATAGAAGGCGAGGAACGTCAGGCGGAACATATAGAATGCCGTCATCCCGGCGATGAGCAACGTGAAAAACAGGAATATCGGATGATGCGACGCAGCCGCGACGATCTCGTCCTTGGACCAGAAGCCCGAGAGCGGGAATATCCCCGAAATCGAGAGCGTCGCGATAACGAAAGTCATGTGTGTGAGCTTCATCTTGCTGGCCAACCCACCCATCTGCTGGATGTCATTGGTGTGCACCGCATGAATAACCGATCCGGCTCCAAGGAACAGAAGGGCCTTAAAGAAAGCGTGCGTCATCAGGTGGAAAGTACCAGCGTAGTAGCCCGGCGAGTGATGACCCAAAGAAGTGTCATACCCGTAAAGACCGAGCGCCATGATCATATAGCCCAACTGGGAACAAGTCGAAAAAGCGAGTACACGCTTGAAGTCGTTCTGCACCAGAGCGATGGACGCTGCCATGAGCGATGTTATCAAACCGATCACCGCGACCGTCATGGAAGCTGTCGACGAAGTCATAAACAGCGGCATGGTCTTGGCAACCAGGTACACACCAGCTGCGACCATCGTCGCCGCGTGGATCAAGGCCGACACCGGCGTCGGACCTTCCATAGCATCCGGCAGCCAAACGTGAAGCGGGAACTGCGCCGACTTACCAACTGCGCCGCAAAAAACGAATATCGCCGCTGCCGTGAGAATCCCCGCTGGGATAGTACCGGCCGAAGCCTGAGCGAAAACCTCACCGTAGTTGAATGTGCCAGCGTAGTAGATGATCAGGAACAGTCCGATCAGGAAACCCAAATCACCCACACGGGTGGTCAGGAAAGCTTTTTTGCAGGCGTTGGCGGCGGAGTCCTTCTCAAACCAGAAACCGATCAGGAGGTACGATGTCAGACCAACCAGCTCCCAGAAGATGAAGATCATGAAGAAGTTGTTGGCCAACACCAGGCCCAACATCGAAAACAGGAACAACGACAGATAGGCAAAGAACCGACTGTAGCGCGGATCCCCATGCATGTAGCCGGTAGAGTAAATCTGCACACAGGCCCCAACAGTGGTCACGACTACCAACATCACCGCGCAGGACGGATCAATCAGAAATCCGATCTCCGGGGCAAACTTGGGCAAATCAATGAAACGGTAGAACCACTCGTAGGCCTCACCATGCCGACCGATCGTCTCAATCAAGACCCAGATCGACATCACCCACGAAGTCAGGATCATCATGATCGAGAAGCCGGCGGAGGCCTTCTCATTCCAACGCAGGAAGAAGACAATCATCACAAACGACAGCAGCGGAAGCAGTGCAATTAGATAGGCGTGTTGGGTCATATTCAGATTCCTACCACTTCATGATGCTGATGTTGTCGGTTTCGATACCGCGCCAACGACGATATATCAGAAGCACGATGGCCAATCCGACCACGGCCTCGGCGGCCGCCACGACCACGATAAAAATCGCGAACATCTGCCCCACCAGAGCATCGGCGGCGACATACTTATTGAAGGCGACAAAATTGATATTAGCGCCGTTGAACATCAGCTCCAACGACATCAGGATACCGATTGCATTGCGCCTCGTAATAACGCCAAACATGCCGATCGCGAAGAGAATTGCCGCCAGTGACAAATAATAAAACATCACGGACGCTCCCTTCTGGCTAACACGATAGCTCCAATCAGCGCCGCCAATAGTAGCACCGAGACCACTTCAAAAGGCAGCATGTACTCAGTCATCAGATATTTACCGATCATGCCCACGTTGTCCGTGGTGAGCGCAACCTTGGAATATTGCCATACCGTCGTTTTGGCCAGGAGGAAGATCGACGTGACCGCAAACATCGCACAGGCCACAAACGCCACAGCAGCGTTCTCGGAAGTCATCCGGATCCGCTCCGAAGCCAGATTGGAGGTCAGCATGACGGCAAAAATGATCAGGATCGCTACACCGCCGACATAGATCAGAACCTGCGCCGCCGCCAGGAATTCGGCGTTGAGCAGCACGTAGATTCCGGCGACTCCAAACAGGCACATGATCAGGAACAGGGCGCAGTGAAAGACATTGCGCAGGCTCACGACCATGAAAGCGGACAGGAGAATCACCGCCGAGAGGATCCAGAATACGATTCCGCCATCAGGCATCATGATTTCTCTCCTGATTCGTCATTCGTGGGCGGAGGAGACACCGTCTCTGTCTTGACGTCGTCTGCCTTAGCTTCAACGGCCGGATTCACCGGCGCGGCCTCTTTCTTCTCTACCACAGTAGCCTTGTCCGCATCGGTAGAGGCAGGCTTAGCCTGCTTCTTTTTGCGGGTGTCCTCGTAAGGAACATCGCGCCCCTCCTCCTGCAGCTTCTTGGCATCCCAGATGATATCGTCCTTGTCGCAGGTCGAATACTCATACTTGTTCGCCATCTTGATGGCACAGAAGTTACAGGACTCTTCGCACAATCCGCAGAAGCAGCACAGACCAAAATCTATCACAAAACCGTCGAGGTGTTTCTTCTTGTTCTCATCCTTGTGCCACTCGACCGTGATCGCCCGACTGGGACAGGCCTTCTCACACAACGCGCAGGCGGTGCAATTGAGTTCGCCGGTCTCTTTGTCCGATAGCAGGATGACGACGCCCCGGGAGCGCTCGAACATCTCCATCTTCTCTTCGGGATACTGGATCGTGATCGCATGCCGGGCCAAGTGCTTACTGGTAATCCCCATGCCCTTGATGAGGTTCTTGATGTGTTTAATGATACCCATCTTCAGTCGCGCTGCCTTACCAGTACCACCCGAGGTGGTAAATCACCCCGGCCAGAATGAGATTAGCAAAAGTTACCGGCACCAGGAATTTCCAGGCGAATTCCATCAGCTGATCAACGCGCACCCGGGGATGAGTCCAGCGGATGAGCATCAATAAGAGCACAATCATGAGCGTCTTGCCCAGGAACCACATCCAGGAGGGTAGGAACGGACCATTCCAGCCACCCAGGAAGACCGTCGTCGCGATCGCCGAGACAGTAAACATATTGACAAATTCCGCCAGGAAGAACATGGCGAACTTCATCCCAGAGTATTCGATATTGTAGCCGCAGACCAGTTCCTGCTCCGCTTCCGGAATGTCAAACGGTGTGCGGTTGGCCTCGGCGGTCGCTGCAATGATATACGTCACAAAGGCGATCGGACCAAACGGCACGCGGAAAATGAACCAGTTCGTAATCCAGCCCGCCTGAGCCTCAACAATATCAACCATCGAGAGCGAACCAACATAGATTATCACGGCCAGAAGCGAAATCGCCATCGGGACTTCGTAGCTGACCACCTGAGCTGCTGATCGCATGCCGCCCATCAGCGCATATTTGTTGTGAGAACTCCATCCCGCCATCAGAAGCGAGATCACCGTGAACGTGGTCACGGCCATTATGTAAAGGATACCAATATTGAGGTCGGCGACGATCAAACCATCACCGAACGGCATTACAACGTAGGCAAGGAAAGCCGCCACGAAGCACAGCACTGGCGCCCAGAAAAAGACAGCCTTGTCACGGATTGCTACCCGTATATCCTCTTTTTGTAGTAGCTTGACCGCATCCATGATCGTCTGGTACCAACCGTGCCACCCAACTCGCATGGGCCCGAAGCGCTGCTGAATATGGGCCGCAATCTTGCGCTCCCACCAGACCAGGAACAAGGCGCAAAGCGACAACAGGCCAAACATCATCGCCCCGAGGGCGGTGTAAACTACAACATCAAGCCACGGTTGCGGCAGACCAGTCGATTCTAACTTCTCGAAAAGCCAGGTGAATATGCCGTGCAGTTCACCGAAAGCCAGAATTGGTCCGCTCATCGGTCCACCTCCGGCAGAATAACATCAAGGGTGGCAAAAATCGCGACCAAATCAGCGATCAGACAGTCGGTGCCGATCTCCGGTAGTACTTGGAGATGGTTATACGATGAACCCCGGAACTTCACTCGGACCGGCTTGACCGTTCCGTCGGAGATTATGTGGCATCCCATCTCACCCCGGGCACTTTCGATGCGGCTATACACCTCACCGGCCGGTGGTTTGAATTTCGGTGATACCTTGGCTTTGATGGGTCCTTCCGGAAGACCATCAAGGGCCTGCCGGATTATCTTGATGGACTGGCGTATCTCCAGCAACCTCATTATGAAACGATCGTAACAATCGCCGGCAGGCAGGCAAGGAACTTCCCAATCGAACTTGTCATATACCGAATAAGGATCGTTGCGACGAACATCATACTTGACGCCTGAGGCTCTCAGTACCGGACCGGAGCAACCGTAAGCGATAGCCATCTCTGGCGACAGAACACCGATGCCTTTGGTGCGAACCAACCAGATCGGATTTTCGTTAAGCAGTCCCTCGTAGTCGTCGAACTTGCCCTCGATCGTATCAAGCACCGTGCGGCACTTCGGCACAAAGTCGGCCGGAATGTCACGCGAGACACCGCCAATGCGGATATAATTGTAGGTCAGGCGCTGGCCACAGGTCATTTCGAACAAATCAAGAATCAACTCCCGCTCGCGCAGACCATACAGGAACGGCGTGTACGCGCCGATGTCCATAGCCGTCACACCCCAGAAAATCAGGTGCGAGGTGATCCGATTGAGCTCCACCATGATAACGCGCAGAAATTCGGCCCGCTCCGGCACCTCAATCTCGGCCAGCTTTTCGGCCGCCAGGGCATAAACCTGGTTGGAGGCCATCGACGTGACATATTCAAAACGATCGCTGAGCGGCGTGATCATCGGATAGGTGCGATTTTCACATATCTTTTCGATAGCCCGATGGAGATAACCGACCACCGGCTCGATAGCCGTGACTTTCTCACCATCCATCGTCAGAACCAGACGGCACACCCCGTGGGTCGAGGGATGGTGCGGGCCCATATTGACTTGGAATTCTTCTGTCCTAAGCTCAGCCACGCTCAACCCTCCGGAATCCGCTCAAAATCAGGTGCATCCCAGTCCTTGCGCATCGGGTGGCCCTGATCCCATTCGTCCGGCAACAGGAATCTCTTCAGATTTCCATGGTTCTTGATGTTGATGCCGTACAGTTCCCATATCTCGCGCTCGTGCCAATTGGCACCTGCCCAGATCTCCTTAACCGACTCAACCTCGGCCTTGTCATAGGGAAGAACGACCTTGATATCAACTCGATGACTGAGGCTGATAGAAGCCAACGAATACGCGGCCTCAAACTGCTCTTTAGTGTCGACACCGGAGATATTGCACAGGAAATCGAATCTCAACTGCTCGTCTTCCTTAAGCTTGCGACACACTTCGACCAGATCCTCAGCGTTGACTTCAAACCAAGGGTCAAACCGCCCTGTCTCGACCGGGGTCAGCTTGCCTTCGAAGTTGGATCCGATATACTGGCGGAGTTCTTCCTTGGTCATACTACTTCTCGTGCCAATCCGGCAGCTTCTGGGCTTTGATCTTCTTCTGCAGGGTCAAACAGCCCTCCAGAAGTGACTCGGGACGCGGCGGACAGCCCGGAATATAGACATCGACCGGGACAATGTGCCCGATTCCCTTTTCCACGGCGTAACTGTCGTACTTGAATGGGCCACCGCTGATGGTGCAACCACCCATCGCAATAACATATCGTGGCTCAGCCATCTGGTCGTATAGGCGGCGTAGACGGGGAGACATTTTCTTCGTAATAGTGCCGGCGGCGATAATCAGGTCCGCCTGGCGCGGAGTGGGTCGAAAGATCATTCCGAGGCGGTCAAAATCGTATCGCGAAGCGCCCGTAGCCATTAGCTCGATCGCACAGCAGGCCGTCCCGAACAGCAGATACCACATCGAACAGGCCTGAGCGTGGCTCAGAACTGATTCGACACTGGTGGCGATTATGCCGCCGCCAGGAAATTTCTCAGCGTAGATGGGAAGTTTCTTGATTATGCCCATTTCAAGACCCCCTTCTTCCAGGCGTAGAAAAGCCCGAAGAACAGGATCAGGATAAATAGCACCATCTCCACCAGAGCATACAGCCCCAGCTGTCCATAAGCCACCGCCCACGGAAACATGAAGACTGCCTCAACATCGAAGATCACGAAGATCAACCCGAAGATATAGAAGCGGTTATGGAACTTGAACCAGGACGATCCGATTTGGAGCTCGCCACATTCGTAGTTCAGATTCTTCTTGGGGTAGGGGTTGTGGGGCCTCAGGAGTTTAGAGAAGAAGAAGGTGAACAGGACGATGCCGGCACCAACTATGATGAACATCAAAACGGCCAAGTACTCGGACATACAAACTCGCCTTCGTCACACATACATGTGACTGATTTCACAAGTCATGATGCCGAGTAGGTAACCCGATTTCTGGTCCAAGTCAAGGCCTTTTTTCGGAGGCTGGACAGGTCGCTCAAACAGTGGTGAATTCACGACCGTCCCAATCTCGATCTTGTTTTTCCAGTTCACTTTAGACGCATCCGACGATCGAACCAAACCAGAAAACCGACGGATTATAAGATTAGGTCGAATATCCTGCAGATCATATCAGCAGCCTGAACCAGAAAGACCTGGAATATCGCCCCAAATGGCCCAAAGTGGACGGAGGACATGGTACTCCCCTATCCCCCACAAGTATGGGAGCTTCCCTCTCTATGGTGTCCGAAAAACACTCTCGCAATAGCTCTTGCGTCCCTCTATGATGGGTCTCCATTAGGAGATACGAGTTACAAAGCATTGCTGGCGAGCTTATTGCGACTCAACGTCTTGAGGCGGATAACGACAACAAGTTCGGAGACAACAAATGTTCAATAATCGGGGGATGACGCTCTTGGAGGTGCTGATCGGGATGCTGGTCACTTCCATCGGGCTGATGGGGTTGGCACCACTTCTGGTCGTCTCAATGGACGCCAACAAGATATCTCAAGACGTCATGACAATCTGTGATCTGGCGAAAGACAAGCTGGAACTCTACCAGGTGGGTGCGGATCTGCCAGACACTCTCCCCTACGAATCATTCGACGAAGCATTGGAATCGACATATGATCGCACCACTGCGATCTGGGACAACAGTACCGATACCCTTGTACCTGCGGGGCTGGCCTACGTCGAGGTGACGATCGCCTGGACCGATCAGATGGGCGCCCCTCGCAGCAGCACCTTTTCAACTATGGTGCCAAAGGAGTGAGGATCATGATGTCTCGTACAATCGCCAAACTCACTTCCCGCAGCGGCTCTTCGTTGGTGGAAATGATGATTGCGCTGGCCATGACCGGCCTAATCTCCATGGCATCGTTTCAGTTCTACGCTCGGATGCACGGGCAATCAGAAGCGCAGGTCGACCTCTCGGAGGCGCAGCATCTTTGCCGCAATACGATTCAAGAAATTCGGAAGGCTACCCGCATGGCGGGCTTCAAGCTGAGCGGCCATGATGCTTACGCCTTTAACGGCGATTCGTTCTTCGTCTTCGCTCAGTTGACCCAACCGGTCGACACAGTGATATACTATCTCGATCCCTTCACTGACGATGAAGTGGAAGCACTGTACGAATTGCCCGAGGGACAGATGGTCTACAAGCTGATGAAGAAGGTCAACTCCGCCGACGCCGTTGAGTTTTCCGATCTTCTCAATGGAATTACGTATACGGTCGTCGATACCTCGACCTTGACCATTTCAGTAACGACTCAAACTCCCCGGCGCGACGAGAACTACGATCTCAATAACGGCTATCGTACGTTCACGCTCACCGAACGGATTCACATGAGAAACGTCAACTAGGCATAACATCATGAAGAATTTGACAGGCAACAACCGTGGCTCAGCCCTGCTGATATCACTCATACTCATGCTAATGCTGGCTGGCTTAGGCATGATGACAATCGATCGCTCCAACGACGATCTCGATCTGTCGTACAACACCCTACACGATGAGCAGGCCTTTCATGTGGCCGAAGCAGGAGCCAAACGTGCTCTGGTCGAATTGGCCGCCAACGCGTCCTGGCGAACGGGATTCACCAACGAATCATTTTGCGGGGGAATGTTCACAGTAGTGGTTCGGGACTCCAGTACGGATTCGACCCTGCTTGACACGGTTGAAGTGATTTCGATTGGTGAGATCGCAGGCGGTCTCTCCCAAGTGGAACTGACCCTCGTGCCGGATGAGTTCAGTCCCTTCAGCTACGCCTTGTTCGGCGACGACTGGGTGGAAATCAAGAACTCCGCCCTGACTGACTCGTACAATTCCGATTCCGGCACCTACGCCGCCACTGCCATATTCGACGAAGGGGACGTTGGTTCCAACGGGGACATTGATGTCAAGAATAGCGCCGATATAGGCGGTGATCTCGCCACTTCGTTCGAGGGCGGTCTGGACATCAACCCTGGCGCCACCGTAGCCGGTGACACGACCTCGGCGGCCGACGAACAGACTATGCCACCAGTCTCGGCTGCTGAGTTCGCTGCCGCCCTGGCCAGCAATGACAACGCTACCGGATTGTCGGGTAGCTACAGCTATAACGCTGGCGCAAAAACGCTGTACATCACCAATGATGTCACGCTTCAGAGCGGCACTTACTTCTTCACTGACATCACCTTCAAGAACGGCGCGACGATGGAGCTGGCCGCCGGAGCCGAGGTGGTGATCTACGTCGATGGCAACATAGAAGTGAAAAACTCAGCTACCATCAACGATGGCGGCAGTCCCAAGGATCTGCAGATCTATTCCAGCGGCGATTTCATTCTCAAGAATTCTGGCGACTGTTATGCCACCTTCTACTCTCCCGAGGGGAACGCCGACCTTCGCAACTCAGGCGATTTCTACGGCTCAGTGATTGCCAATACCTTGGTTGTTCATAACAGTGCTGGTTTCCACTATGATCGCGGCCTCTCCGAAGTCAAACGAACCGGCGACGACGGCTTTGAGCGTGTCGCCTGGGGCGACGCTTACGCCTTCTGACGTACAGACCTATCATGATGGCGGCCGGGGCATCAGCGTCCCGGCCTTTCTTTTTGCCCCCCCAACCGGCTGATCTTATTGGCCTGAAAAAACTAACGGTTGGGGTTTGCCATCAGTATAATGGCCACGTATGAACAGTCATGAGCCCAGTAGTTTCGATGCCAATGCCCAGCGCATGACCCGTCTGGTCGGCGATTTGTTCGCGGTCGGTGCCGTTTACCGCCAGGGACAGGCCAGTCTGTCTTTTTCCCTCAGCTATCGTTTTGATCGGGAAAAGTCCCGGAAGCTTCTGCAAGACCGATTAGATACGGCCGGATACAAATTCAGCCTGGACGAAAACCCCGACGGTTTGGTCCTGGTGATCGATCCTCAACCACGACGTCATATTCCAGCCCTCAATATTATCCTATTCGTGGCGACGCTGCTCTCGGTCTATATCGTTTCGATTCTGAGCCGCTGGTTCTCCGTGACCGGCGACTTCGGCCTGAGCTGGGAAATGACCTGGGCAGCCCTGAGTCGCGGCGAGGGTCTGGTCTTCACGCTGGCCATGGTCTCCATTATATTCGTCCACGAGATGGGCCACTATGTCGTCAGTCGCCAACGGCACATTGTCACTTCCTGGCCCTATTTCATCCCGGCCCCGAACATAATCGGCACTTTCGGGGCTATCATCAAATCCAAGTCGCCTTTCTGGAATCGGCGCGACCTGATCGCCGTCGGTGCCGCCGGACCAATCGCCGGCTGGATCGTGGCCGTAGGCTGGCTGTGGTATGGCCTGTCGCAATCCACTTTTCTCCCCCAGGAAGCCTTCCCGCCTGCGGTTATGGGTCACCAGTTGTATGGCGAGTCTATCCTGATGCGTCTGTCAACCCTCTGGCTGGTCGGCGCGGCCCCCCCCGGGCAGTTCTATTATCTGACCGAAGCTGCCTTTGCGGGATGGGTGGGCATGCTCATTACCGCCATCAACATGTTACCGATTGGTCAACTTGACGGCGGTCATGTGGTCTACGGCCTGGTTCGCAAGCACCAACACCGCCTGGGCAAGATCGCCGTAGCGTTTCTGGTTATCCTGGGATTTCAGTCTTTCATGTGGTGGGTCTTCGCCACTTTTGGATTGCTCTTTGGCATGAGTCACCCGAGAACGCTCGACGACAGTCTGCCCCTCGATAGAACCTCGCGCTGGATGGGTTGGATAGCGATAGGAATTCTGGTAGTATCGTTTACACCGATACCTTTTCAGTAGCCGGCAACTCGATATCATCGAGTTGATCAAGTGACTCAGAGCGGCCGAACATGGCCTTGAAGTCGATCTGACCACCCTTTAGTACCTTCAGAAAAACCCTTACCATAGCCGGATCAAACTGGCTGCCGCTATATTTAATCAGCTCACCGACGGCCGTCCGCAGGTCGGATCCATCGCGATAGGGACGGTCGGACAAAATGGCATCAAAAGTATCCACCACCGCCAACAACCTACCCTCGACCGGAATCTCATCCCCCTTAAGTCCGTGGGGATAGCCGGATCCATCGTAGTGCTCATGGTGAGCCACAACGTACGGCATGGCGGGTTGGAAGAGATCGATGCCATCAATGATATTCCGTCCCAGGTCGGGATGCGAGCGCATCTGCTTCAACTCGTCCTCGGTGAACGCGCCCGGCTTGTTGAGAATCCGATCCGGGACTCCGATCTTGCCGATGTCGTGCAGAGTACAGCCCATGACGATGCCTTCGAGCTGGCTCTCGGTCCAGCCCAATTCCTGCCCCATCAATTCAGCCAAACGGCATACTCTGTCGGTGTGACCAGCCGTGCACTGATCGCGCGCTTCGACGGCATTGGCCAGACCGCGAATGGCCTGCAGATACGATCCCTTGAGATCCCGATAAAGACGATCATTGGCGATGGCCGAGGCGGCCGAACTGGCCAGAATACCGAGAATATCGAACTGCCCGGGTGTGAGGCTTCCAAAACGAGCCCGCACCAGGAGATTTATCACACCCAGGAGCCTATCTCTGTCAATGATCGGCTGGGTGACGAAGGTCTGGCGTAGGTGCTCGCCATCGTCGTCGATGCGTTCGGAATGAACCACCGGACGAAGACCGTTCTGGATTACGCTTGCCACAGAAGCCGGTTCTAAGACTTGAGAGCGGTAAGTATCATCCTCGCCCGCAAAAACTTCCTGATCCGGCTCGTGCGTACTCTGATCTACCCTGATGATGCCAACCGCACTCGCCAGAGTTTCCTTGCGACACGACCTGGCCACCATGCCGAGAAACTCCTGAAGATCGCTGCGTGTGCCGGTGGCGGCTGCGACGCGCAGGAATTCCACCTGCTCTTTCAACTGGAGGTTCTCGCGCAAGATCCGCTGATGCTCCAACCCGCGTCGTATGGTGGCTCGTAGCATCTCCAGCTTGAACGGCTTGACCAGAAAATCGAACGCTCCTCGCTTCAGCACTGAGATGGCGGTCTGAACTGTGGGGTGGGCCGTCATCAGAATAACGATGGCATCAGGATGCTCAGCCAGAGTTGCGTCAAGGATCTGCTCGCCTGAGAATTCGCCCATCATTAGATCGCTCAATACCAGATCGATCCGGCTGGTATGCACGTAATGAAGGGCCTCGGCCGGATCCGACACGGCCAGGGTATTGCAGCCCTCTCCGGCCAGAGCATCTGAAATTATGTTGCAGATGTACGGCTCGTCATCGACGATAAGAATGTTCGGGCACTGGTTCACAGATTTCCATCCTTAGCTGGTCGTTATCACTATTGCTATCGGATGTTGGGCCAAAAAGCCCAGACCCAGAACCACTATTGTTGAATAATTGAGCCTGTGTAGATTCACTACACAGATCGGAACTGCTCGGCCCGGTAGGATGATCGGACCAGGGGTCCAGACTGAACCCGCTGCAAACCAGCCCGGCGGGCATCCTCGCCCAGAGAGTCAAATTCGTCCGGCGGAACATAGCGGATGACCGGATGATGATCCTTCGATGGTGCTAGATATTGTCCCATAGTGAGCATCGCAACTCTATGGGTCACCAAATCATCAAATACCTTCAGCAATTCATCGCGGGTTTCGCCTAACCCAAGCATCAGACCCGATTTGGTAACCATATCCGAATTGTCAGCCATGTACTTCAGGAGATCCAACGAACGTTGATAGACTGCTCCCGGTCGAACTGACCGATAGAGTCTCGGTACTGTTTCGACGTTGTGATTAAAGACTTCCGGGGCGGCGGCTATGATGATGTCCGGAGCGCTCGGAGCCCGGCGAAAATCCGGAGTCAGTAGTTCGACGGTTGCCTCGGGCAGGTGAAGACGTAGTTGGCGAACCGTCTCAGCAAAATGACTCGCTCCACCGTCGGGAAGGTCATCGCGGGTTACCGAAGTCACCACCACGTGTTTTAGCTTGAGTGTCACGGCCATTTCGGCCAGTTCCACTGGTTCTCGGGGATTCAACGGCAACGGTCTACCAGTGGCAATATCGCAGAAACTGCAGTTGCGAGTGCATTTTGAGCCCATTATCAGGAAGGTAGCCGTGCCCCGGTTGAAGCATTCCCCTCGATTGGGGCAGTTGGCCGCCTGACAAACCGTATGAAGGCCGTGGTTCTTGACCAGACCAGCAACCTGGTCATAGCCGGTTCCGGCAAATCCGCGTACCTTAAGCCAATCCGGCTTCTGCAGTCTTGCTTCCATATCCTGTCGTTTCTGTTTCCGCTCTGGCAAACTATTTCCCCTGTCTAACAGGTCGCTATTCGGGCCGTTCCCGTAAGTCGCTCAAAATATACGGGAAATCGCCGATAATCAACAGTAAGTGCTTGCAAATCACCTGTAAGGAGATAACGGATGATCCGTCGCCACGTCACAATCGCCATTATGGTCATAATTGCTCTGGCAGCTACCGCAACGGCCGAGATTGTCAAAAGAGGCCAGGCAACCAGCCTGGGACCGATCGAGCCAATCCCCATCCGCGAAAACACCCGGTTGGTCGCAGCTGATACCTGCTACGCAGTGGCCTTTGACTCCATGGCTTGGTCCGTTGATGGCTGGCTGGCGGGAGATGAGCTGTACAAGGTCTATCTTGATCCCGAACTGAGCTGCCCGGATCCATATCCGTTTACCGTCGAGGAAATACACATCATTGTTGGTTTCGAAGGCGCGACCACAATCCTCTACGCCGGTGATGTCGAAGCGGTCGACTACACCAACCCCAGCTGTCCGATGCCTGGCACTTTGCTTGGATTGTCGCCTGACTACCAGGACAACGTGGTCGATCCCGATTTTTACGACATATGGGTGGAGATAGATCCACCAGTGGTTGTCAATGGACCTTTCTTTGCCGGTTTCTACTTCGGTCCCGGTATCGATCCATACTCAGTACCGCTGATCGTAACTGACGATACGCCCGTTTTGTGCAACTCCTTCAACATGTGGGATGAGAGCGTCGGGTGGGTGGATCTGGTCAACAACACTTACTACAATTTTCCCGGACGTCTGGCCATGTATGCGGTTGGCTCCACGGGCGGTGGCACCACGGCTCCTCCGGTCGCCGAATTCACAGCCAGTCCGACCATCGCCTGCGCCGGCAATACTGTCAACTTCACGAGCGCCTCGACCGGCACGATCTCGAGCTACAGCTGGTCTTTCGGTGATGGTGGTACTGCCACGACGGCCAATCCGACCCACGCCTATGCCACGCCCGGTCAGTATGATGTTAGCCTGACAGTCAATGGCACAGGTGGCACCGACACCGAGACCAAGACCAATTATATAACCGTCCCAGCCGTACCCACAGCCGATTTTTCGGCCTCACCCACCAGCGGTACTGTCCCTCTCTACGTCAACTTCACGAGCCTATCGACGGGCGGAACGTCCTGGTTATGGAATTTCGGTGACGGCTCGACCTCGACGGTGCAGCACCCCGCGCACAACTACACTGTCGCCGGTGACTATGCCGTCTCTTTGACAGTCTCCAGTTACTGTGGCACCGATCTTGAGACCAAGACGTCATACATATCCGTGCAAAGCGCCACGACCGTGCCGCCACCGGAAGTGGCCTGGCTCTCAATCGATCACGGCCATTCTTTGCTGGGATCCAGCGAACTTTGGGTGAACGAGACCACCGGCTCTGAGCATGTTGACTATGTAACCTTTGAGTACTCTTCGGGCGGCGGCTATACGTCTATAGGCACCGATTTCGATGGTTCGTCCCCCCTTCGCGATGGAACCTCCTCGGCGACCAGCGGGACCGGTTTTAGCCTCAACTGGGATTTCTCCAGCCTGCCTGAAGGCACGTATACGTTGCGCGCCACAGTCCACGATACCCTGGGCCAAACGGCCTCGGCCATCGCCACCGTTTATCTAGAGCCAACCCCCCCGATCGCAACAGTCACCTCGCCTGACAATGGCGATGAGTTCTGCAGCGAGCTGCGGTTGCTGATGTCCTCCAGTGATGAGAACATGAGCTACGTCGAGGTGCATCGTCGTTCCGCCAGTCACGACTATTCCGTCGGGCTATCGACGACAACCGCCACCGCTCGTCATAGCGCCCCTGCTGCCGCCGCGCTCGCAGTTCGTCTCTGGGCCGACCTAGGTTATCAGGTCATGCAATATGGCGGTGGTACCCTGACGATACCGCAGCTAACCGACAGCCTGGCCACCCGCTGCAGCACCAACGACAATCTGGGAACCTATGACGATGATTTTCTCTGGGGCCTCATGCGGTACTTCGCTGACCACGGCAACTTGCTCGAATTTGCCTCTCAGCGCTCCCCATCGTACTATGACTTACGAGTCAGCGTGGAGGAACAGCGGCGAAGCGCGATAATTGGCTTGAGCGGTGCCAGCGGACGCTGGTTGGCCATAGATGGTTTTGGAAACTGGCCAGCGGACGGTGAAGACTGGCAAGTGACCGTATCTGATCCGGCCAACGGCACCAAATACGACGTGCCAATGCGCGACAACTTCACCAGTCACCAGGTACTGTACAACGGCAGTTGGCACAACGTCGATATGGTGATAACTGTGTTCGCTCGCAACTACCCCGTCGCCCGGCAGCTCATGGGGGCCGATTTCAGCGGCAACGATGGCTGGAGTTACACCTGGGAGCCCACCGGCATCGATGAGGATAGCCTGTATTTCTTCCGCAGTACGGGATACGACGCAGGCGGCCTCTCGGGCACTTCGACCGTCCTGATTCACTACTCTTGTAGCAGCCAGCATGTCGCCGGCGACTACAACGGCGACGACGCAGCCAATATTCTCGATCTCGTGCTGCTGGTCGACTTCGTAACCGGGCGAGGCTCGGCCCCCGCCGGAGGCGAGGCGCGAGCCGATGCCAATGGTGACGGATATGTCAATATCGCCGACGTCGTGTATTACATGAATTTTCTGTTCGGCTCGGCGGAAGCGCCCAACTTCTAACAATCCGTCAAACGAGAGAACGCATCAAGACTAGCTGATGTGGCAGCCGCGAAAGCGGCTACCATCGCAGCTGCCAACTGGCCGAATCCGGGACATCCAGACGCTGGCGGAGAATCGTGCCATCCTGTCTACTGATAGTGATTTCGTACTCCGCTCCATCGTCGCCCAGCCCGGCCGACGGTACCACATCCAGAGAGAAGTATCCATAGGAGTCGGTGACGGTAGAGACCTCAGTCGGAGTGACAATGCCATTCGCAAAAGTCGTCACGCCGCTCGGAATGCGCGCCGAAACACTGACGTTGTCTTCGGCCAGTCCATTGGCATTGTACAGATACCCCCAGATCCGACACAACGACGGAAAGGTCGGTGTCCCTGGATCGAACCCAGCGCAAAGGACGGTATCCACGCCCGCGCCGCCCACGACCAGAGTATCATACGCTTCGAAAATGTATCCCGGCGAGGCAGCCACCACGACAAAGCTACCGGCATCAAGATTGAACGAAATCGTTCCATAGCTGTCGCTCGTTCCGACCGCGATGAGAGCTGTCTGGGATAGATTGCGCACCACCGTCCGCGCCCCCGGAACGACCTGAGAGGAACTAGAGTCGAAGAGCTGAATCGTGTACGAGTAGAGCCCCGAACCTGAGCCAATGCCCGAAATCTCATCGTCAAGGAATTTGCCAAAGGTGCCAGCAGTGGTGTGACCGCTCTGGGGCGTATTCCAAACCCAATGTGCGGCATTCGACGAATCAGCCCCGCGTTCGGTGTAGTTGGTGTCTATCGCCCCGCCTTTGACCAGAACTGAGTCCTCGATCTTCTGCAGTTGCTCGGACAGCTCTCGGCTGACGATCTGAAAGTCGATCTGGGCCGGGGTCAGAAGTGACAGACTGGTATTGCGAGCCACCAACCCCAGCGAGTAACTACCCATAACACCGGGACCATCAAGGTTCGAGACTTGATCTGCAAACAGATAGAAACGGCCCGAACCAACGGTAGTGGTCGTCACCCGACTGTCCGAGACGGCCATTGAGTTACTGTAGACAACGCTTCCCCGCGGACCGCTAACGGCAACAAAGAGCGAGTCGGCGATAGTCGGGTTGCCCAGACTATCAAGCGAGTAGAAAACTACTCCGATAGAATCTTCGGCGGTTGGCGATGTCGTCGAGTTATTCACGATGGCCGCTGATGCCCCCAGGGCGATCCACAAGCCGATGATCAGTACAAACGCTTTCATAGTAACTTCATTGCGACTTCGCATCATAATGATCTCCCGTTTTTGATGAGGCGTCCTCGACGTTTTGGCGTGCCGCTCGCCTCGTATTCATAGAGTATCAGCAATGGCTGAGTACTGGCCTCACCCTCCGAGGCTCGCAGCACCTTGCCACTGGAGGAGGATGGCGCGGCGTCTTCGTTGATCAGGATGAAACCATGGTTGTTGCCACTGGTGTCGAAGTAGTTTAAGAGACGCCGGAAGTGATCAAATGAAAAATACTGACCGGTCCCGGTGATGGTCGTCGTGCAGGCAATGGCCGTGGTGTAGTCACCGCCAGCAGTCGACCACAGCAGTGAGTCACCATCTCCGTCATCAAGATAGGCGTGCAACCACGTCGCTCCGCTGTCTGGATTGGGATAGTTGCCAATAACATAATCGAACTCGGTGCCCTCGACGAAGGCCCGAGTCAAAGGATACGCCATGATTCGTCGGTCCAAAGCGTCGGTCTCGTACTTGCAGTACACCTTGAAGACCGCCGAGTCCGGAACCTCACCATCCCATCCTGGCAGGGCACAGAGCAAGCGAGACCATTTTATACCGGCCGTTTTGCCAACGGTGGCGTTGATCACTCCCCCGGCGTTGTAGCGACGACAATCTTCGCCATACACTTCTGGATTGCAGCCCTCCCAGGAGTAGATGAAGGCATCATCAATGTCGCTCGTATCTCGCAGGGTATCCGCCGCGCCGAGCACAACCTGACTGCACAACAGCAGTCCGACAAATCCCAGGCAACACTGCATGCTAAGCCTCCTTCTTGCGACGCTTACCGCCTGCCGACGGGGCCGCTTTGCGTGGTGGCTTATCGACTGTCATCACCTGGCGCCGAATGCGATCCATCTCCGCCCAGAACTCACGCTGATCGGATCCGGATGGCGTCAGTTTGTGTCGTAGTTCTATCATCTTCAAAAACTCCCCCAGACGTACGCTGGTATTGTCAGGGTCAAGCAGATTGCGGTACTCCCGAATGAGCAGATCGTCGAGCAGCGTCAGGTAGTGCTCGCTCTGGTCCTGCTCAGCCGTCACCAGTGCGGGCACTTCAAGAACCCATTTCGACTATCAGCAGATCGGCTGTGACCGGCCCGGTCGCGTTAGAATCGCGGGCCAGCTTGAAGCCGGTTTCTGATTCATCGCCGACCACGAAGACATTTTGGGAGGACCGCGGCCTCACGATCACTCGGGCGGCGTCGATCGTATCGGGTAGTCGATTGCCGCGATGATCGGTCAGGTCTTCGAAGACAACCGCCTGAGCATCACCGCCCAAAGAATGGCTGCCGTAGCCAATCGTGCTCTCGGAACCAATCTGCTCTAAGATCAAGAAGTCCGCCGTTCCCCACTCGCTCAGGCCCCAAACCTCGAACTCCGGCACGAACCACATTCGGCGCGATTGCGCCCGATCTAATCCAGACAACATGAGTACTCCTTGTTAACCGTGAGAGGGATGGCTCGGCCCAGTCAAGGGAGCCCTAAAGCCGGCCAGATACTTCTCAGCCATATCGCTATTCACTTCGGCCAGTTTCAGCCAAACGGAAGCGATGCGGTCTTCCCCTCGTCCACTGGACAGCTCGCGTCCGGCCGCAGTACGACAGACTACCGCCAGCGCTCGATAGGTAGCGGCCGCCTGGAGGGTCGGATCAGCTCCAAATTGTCGATCAGGATCAACTTCGCGCTCAATAGTGCCATTGGCCTCCACGACGGCATTGTCCAGAACGATCTGATCGAAACTTTCATAGCGCGGCGAGAAGTCGACAAAGACTCGCTCCCCTGAAGATAGCGAACTACCGTTGGTGCGTCGCAGTTCCGCTCGCGCCGCATCAAGGACGTAGTCGCTTCCCGCCTGACAGACAGTGTAAGGCAGATACCATATCGTGACCGTCGTACCAAGGGCCAGACTACCGCTCTCTTTGATCTTGATCTTACCCTCTGGCCAATCAACGGCAAAATCGACATTCTCGGCGTAGACTACTCCGAGAGAGCTGTCCGAGGCAATCACTACCGATCCGGGGACCAGCGGCGTCGAGGCCACAGCCAGCTCGGCCGACGATAGAAGCAGGGACTGGCGCGTCAGGCTCTGGCTGCGAATTGACTTCACCAGCATCGAGTCCCCATCGACGGCACCACCGTAAAACGGCTGATCAGTCGTTCCCCTGAGATGCACCACCTGATCATAGATCCGGTCCTGCAAGGGAACAGTGCTGATCAGCCGATGACTAAGCAATTCCACGTTTGTATACGACATCTCTTATCTCCTGAGACTGATCGCTTTGAGATCGCTCATGGCCGTGATTTGACTTCCCACCGGACCAGTGGCGTATTCTGATTCAATCTGAATCTTCATCCAGTACAGGGGATCGTTATCGGCGATTGCCTGTTTCTGCCAGAGCTGCGGAATGGACTGATAATCATCCCACAGCAACAACTCCTGATCGGGCGCATCAAAAGCATAGTTTCCTCCCGCCGGAGTGAAAGCGATCCAACCGTCATTGGTCCAATAGCTGTAGGTGACGCTGCCGCCGCTGCCAGCCGTCGACAAGAGTAGCTTCAGGAGGCGGAATTTCGCCGCCATCCCAAGACAGATACAATCACCCAGGTCACCGATAAGGACATTGGACCGGGGATGATACACATCGGCGGTAGAACTGCTTCCGGCGGCGTTGGTGAGATCGGCGTACTCGAAAGAACTAAGATCATAGAGCAGCACGGCATCAAACGTATTCGCGGCTGAATCGAGTGTGTTCGGGGCAGCAAAACTCCCGGTACGACGATTGGTGTGTTTGAGCAGGACCTGTCCCCCAGCCGCCTCACTCAGATAAACCACGACCGGCACATTCTGCTGATAACGAAGCTGCGGAGAAAGACACTCGTCATTGTCAAGCGTCACCGCCGAGCTCCAGCTATCACCATCGAACTCCCGAAACTTAAGGGCGGCTTGATCAAAGACTACGCCCAGCTGATTGTTGTCAGAGACCGCCACGTCAAATTGTTCATCAAGACCGCTTCCCGTAGCCAGATCAACCTTGGCATTCCAACTGCCACTCCCGATTACTTGCGAACGGGTTGAAAGGGACACCCCGTTCTCGCAGGATATCGCCCAGATGTCAGTCGTGGTTGAGGCCAAGCGCGAGTAGTGCGGATTCGATCCGCTGGCCAGAGCCAAGCCGACATCGGCTGGTCCGGCTCCCCAGGTAGCCCCATCGTCGCTCGATGATTTCACGTGCATCGTATAGGTACCGGCGTAGAGGCGTGTCCAACTGACCCACATTTCGCCATCTTCGGCACGGATCAACGAAGGATGATGAGAGTCACTCACGTTGTAGATGGTGACCGCCGTCTCCGGCGTCCAGGTACCACTGCCGTAGGTGATTTTGCGCTGATACAGATGGTTGGTTGACGCCGCCACATAGACCAGGTACAGATGGCCGGTATCATCCATGATGGCATCGAATGCCCGATCGGCAGCAGTTGTGATACTCGCGGGCGTCGCCCATGAGACGTACGGCATGTCGGCCCAGGTGAGCTTGATCTCCCCGGCAGCGGTCTGAATCAGAGCCACCCGGCGACCCTGAAACGGTCCTGTGGACAGGTGAAACATCAGATGCGCCGTC
>CAZHDS010000003.1:0-7899 GCA_964531495.1 uncultured Ignavibacteriales bacterium
CAGCGAGGAAGCGTCTGGCTGGAGGCTGTCGGCCAGCTCCGATACCGGCAACTGCATGTCCGGCGGGACGTCGATCGAGAAGGCGTGGGCACCGGGCTCGCCGATAAAAGGATGCGTTTCGACCCGGCCAGAATTGTCGCCCGCTTGAATATAGTAGCGGATTTCGCCCACTCCAGACTGCGCCGGAATGAAGCCTTCGTAAACATACTGAGTGCCCGTGGCGGTCAGCGGCACGGTGGCAAAGGCACTGCCATCGAGACTGTAAAAGATTTTGCAGGAGTTCTGTAAGAGGCCAGTGGCCGAATGATCTACAATTCTGACCTCAGCCCGATAGTCATTGAGCGTGTCGGCCGTGTCAAACAAGGGAATATGATCGACGAACAGCATGTTGGAATCCGGTACACCCATCGCCCGGCAGTGAATCGCATCGTCGTCCAACCAGGAGCCAGTGAAACCCAGGACTTCGTAGCCCGGCATGGCATCCCGATAGGTCTGGAGAGCGCCAGCATCACCGGAGGAGCTGAAAATCGGCACCAGCACCTTGTCACCGAGAATAATCGAATTGGTGTACGCCGTCCCGGTAGGGCAATAGATCCGTACCACGGTATATGGCCGTCCCCAGGGGCTGATCATCTGTGAGAGAGCCTCGGCCCGCGCATTTAGTAGGGCGTAGCTCGACGAGCTACTCGGCACATCCTTCACCAGAACAGTCGTGGGATTGAGAAATTTGGCCCAGCAGTCAATATGGTGAATGCCGCCGCTTTCGATGTACTCCAAAACAGTGTAGTCGTTGCCGAGATAAGCCAGCATTATGGAGTCAATGACTGAGTGCGAGTAACCCGTGTTTTCATCCCAAACCAGGCGCGTGGACATGGACATACCCAGACCGTCAGACATGTGGTTGCCACCCGGGATGGCGATACTCATGCCATATACGCTCAGACCCCAATTGGCTCCGAGCGTTTGCGGAATCACGTCGTCGAGCGGCCGAGGCCGATTATAGACCGGGTCAACGATTGCCATCGGGCCATCGTCTTCAAAAATGAACCACGGGCCATAATCACGTGTCCAGATACTATTGGTCGATGCAATAAGCCAATTGACGTTGGCCATATTGACACCATTGGAATTGTAATAGCCGGTTACGGTGTTCTGTTGGGAGGTGCTGGAGACAATCGTCGTCACCATAATGTCTTCCGACATCTCGGCTATGAGCGAGTAGGAAATCCCAAAAGGGTAGCGGATTATCACACCCTGCATTGGCTCCCACTCAGACGAATTCCGGATCGCCCCGGTGGGTGGGGCCGTGCGGAGGTTGTACATTCCGATTTCATCTAATCGAAGCATTTCCTCATCCGTGAGGCCGATTGGCAGCAGAGGCTCTTCCTCGGATTGGGCGGTAGCGCCGACCAGAAGAGCAAGGAGCAGGGTTACAAATAGCCAGCTAAGACGTCTTGACATGAATATCACCGTGTTGGAAAAGTTGTTTGTTCGTCCAAGTCATTAGAGCAGCTCAAAAGGCAGGACCATGTAAGTCCAATATAGCCTCTAACCCCTTATTTGCAAGGGGTTTCTATGTCTGCCCGTGATACAAACAAAAACGGCCACCCTGCTTGGCAGGATGGCCGCTATATCAGCTATTTTGGCTCACCTTATCAGAAGGAACAGGTTAGAGCGGGGCCTTCCTGGAACATAAAGGAAACCAGAGTAATCAAGTCATCGATGTCAATATCGCCGCCATTTCCAGTCACGTCAGCCGTGGCCATATTAGGCGGTGCGGCCCCATCCTGGAACATGAAGGAGACCAGATAAATCAAGTCCTCAATATCTGGGCCTATGTCATTGGAGTTGACATCACCACAGACGTATACCGGCCCATTTGAGACGGTCATGTTGATCGGGATCATGAACGGGTTCTTCATCGGATCAGGATCGTTGCTGTAGACAATGATATTGCCGCCGTAAGAACCCTCGTCCAGGTCACCGCTGTTCATGATGCACGCCACCGTATCAGCCATACCGGGGTCAACCGTGCCGGACGCTGAGCTGATTGTCAGCCATTCGTACGGCTTGGCAAAAGTTACAGCCAGATTGTCGTGCAGGTAGGCCGCTTTGTAGACGACTTCAAGTCCATCCGTTCCGGAGGCATCTTCGATACCCACGGTACCGGACTCTTTGTCAAATCCGGCGGCGAAGGACTGGTATTGTATCTTGATCATGCCGTTATCGCTGAGAATGACCTCGGCCGTGACTACATCACCACCTGACGACAAGTAAATCGGGTAGTCTACGAACTGGATGACGCAATCGGTCCCGTCAGAACTGACATACACATGTACATTGGCAGAATCGTCGGCATCCACAGGATTCAGATCCCGCCAGTACCAAGCGATGATATTGTTCGGTGTGGTGGCCGCAGGTAGCGGCGTCAGGACCCGTGAGTTCATAGCGGTCGTATCAAAGCCGATCATCCCGTTGGAGCCGACATAGAACTCAGTGTAGTTCGCTCCATAGAACGGGAAGGTGAAGCCGAGGGGGTATGGTCCGCCGTAGTTGTCATCAGCGAGGTCACCAGCTACGTCGGTACCTGTTCCGGAAACATCGACCCAGGCGAACTCCGTGCCACCGCCGAGACCCTCATCGGAATCGACCCATATGTATCCGTAAGTATCCGGACCACCCATATTGCGGGTGATCGGAGCACCATGATTCGGGTCGATGCTGCCCTTCAGATTATCGAAGGCCAGGAACTCGGCCGGGTAGGTACGCTTGGCGGGCTCCATGTCGGCATCGGCCGGCAAATCAATAGTGTAGCCACCGCGCATGTCCTGAGCGACGCGCAGATTGTAGGTCAGTCCGCCCGGCCCGTTATTGGAAATAATGAGATTGTCCGAGGCCTCAGTATTCTGCCCCATTGTCTCATCAACCGTGCTGGGATAGATACTGATGTCTGGAGCGAAGTCGACCCGGATATCATCGACGAACCAATCATCGGTACCGGTGCTGCCATTCGCCGTGGTGATGCGGAGCTGGAAGCCAGCATGGACAGCATCCAGCGGCAGGCCCACATTGACATACGCAAAGCTCGTCATCGCAGTGCCGTCGCCAACCTGCGTGCTGATAACGGTCCACTCGCCATAATCGTTCTTATATTCGAACACCAGTTCATCGCCAGCTTCGGGAACATCGCCGTTACCACCGGCCTCGTAATAGTATGACAGGATAGCACCATCCTGGCCGGATATGTCGATCAGGCGCGACACGGCTTCGTCGGCACCACCATCAAGATGTAGGGCATTGGGACTCGATGGAGGCGCCAAGGCCGCGGCCGAGATTTCAACGCCACTATTGGAGAACCAGCGATCAAGCGACAGCTCAGTGTCGGCAAACGGCTCATACATTGGGAATGCAATTGCCGGGCCACCCGAAATCGTCTCAACTGTAACGAAGCCGGTCACAGCGCCGTCACCCTGAGAAGTCGCGTGGAGATATCCGATGTCGTTGGCGTGGGGTGCGGCTGCGGCGGGTATCGCCACCTTGGCCATGAACTGGCCACTGTCACCACCCGCGATCAACGGCGTAGTCGTGATCTCAGTTGCGCCCGTGGCATCCCAGAACGAAACATCCCAGGTGTTGCCCGTGGCGCTCAGGTCGTAGCTGTCATCCAGCAAACCACGGTTGCGAACCGTGACCAGGAAGGAGGCCGTACCACCGGCCGGACCATACTGCGACTGAGAGTAAGGATCGATGGCCAGTTTGTAATCTGAGGGATGGCCGACAAAAATGTCATCGACAAACCAGTCATCGTAGTTACCAGCCGTTCCGTAATTGTAGAACCGTAGACGGAATCCGGCGTGATAGGCGTCGCCTGGCAAGTAGGCTTCCGCTTCTTCAAACTCGGTCATGTCGGGGCCGTCGCCGAGTTGCTGGCTGAGAAGCTGCCACGAGCCCAATGAGTCAAGATACTCCACCGTCAAATTGTCACCGGCCTCAGGAGAATCACCTCCACCAGTCCGCTGATACCAGTAGCCTATCAAAACGTTGGTCTCGCCGCGCAGATTGATCTGTTCGGTCTGAAGCTCGTCCCTGGAGCCATCCAGGTTGGCACTGTAAGGTTCGGACGGAGGAGCGATGCCGCCGGTTTCGAGGGTGACGCCCGTTCCCAACTCCCACTTGGTCATGTCGAGAGTAGTGGTCGGGAAGATGTCGCCAAACGGAATCGGCCAGGGCATACCGGCCGAAACCGATACGACCGAGCTCACATCGCTGAAAGCACCGTTGCCCACTGAGGTGGCCGTGACCAGAGTCGAATCATACTCGTCCTCAAAGCTCGACGGTACAATGACCCGGACCGTGAAATCGAAACTCGCGTTGGCCGCGAGAAGATCGGTGGCCGTTATCTCATAGGCTCCGGTGGCATCGAAAAGTCCGGTTGCCCAGACGTTGTTGCTGAAAGTCAGGTTGTAAGTGTCATCAAGAACACCATCGTTGGTCACCGAAAGGGTGTACCATATCGTGTCGTCCACCGGCGCCGTAGTGCTCACGAAGTCGGGCGTCATGAACATGCCAAAGTCGATCACACTGAAGCTATAGGTGTCGGTCTGATCAACATAGCCGCCGACATTCTTGGCCCAGATGTAGTAATCAACATCGGTGCCGGGCAGCTGCGTCGGGATATAGCCGACAAAGTCATCACCAATTCGCACCAGCGACATAGGGGTCGACACAAAGCCAGCACCAGCGTCGTAGAACAACAACACAGAATCAGCGAACAGCGCCGTGTCGGAGAAGATCGTACAAGCGACTTCGTAGTCGGCCACGATTTCCTTGGTGTCTTCTAGAGGTATGTGAATAATCGTCAGATCAGTCGAGACCATTACTGGCTCAACGGTCGTTGCGAGGTTGTACCCCGTTACCGTCAGCGTGATCTCCACGCCTATCGGCAACAACTCACTGATCGGGACAAGAGCGATACCGTCAGCGCCGGTGTAGGCTGAGCCAAAGAGCTGGCCGTTGTACGAAAGAGCCACTAGAGCATCTTCAACACCAACCACTTCAACTTCGTATTCCGAAATATTGAAGAAGGCGGCACCGGCGTGATTGACCGTGATCGGGGCCGGATCGGCAGAGCGAACCTGCACCGACGGGTCACCAAAAATCAACCATGTATCGTACATACTCGTACCGGTTGAACCGCTGTTGAGATCCATCATCTTGCAGGAACTGTGGTAACACAGCGAACCGTAGGAATTGGCTACCTCGCGGATCATCATGCGAACGAATTCATCTTGTCCATCCATGGGCGGAGCCCAGGACTGGTTGATCGTGGAAGCATAGATACCGATAGCGCCGGTCGGATTGCCACCGTTGGTGGCCCGCATCCAGGCTTCGGCAAAACAGGTGTAACTACGGAACTGACCGTTGACGCAAGCGACACTGACGATAAACGGCAACATGTTGTCGTTTATCAGGTTATTAACATCGGTGTTGTTGTAGCCGGTCGTGGACCAGGCAGTAGTGCTGCCGTGGCCAGTGTAGTTGATGATGCTGCGTCCGTTGTTAAGGCCGTTCGTGATCATGGCCTTTGTCGCCGATGGCTCATAGATGCCATCGACTTCAGTGTAACCGCCAATCTGCATCAAGCTGTCGCGGATATAACCGAGGTGGGTGTAGTCATACTCACCGCCGTTATGGCCGCCCGAGCCCTCATCGGAGCCGATGCCCATACCCTTGTGATACCAAGCCGAGCTGTACATATCCCTCTCGTAGGTGATAGTACGAGCAACTTGGGTAGCGACATGGGTCGTATTCTCGGCTGAGAACCGTCCCACGAAGAGATCGGGATAGTGATCGGATCCAGCCGTCAAGGCGAACAGCGGATCGGCGCCACCACCACCCGAAGTCAGCGTCGGGATCTGGGCGTTGTCCCCCACCAGTAGCACAAACGCCACATCAGTTGTGTCGTAGTAGTCCTGGATATAGCCTTGGATTGCAGTAGCGGAACTGCCAGCCGTGGTTTTGTTAACCATGACAGTGGTCAGCCCCTTCTGGTTCTTCCAGTCCACCAGCGGTTGCATAGCGGCAGTGAAAGAGTCGTAGGCAATGATGAGCATGCTGCCGGTTTCAGGCACCAATGTATACTTGTTGGTGGCAGCAGCATAGTTCAGGAACTGGCTCTGATACAGATAGTCAAAATCGGTCACAACCGATTCCCGCTGGGCGTTGGTCAGGACGTTGGCCTGGCCGGGGCCATCGCTAACGATCTCAACCGTTATCGACTTGTAGACGCGAAGCGTCTGGGTGCCGGGATTGTACTGGAACGGATTGACCTCCACCACTGTACCGCGATAATCACGCAAGATATAAGGCTCGCGTATAGTCGCCGCATCGGCCGGATACCAGTCGTGGTTCGAATAGACCGGACCAAAAGTATAGGCCACCATGTCCGGATCGATTGTACGCAGGAGATTGCCTTTGGAGGGCACTACCGGTGTCTTCTCGAAATCAACATAGTCCATGGCCAGGATATTGACCGTCATATGGGCATCGTCAGGAATGACAATACTGCGACAGACGTGGGGTACCTGGGGCTCACCCTCAGTCAGGACCCGGCTTTCGAATCCGGTTGATATGTCAAAATAGGTCTGGCCGTTGATCTCAACAGCTTCCTTGTTGAAAGCACCGATCTCAAACTTGAGTATCGTACTGCCCAGGGTCGGGTCTTCGACGACGACATTGACGTCCTCGGCATTGCTGATCAGTTCCACTCTTTCGGCGGAAACTGTCGCGGTGAGAAGGATTAAGCCCAGAACAGTGGTTACCAGTTTTCGTACCATGGTTGTTTGTCCTCCAGACACAACTGCCCAATCAGAAACGGCTTCAAAGAAGCCTTCAGGGGGTATATTGATTATATGATTCGTCACTCTTGCTTGGTCCTTAATATACATTATAGCTGTGGATTGAGACATTTGCAAGCCTAAAGGGCCGCGAGGCAGCCCGAATGTGGATTTGCGCCGTCCACATCCCGGTCTCACAAGGCAAGTTGGCGACGCCCCCCCGGCACGGTCTCGCAGAGCGATTTGGGTCTCGCCAGTCCCTCCGTTGAGCTCGGTTTCGGGCCATATTTCGAGCCCGAATAGGACCCTTTCGACTACGGCGCTCGGGATTGTTTAAGTGACCTGCAAAAAGGCCATAAATCCTTATTTTGCAACAAGATATGTGACATTTTTTGCTTGCCCCGGAGTCCAAAAACAGTTATTCTGAACACCTAGGAATACTGGTTGTGAGAGATACTGAAAACAGCGCTTGGCAGGCGATCGGCAGACGATGAAAAAGCCCACTATGATTGGTGGCGCCATCGGCAATGTGATGCGGTCGCTTGGTCTGAAGCGATCTTACGATGGTTGGCAGGTCGTTGTGAATTGGGCTGAAATAGTTGGCGACGAGATCAACTCTCGGTCCGAAGCGATACGCTACGAAGATGGTACGATTTTCGTCGCTGTCCCTGATGACTCCTGGCGCCAACAGCTCTCACTTCAGTCGGAAATGATCTTGGAACGGATCCACAGTTATCCCTTCGGCCGTGCGGTGAAGACCATACGGCTTTTGAAAGGCAAGAAAGGGCAATAGAGTCGATGGCAACTACGGAGAAGACGGCCGCCAAAGAGGCCAAAGGTACTGTTGACAACGGACACAGCTACGATGCTACCACGATCAAAGTTCTCAAGGGACTTGAAGCAGTCCAGCGTCGACCAGCGATGTATATCGGCGACGTGGGCGCTCGCGGTCTGCATCACCTCATATTTGAAGTGGTTGACAACTCGGTCGACGAGGCTATGGGTGGTCACTGCGACAAGATCAAAGTCGAAATAGGCAAAGACAATTCTATCACCGTATCCG
>CAZHDS010000003.1:7909-42832 GCA_964531495.1 uncultured Ignavibacteriales bacterium
AATGGCCGTGGTATCCCGGTTGAAATGCATCCTGACATGAAGGTCTCCGCCCTCCAGGTGGTCATGACGACGCTCCATGCCGGTGGTAAATTCGATCACGATAGCTACAAAGTTTCCGGTGGTCTGCATGGCGTCGGTGTCTCGGTCGTCAACGCTCTTTCCGAGTGGTGCTGGGTCGAGGTCTGTCGCGATGGCAAAGTATATCGGCAGGAGTTCGAGCGCGGGGCCGCGAAGAAGCCGGTCAGAGAGGTGGGCGAACGGAAGAAGTCTGGCACTAAGACCTGTTTCTATCCTGATAGCAAGATTTTCGAAGCGATTTCATGGCGTTTTGAGAGAGTTGCGAATCGCATGCGCGAGCTCGCTTTTCTAAACCAGGGCCTCACTATCGACCTGATCGATCACCGCGACAAGAAGGAAGTCAGCTTTTTTTACAAAGGTGGTTTGTCCTCGTTCGTCGAGTATCTTAACGAAAGCAGGACCCCGATCTTCCGCCATCCGATTCACTTCAACAAGACCAAGGATGATGTTGAAGTCGAAGTCGCCATTCAGTTTAATGACGGCTATAGTGAATCGGTTCATTCCTACGTGAACAACATCAATACTATTGAGGGTGGTACTCACCTGACCGGTTTTCGCACCGCGCTCACCCGCTCGATCAACGCCTACGCCCTGAAGTACAATCTGCTGAAGAACGGCAAGCCCAGTAAGAACGGCAAAAGTGCTGCCGGCATCTCGCTCATAGGTGATGATTCGCGCGAGGGCTTGACGGCTGTCATATCGGTCCGCGTGCGTGATCCCCAGTTCGAGGGCCAGACCAAGACCAAGCTCGGGAACTCCGATGTGCGCGGCATTGTCGAGAGTGTCACCAACGAGCACCTGGGCGCGTTCTTCGAAGAGAACCCTGCTATCGGCAAGAAGATCGTCGGCAAAGTTGTCCAGGCCGCCACGGCCAGAGAAGCTGCTCGCAAGGCCAAGGATCTGACTCGCCGCAAAACGGCGCTCGATGGTGCTTCATTGCCCGGCAAATTGGCCGATTGCTCCCTGCGTGATCCGGAATCGTGCGAAATATATATCGTCGAGGGTGACTCGGCTGGTGGCTCGGCCAAACAGGGTCGTGATCGTCGTTTCCAAGCCATTCTGCCGTTGCGCGGCAAGATCCTCAATGTCGAAAAGGCCCGGATCGACAAGATCCTTTCCAATACAGAAATTCGCGCCATGATCACCGCTCTGGGATGTGGTTTTGGTGAGGACTTTGATGCCTCCAAGGCGCGCTACCACAAAATCGTGATCATGACCGATGCGGACGTTGATGGTTCCCACATCCGAACGCTGCTGTTGACATTCCTCTTCCGGTACATGAATGATCTCATCACCAGCGGTTTTGTATATATTGCGCAGCCGCCGCTCTACTTGCTCAAGAAGGGCCGCGCTGAGCACTATGCTTACTCCGAGGATGACAGACGAAGGTTGCAGAAAAAGCTCGGCACTGGGACCTCGATGCAGCGCTACAAAGGTCTTGGTGAAATGAACCCAGACCAACTGTGGAAGACCACTATGGATCCGGAAGTTCGTACGCTTCTCAAGGTCGATCTTGAGGATGCCGCCGAGGCGGATCGTTTGTTCAGTGTCCTCATGGGCTCCGAAACCGAACCGCGCTCGAGATTCATCCAGGAGAATGCGCAGTACGTCCGGAATTTGGACGTGTAAGGAGGGCCATTCAACGCGGGGCGGCTTGGTACGTCTAAGTAGTAAGTCACACATAGTGTGTGGTGCCCCACAGCTAACCCCACCAAGTGGGTGTGGTGGGTTCCGTTAGGGGCAACGCAGGAGGGTGAGATGTTTCTGAGATTGATGGTCCTTCTCTTTATCGCTATGGTTTGTTGTGTGCCTAGCACATCGGCTGACGTGATTCTTGAGGGTAGTGGTTGGGATATCACGAAAGTCTACCTCGATCCACATCCAAGGCCGGCTGGCCAGGTACAACTCAATGTTGACATCTACGCCGATTGTGTCTGCAGTACGATAGTAGTAGAGATGGGCGGGACTGCCAACTTAGTGATAAACAAACCTTTCCCGAGCAGGTTTCCGGTCATTCCCCGGAGTACGAACACGTTGGCATTTGACCTGACAATTCCACCCAATGATACCAGCGGGCTGCTACTGCGCTTCCTCGGCTGTGAGTCCGGGCACTCCATTATTAACCCGTACTTTGTTTCGGAAGCAGATACGGTAGTCCTGTATGTCGGGGGCAAGCCCGGACCAGATACCATGGAGGCATACTTCGACACGCGGTATGGGCGGAGGGTACGCGCCCGGGACATGGACGGGTTCCACTGGACCTCCCATGAAGTACGCGGAAAGACGGTCGAGAAGGGATCGATACTGGTGCCGATCCAGGTCAAAGGATCCCAGAAGAAGCTCTACGCCCAGCTAGATACTGGATGCGATCACACACCTCTCTACGGACCAGCGCTCCGGGCTTTCGGAATCGACTTCGACAGTACATCCGGTGAAAACCTCGCCTTCATCTGGTGCGATCTCGACGACTACTGGATCGACGCCGAAAAGGAACGTTGGGTCTGGGTCAGGTGGGATTTGGGCCACGGCGTCAATCCCGACTCCAACGATCCCTTCAATTGTAAGGTCGGCACCATAGGGCTTGATCAGATCATAGGCCGCGTGCTGATACTCGACTTTCCTGGTGCTCAATTCGCCGTAGTCGACGATACCGCGCTGGTCGATCCGATAGTCATCGACACGGTCCACTATGTCCCCGCGACAATCGAGTACAACAAGTTCTATGTCGATGTGGTTGTCGGCGAAGACACGCTCAAACGCGTCCGTTTCGACACCGGGTCATCATCCGAGCATTTGATTCTGCCCAAAGATATCTGGCAAAAGGTCACCGGCCTCACCGGCGATGAAGAAGGCATCAGACGCGACTCCGTGGTGTCCTGGGGTAACTACGTCCAGATCATGACCGCTCCCGCGAAGGGCAATATGGAATTCGGCCCGATCACGATCCCCAATCCACCTGTCACCTATGTCGATTGGCCGGATCCAACCATGGCGAACATGTCGCTCATGGGCAACGCTCCGTTCGTAGATTCGTTCGTGGTGGTGCTCGACTGCATCGGCAACCGCTTCGGTGTCAGCCGGGTCGAGTAGGGCACAGTGTCGGGTTTCTCATCGAAGCGACTCGGAACCCGACCTACCCAATTCCACGCCTGGTGGCCCACCCGTGCTCGGGTGGGTTTCTCATTGCGACGGAATACTGCGGGTGGCGGAGACGCAGCCAATATCGAACGAATACGAGCAAATGGATCCCCGCTTTCGCGAGGATGACACGGATTAGTGTGTTGCCCCATAACAACGGATTCGCACAAAACTCGAATCCCTACTGTCATCCTTCCCGTATAATCTCCAAGCAGGACCAAAACGGGGCAGACCCCACCGGGACCGGCCCCAATAGTAGGAGGCTATACTGTGTCTAGTGCCATCACAATTGAAATGCCACTTGATCAGCCACGCAAAACTGGCGGCAAGAGGCTCGTCTTTCGGATTCTTTCGATAGTTGCTCTGACCGTGGCTCACTTGTACGCCATGCTCATCTGCCGGGTATCGTATGATTTCTCCGGGCCCTGGTTTCCGTTCGCCTTTACCGAGCAGCCCGATCACCAGATGTGGGGCGCATTCGTGGGTATTTTGGAATTCCCCCTGGGTACTATCATACGCCTGGTTGGCTTCGGCGAAGGAAACGTCCTCGACACTGCGCAGATGCTCAATGCTCCGCTGTGGGGGCTCGTTTTGTTCTTCGGGGTTGTCTGGCTGATCAGGAAGATCCGGGCTTAGGCTTTCAGGCTACAGTACTCCCTGTGCCCGCAGGGAGTCAATGAACTCCTGCGTCAAAGACTCGGCATACTCTTCATTTCCCTGTCCAAGGAACTGGAGCACTTTGATGTAGGGTCCCCCTTCTCCGACGAGGCTGTCAAGGGCGGCTCTCGCTTCATGGGTGAAGGATGCTCGGTCACCTGATGTAACATACTCGTAGCCGATCTGCAATGAGTCGTTGTAGCCATCGAGTTCAAGAGCGACCGTATCGCCGGCAGCGATTTCAACCGGCAGGGTTACATCTTCGGTTAGCACGATGCCATTGCTGGCAAAGATCGGCACAATGGCATTACGCGCCGCCATCTCGGTCATCGGCTCGATAGTTGGTAACCCACCGGTTGCGGTGCCTCCACCAAAGCAGGCTTCGATTGTCAGAATCACGGAGGCCGAAAGGGCACCGGTTCGCAGCAGGTGAACTGCTTCGGGCTTGGGACGGCGACGATAGATACCCTTCGGATACTTGGCGATCTTGTAGTTACCGACCTGTTTGATCTTCAGCATCGCTGCCCTCCTGGTACATTTTGCAGTCCTCCAAATAGGACGAAACCGGATACAGTTTATCGTAGAACTTTCTCTTGAACAGAGCAACATTCTTTTTCCAGAGGCGATTGGCCAGTTTGTCCGCGATCGGCATCAGCATCCGCTCGTGTTCGCACACTATCGTGGGGATCTGGTTCAACTGCCCGGTCGTTTGCCAGTTAACGCAGCCGCAGTATGTCGTACAACGGCCATGCAAGTCGCATCCGACGCAACTTGAGCGCTCCTGCATGTTTTGGCTGACCAATTCCGATCTGCGAGCCTCGTCAAATCCATCGAAAACATTCCCAATGGCATACTCATGATCACGATCATCCCCGACAAACTGCACGCAGGGATAGATTCGCCCCGAAGGCGCAATCGATATTTGCGAATTGGCCAGGTCGCACAGCTCGCCCAATCGATAAGGTTTCTGAGCCCAGGTTTTGATACGCTCATCGAACGGCCCATAATAGATCTTTGCCCCGGCCGCCAGTAGGTCGTAGTAAAACTTGGCCAGTTCTGCGTACTGATTCTTGAGCACAAGGATATCGCTTGACTGCCACCTTGACGAGTAGTCCAACGTCTGCACCACGTACTTGAAGCCCAATCCAAACAGATGTTTGACTCCGTCCGCGAGCATCGGCGCTATCTCCGGATTGATTACCGAGACGGCAATTGTATACGGATTGTACTTCAGAATGCGATCGAGATTGGCTGCCACCGCCTCGTACGAGCCATCCCCAGCGGCCGTCGGTCGAGAGAGGTTCTGCTGCTCCGGGCTGCCATCAATGCTCAAGGAGAAAAGAACCTCATGCTCGGCGAAGAAGGTCAGCACTTCGTCAGTGACCAGGGTGCCATTGGTGGCGAGGCGGAATGAGAAGCGCTTGGGATACGTCTCATGAGCATAGACAACCGTTTCTCTGAGCAACTCGAATACCAACAGCGGCTCTCCACCAAACAGGGTCACCAGGCAGCGATCGTCAGAATGCTGCGCGAGAAAATCTATCGCCTGCCGTGCTGTCTTGAGGCTGACCTTGCGTCCAGACTTCTCACCGGCATAACAGTATTTGCAGCGCAGATTGCAGGCATGGGTCAGGCCTAACGAAGCGCTGGCGATCGGTCGAAGTTCTGCGTTGGAAACCATGAGTACCTGTCATACGTTCCCGTTCATCCTCAGCCCAACTAGTCCGCCAGGGTTGCTGCTGTCTCCTGAATCAACGTCCAGGCTTCTTCGACATGCCTCTTGGACACCTGAGTCTGAGCGATGGAGAAGCGAATACAATATGCTCCCCGCAACTTGGTATGAGTCAGATAGATTTTGCCGGTGGCATTGAGCGATTCCAGGAGGCGTTCGTTGAGTTCATCAAGTCTCTCCAGATCATCAGTTCCCTGGGGATGATATCGGAAACAGATCAGGTTGAGCGGGACCGGGGCGAGGATTTCGAAATCGTCGGCCTGCTCTATCCACCCGACAGCCTCTTTCGCCAATTGGAGTTGCGCCCGCAACCGTTCCTGAATACCGCTCGTTCCGTAGGTTCGGATGACAAACCAGAGTTTGAGCGCCCGGAAGCGCCGACCGAGCTGGATGCCCCAATCACGATAGTTGCGCACCTGATCAGCTTCGGCTGTCTTGAGATATTCCGGCAGGATCTCGAAGGTTCGCACCAACGCGCTGGCATCCTTGACGAAGTAGGCGGAGCAATCGAAATTGGTGAACATCCACTTGTGAGGATTGAATACGAACGTATCAGCCAGCTCAATCCCCTCGCTAATCCAACGACTCTCCGGCAGCACCAGCGCGGTACCGGCGTAAGCAGCATCGACATGCAGCCACAGGTCGTTTTCTTTGCATATTTCGCCAATAGCTCGCAGGGGATCCATCGCGGTCGAGGATGTTGTCCCCAGGGTGGCCACGACACACAAGGGATATCGGTCCGCCTTTTTGTCGGCTTCAATGGCGGCGGCCAAAGATGACGGCAACATTGCGAAATTCTCATCAACGTCGATCCGGCGAATGTTATCCGAGCCCAAGCCTGCGATCCGTACCGCTCTGTCGATCGACGAGTGTGTTTCGCTAGAACAATAGATCACATATCGCGGGGAGCCTTGCAGCCCTTCGCTGTTGCTCGTATGTTCGCAGGCCTTTTCCCGGGCAGTCAAAATAGAGCACAGCGTCGCGGTCGAAGCCGTGTCCTGGATCACGCCGGTGAAATCTGTGGGCAGGCCAATCATATCTCGCAGCCAGTCCATTACCCGTTCTTCCAATTCCGTGGCGGCCGGAGAAGTCTGCCAACTCATGCACTGGGCGCCCAGGGTAGCAGTCAGCATCTCGCCCAACAGTGAAGGCGGGGAAGAATTGGCCGGGAAGTAAGCGAAGAACGATGGATGTTGCCAGTGCGTGACGCCAGGCAGGATGATCCTCTCGAAATCGCGCATGATGGCGTCGAAATTCTCGGGAGTCTTCGGGGCGTTTAGTGGCAATTGCCTGAGAATGTCGCCCGGCGCTGCCGACGACTTCACGGGGTACTTCTCTATGCTCTCCAGATAATCAGCCATCCAATCGACCATCTGGTGAGCGTGGGCCCTGAATTCCTTTGTTTCCATCGCTACTCCTTCGTGTCATCACTCAAACGGAGGATACACTTCAAGGATCGAGTTGGAAAGCCTAAACGGGCTGTGACAACTCCTTGCCTAGCGTCTACGGAGAGGTGCCGACACGTACCCTGCATTCACTTCTTACGATTCCCGCTTTTCCATTGACAGGAACCAATAATCCGTTATTTTACAACAGGTTATACTGGCAAAGTGACTACCATTCGGATTGGATTCCGAGCAGATGCACCAAAGAGACGATCGTTGTCAACATGTCCACTCGGGGGAGGCGCGAGAGCTACGCTTAAGCTGTTACTGCTTAATATTATAGGGTCGAGCTATGACCCTGGCGTTGGCTCCGAAATGATCTGCCTCAGCGGACCGCCAGCGTGTTGATACGGTTGAAAGAGAAGTTTCGAGATTGAAAAAAGTGACGCGTCCTGATGACGGTTGTCTTGCGATCGGGTGAGAGACGACGCCGGAAACCATCCTGACAGTGGCGCGCGGGTTCAGGTGTGAACTCCGAAAAGGGTGTGACATGATTTTCAGTACGGCGACGCGTATTCATCGCAGATGGCTGTGGATTTTTGGCATTTTCGCGGTGGCCCTGGCTCCTACAATGGTCTTCGGAGAGTTGGCCAACGAGTCAGAAATGGAGCAAGTTTGCATCAACTGGTTGACTTACTCGGTTGATCAGGACGCTGGCTGGCTGGGTGTTACTAACCCTACTATTGCCGGGACACAGGATATCGTGGTCAACGATACGCTGCTGGGACGTGTTTTTTCTATTGCCCCGGGTGGTTATGTCGTAGTGCCAACCCTGAAGGCTCTGCCGCCGATCAAGATGTACTCGGACGGCAGTCATTTGGACATGACCGACGACGGTGGCCCGGCCCTGATGATTCGCGAGATTCTCCAGCATCGTTCGCGGCTTTATGTAGAGAGCTACGGCAGTCTGCAGGCTTCGCAGCCGATCACGGGAGATGTTCTGTTCGATCGCAAGAATCACTCCCAGTGGGAGAAGTTTTCCGCTTCGAGCGAAGCTTTCGCGAGCGCGCTGAAGCAGGACAGACTAGCCGGTCGCCAGGAGGTGGGACCGCTTCTGAGCACCGTTTGGGATCAGGGTGATCCTTACAACCTGCTATGTCCTATCGGAAGCAGCGGCCGTTGTCCGGTCGGCTGCGTTGCTACAGCAGCAGCTCAAATCATGGCTTTCTGGCAGTGGCCTCCAGAGGGCGTAGGCAGTCATTCCTACTGGTGGAATGGCGATGGTACCGGTGGGGAGACCCTGTCCGCCGATTTTTCGGACGCCTACGATTGGGAAAACATCCCCGACGAATGCCGGTGGGGTTGTCCCGAGGAACAGGAAACCGCCCTGGCCGAGCTCAACTACGAAGTCGGTGTGGCCTTCGACATGAGCTACGGTTCGGATGGATCCGGAGCCTATACTTTGGCTGCTGCAACCGTCTTCCCGACCTATTTCAAGTACAAGTCTTCGACCGAGGTCGAACAACGAGATGCGCATACTTCAAACGAGTGGTTCGAGATTATCAAAAGCGAAATCAACGCTGGCCGCCCCATAGAGTATCGTATCACCGGCCATGCTATTGTAACTGACGGATGGCGCGACGATGGTGGCGTCAGCCAGTATCACTTCAACTACGGTTGGGCCGATACCCACAACGCCTGGTATGTTCTGGACAATCTCCATTGCAGTTGGGACGGCTGCGATTATATGGCCGAGGGCATGGTGACCCATATCGAACCAGATATGGGAGCGCTCTTCAACTGTGATCTCCAGATTGGTTGGGTGCCGTTTGAGGTTCAGCTTGTGGGCGAGTCAGAGTGGTCCGTCGATCAGTGGATCTGGGACCTGGGCGATGGTGACTCCGCCTTCACCGATACGGTTGTCCACATTTATGCTGAGCCCGGGGTATTCGATGTCCGAATGGAAGTCCAGGTCGGCTCCGAATCATACTACTGCAATAAGCCGGATTACATCGTGGGGCTGGCGGACAGCCTGTACGCCGATAGCGTTTCGGCCACAGACTCGGTGATCGAGGTTACGATTTATGGCGTGAACAACATTCCCCTGGACGACATCATGATACCGATCGAATTCTCTGGCGCGGTTATCCTGGATCCCTTCGCGGTTACCTGGTCAACCGAGGGATGCCGGACAGCGCACCTTGACTATGTTCAGCAAGTTCAGCTAACGCCTAATACCAGGCAGATGGCCTTCCGGCTTATGAACCAAGGCTATTCCGGTAGCTTGCCGGCCGGGGCCGGTCCCATTTTGAAGGTATTTTTCCGGCCCACGACGCCACCTTCAACAGGAGCCCAGACGACACTCAGTTTGGATGGGTACGGAAGCTACGAGCCGCGCTTCACGGGCGGCCTGGCCAGCTACCAACCACGGGTTGTCGCCGGCTTGGTGGGCGAGGGAAGTTGTTGCCAGGGTATGCGCGGCAATATAAATGGCGATTCCGAAGAGAGCATTGATATCGCCGATTTGATATACATGGTGAGCTTCATGTTCAACGATGGTCCCGAACCGCAGTGTATGGATGAGGCCAATGTCAACGGCGATCTGTATGGTGACATAGATGTCAGTGATTTGATTCACCTGGTGAACTATATGTTCCAGGATGGAACTGAACCGGTAATCTGCTATTGAGGAAGCGACTCGCCCGGATTGATGGGCGGCTTGATGACAAAGAAAATATATAATAATCACATATTGACCGGTTATCCGGTCTCCGGTGTCCAGAAGTTGGGCGAGTCAGCCATCAGGATGCCTTCGGAGGAACGATGAAACAGCAGCTCACGATTCTGACAATGTTGATGACTCTGATCTTGGCGGCGAGCGCTATGGCAGCCCCCGAGCCCTTGGTGCTGGAATACACTTTTGAGCGGCCGATGATCAGATCGGTAGTGCTGGATGGATCCAGCTACGACCGCGTGGAACTGCCCCTGGCTCCGAATGGTGGTACTATCGGCCACCCGTCTCTTCCAGCACAGGGCGGAACAGTTCTGATTCCTTTCGGTACCGAAGTCGTCCGGATTGAAGTCACGACTGAAGAAAAAGTGCTGTTGGGCAGCGGTTTCAACGTCGAACCGGTGGGCACACCAGTACCGCTTTCGATGGACCCGTCTCAGTTTCCATCGCTGGTCGTGGATCCTGCGGTTTATGGCCTGAACTCGCTCTACCCGGCCGAGATAGCGCAGAGTGTCACAGTACAGAATTTCCGGGGTTATGAGCTGTTGACGCTGCGCCTCCACCCGGTGCAGTATGTGCCCTCTCATGGGGAGTTGTACTTCTACCCCCGACTGGTCGTGACCGTCGTGCTCGGCGAATCGGACAAGGAAGCCTCGCTCTATCGTGGCTTTCAGGAGGACGAAGACCGCGTTCGAGCCAAAGTCGATAATCCCCAGGCGGCCACCAGCTACATGGCTGCCAAGGCTCGCGGCACCAAGTCATACGATCTCTTGATCTTGACTTCCCCCGGGCTGGCTTCCGCGTTTCAGCCTCTGGAAGACTACCATGACTCTCATGGCATGCCCACCGAAATTCTGACCACGAGCGACGTTGGCAGCGCCAATACCGAGGATATTCGGGCCTGGCTCATGGATCGCTATACTAACGATGGCTGCTCCTACCTGCTAATCGGTGGTGATGATGACGTTATCCCGGCCCGGGACCTGTTCGTACGTTCCTGGGACGGCGCCGGTGCCTCCATTGAGACTGACCTGCCGGGTGACATCTACTACGCCTGCCTCCATGGTGACTATAACGCCGACGACGATCAATATTGGGGCGAACCGACCGACGGCCGCGGATGGACCGACGTCGACTTGACCGCCGAGCTTTACGTAGGGCGTGCGGCTGTTGGCAATGCGACCGAAGTCGCCCGGTTTATTGACAAGACTATCGGTTACATCGAAACGGATGATCCCTACTTGAACAAGGCGCTCTTCTCAGGAGAGCATCTCGGCTTTGGCGGCGTTTCTGAGTATGCCGCCAATTCATTGGAGCTGCTATACGACGGTAGCATGTCCAACGGATACACAACCGTCGGCGTGCCGTCCTCGAAATACGTCTTCGACGAGCTCTATGACCGCGACTGGGTCAACAACTACTGGCCTCGGGCTGAGCTGGCGAGTCGTATCAATGAAGGCGTACATCTGCTGAACCACTTCGGGCATGGTAACTCTGGCTACGCCATGAAGTTCAACAGCTCCCAGGCTGTCTCGGAGATGCAAAACGACAAGCTCTTTTTCGTTTATTCCCAGGCCTGTCTTTCTGGCCACTTCGACAACGCGGAATGCTTCGCCGAGAACATCCACATCAAGACCGACCACGGCGCCTTTGCGGTCGTGATGAACGCCCGTTATGGCTGGGGCAGCACCAATTCGGTCGATGGTCCTTCCGAACGGTATCATCGTCAGTTCTGGGACGCGGTCTTTGGCGAAGGAACCCCGCAAATGGGCATCGCCAATCAGGATTCGAAGGAAGACAATCTTTATCGCATTAACGAATCGTGTATGCGCTGGTGCTATTACGAACTGACGCTGTTCGGTGACCCGACCCTGGCCTTCAAAGGAGCCGGTGACTGTGCCGAAGAAGGACTGGCTGACTCCGATGGTGACAATGCCTGCGATGTCTTTGATAATTGCCAGGGTATGGCCAACCCTGATCAGCTCGACAGCGACGGCGACCACCTTGGTGATGCCTGCGATGTTTGTCCTTATGATGCTGAGAACGATGCCGACGAGGATGGCGCCTGTGGCGATGTGGACAACTGCGCCACGCTGGCCAATCCGGATCAGAATGACACCGATGGTGACGGCGTCGGCGACCTGTGCGACGAATGCCCCGGATACGATGACGCGGTAGATTCTGATGGTGACGGGGTTGCCGATGGCTGCGACAATTGCGCCGGCTTCGATGACAACTTCGACGCCGATGGCGATGGTCTGGCGGATGGCTGCGATTTGTGCCCTGGATTTGACGACTTTGCCGACTTAGATGCGGACGGCGTCGCCGATAGCTGCGACAACTGTCCTGAAGTTCCCAACGTCGATCAGGCCGACGCCTCTGGTGATGGCACAGGAGACGCCTGCTGCTGCGAGCAGAGAGGTGATATCCTGGGCTATGGTACCGACCCAGACATCCAACACCTGATGCGCCTGGTCAACTACATGTTCCAGAATGGTCTCCAGCCACCATGCCCGGCGGCCTGCGACCTCGATGACTCTGGCGGGGACGTTAATATTGCTGACCTTATCTACCTGGTGCAATTCATGTTCCAGGACGGGCCCGATCCGGTGCCTTGTCCAGAGTATTGATCAGGAAGTAATCAGGATCCCACCGAGGAACATGAGGCCTTGGTGGCGGTTGAAGGAAAGCAAGCGTGCTCGGGCGTGTGACGGCCGGTGTGAGGTGATATGTCTGCACCTCGACCGGTGGACTGACCAAATCTGTGGGCAGATGTAGCAGTGGCTGCTGGCCTCAATTGGCGTTTTTATCGTAAGAAATGTGGCAGTCCTGCCGTTTTACTAGTAATAGCGGTCGTTTTTGACATATCCAACGGTTTTGAGGTTATCATGAGACTTGTTGCTTCAATAGGGCTAACGCTGATCATTCTTCTTTCTCTGCCGGGAAGTTCCCAGGCCCAGATTTCAGCCGGCGGGCACCCCATTAGCTTCGAAGCGTCATTTCGCACTGAAGCGACGGTTGTCCAGCTGCCAGCTATCGACGTGCCGATCCTTCTGGCTCAGGATAGTGTCGAAGAAGAAGAAGGCCTGCCCTTTCGGTTCGGTTACGGGTTTGACGTGGACTATTCGACCGAGAACTCCGGTCGCTGGGACGAACTGGCCGATGGCTCGCGGGTCTGGCGGCTGAAAATTGTCGCCGAGGGCGCTTATACAATCAACCTCCTCTATAGCCGTTATCGCCTTCCCAAGGGAGCCGAGCTGTATGTCTACTCCGAGGACAGGAGCATGGTTCTGGGTGCTTACACGGAGGCCAACAACAAGGAACACGGCGAGTTCGCGACCAGCCCTACCAAAGGCGATGTGGCGATCGTCGAGTACTATGAACCAGCCTATGCCGTTGGTCAGGGAGAACTCACGATCTCGCGTGTTGTCCATGGCTACAAGGACATCTTCAGTCTCTTTGCCGAAGAAGAAGGCCGGGGCTATGGCGGCTCGGGTTCCTGCAACAACAATGTCAATTGCCCCGAGGGCGCTCCCTGGCAGCTCGAAAAGAGAGCGGTCGCAATGGTTCTGCTTTCGGGGGGCACGCGGTGGTGCACCGGCGCTATGATTAACAACGTTCGCGAAGATCAAACGCCTTACTTCCTGACAGCCAATCATTGCCTGGGAAGCGAGTCGAGCTGGATCTTCATGTTCAAGTATGAGTCGCCGGGTTGTACCAATCAAAATGGCCCTACCTACAACACTCTGCAGGGTTCGACCAGGCTGGCCAACTATTCCGGGTCAGATTTTGCCTTACTGGAGCTGAGCGAGCCGCCACCAGACTCCTTCAACATTTGTTTCATTGGTTGGTCCCGAGAGAACACTCCATCGACATCATCGACTGGCATTCACCACCCTAGTGGTGACATCAAGAAGATCTCCTTTGACTACAATGCGGTGACATCGGCCAACTACCTTTCGACTTCCGGCACCACCCATTGGCGGGTTGGCAACTGGGAGGATGGTACCACCGAAGGCGGATCGTCGGGCTCTCCGCTATTTGATCAGAATCATAGAGTAGTCGGCCAACTCCATGGTGGTTATGCCTCCTGTACCAGCATCACAGCCGATTGGTACGGAAAATTCTCAATTTCCTGGAACGGCGGCGGCAATGTCATCAATCGTCTTCGCGATTGGCTTGACCCCGACAACACCGGCGTCCTTCAGCTTGATACTTACGATCCTTACGCTGACTCAGTTGAGATCATTCACAACGCTCTTGGCGACACGCGTGATACCACCAACGACTATTCGGTTCTGTGCACGATAACTTCCACCTACGGCTTGGTGGCCGATTCACTCCTCGTCTATTATCGCACCGCCTCGACGTGGTACGCCGTCACCCTGACCGCGACCGGTGTTGGCGATGACTATATCGGCTACATTCCGGCGCAGGTGCCGGGAACGGACGTAGAATACTATCTGGAAGCGCAGGACGACGGCGACCACAAATTCACGACCGGAGTCTACAGCTTTCATGTCATCGCCTATGACATGGATCTAGACCCGGCAAATGGCTCAGCTGAAGCCGCAGTGGGGGAGACGGTCTGGTACGAGATGACCATTTCCAACACAGGCAACTACGCCGATAGCTATGATTTCTTCTTCGCACCCGGCGGTTGGGTAGCCCATACTTACAGCCTGGTCGATTCGACCCTCATCAGCTCGTCGGGCAATGTCGCTCCCGATGGCACCTTCACTTTTCTGGTTGGAGTGGATGTACCCTCCAGCAACTATGGCGATCTGGATACCGCGATTCTTAGTGCCTCCTCAATCAGTGACCTCACTCTCAGGCGGTCAGCCGACATGGTCACGCGATCTCTCGGTCAGTTGGGTGGATTCCCCTGGACCGACGGTTTCGCCAGCACTTCTCTCGATGCTACGCGCTGGGTGGAGATCATCGGGGCAGACGTTACTGGCGAAGCGGTCCAACCTCCTTCCGAGGCTTATTCTCTCAAGCTCGATGGAGTAAGCGATACGATCATCTCGCAGCCTATCGATTTGTCCGCCCGGGCCGACGTGTGGCTAACTTACGCTTATCAGAGCGGTGGTACTCTGGCCGCTCCCGGAAGCGATGATTACTTGTGGCTCGACTACCTCAATGACGACGACCAGTGGATCAACCTAGCTCAGCATATTGGCGATGGCCAGGCCATGACTATTTTCGAGCTTTCCGTCACCAGCTTGCCGAGCGATGCGTTGCACGCCCATATGCAATTGCGGTTACGATCCGAGGGTGATTGCCCAGGATGTGACAACTGGTTCGTCGATGATATCCGCATCGATTACGCCGCCTCGATAGCCACAACTCCGGCCTCAATCATAGATACTGTGGCCGAGGGCGATTCCACCGAGGTCATGGTGATCATCGATAACTCTGGCACGGGTGGTCTGCACTATCTGCTCGGCTTGAGCGATACATCTTCGTGGTTAGTCGTATCCAACGGCTCTGGTCAGCTTGATCAATCCGCAGCTGACACGAGCACCATCTGGATGTTCGGCGCGATCGCTGACACCGGCCAGCACAGTATTGTACTGGAGGTGAGTGCCAATGATCCGAGTCCCGGAAAAGACCTCACCGAGATTCCGATCTCTTTTTATGTAGTGGCCGTGCCGACTTATGAGTGCGGTGATGCCAATAGCGATGGTGTCGGTCCGGATATTGTCGACCTCATCTATCTCGTCTTTTTCATGTTCCAGGATGGGCCCCCGCCCCTGGATATGAATTCTGTGGATGTTGATGGCAACGGTCAGGGCCCTGACATTGCTGATCTGATCCACCTTGTCTATTTCATGTTCCAGGATGGACCGGATCTCATGTGTCCTTAGTGACTCTGATATATGAAGATCAGAAGCGACCCTTCATTTGCGAGGGGTCGCTTGTTTTTTGGGATAACTTTGGTCTACCGCCGGATTGGGGTCTGTGCAGTTCGGTAGTAAGTGACGCTGCCTTCAATCGCTGCGCAATGCCTCGACCGGATCGATTCGGGCCGCCCGGCGTGATGGATACCAGCCCGCCAAAAGACTGACCAGCGTTCCAAATGACACCGCCAGGGCGATCAACCATATCGGCAGAGCAAACACCTCGGGGAGATCAACTCCCTCGCCCGCCATTATCGCCCGCGCCACGGCTGATGCTATGCGAGTCGCTAGCCAGCCTACCACAACTCCCACAATACTCCCGGTGAGACCGATAACGGCCGACTCGACCAGGAACAGAACCCGAATATCTCGATCATCTGCGCCCAATGACTTCATCACCCCGATCTCGCGGGTCCGCTCCAGGATTGACACTAGCAGCGTGTTGATGATTCCGAGCGAGGCGGTGATCAACGCTATCACGCCCAGGACCGCCAGACCCAGATCGAAATAGACAAAGAACTTGCTGATCTCGTCGAACTCCTGAGCGTAGCTGAAGACCCGATATCCCAGGGCTTCGACCGAGTCAGCGATAGTTATGTGCGAGACGCCCGGCGCGACCGTGATGGTGGCCTGGCGGTAGGTGCGGTGGTTGCTCTCGTCAATCGGAGCAAACAGAGCGCCACTGTTGAGGGCATTGATGAGATCGGTGGGATCCGAACTAGTCCCACCCGAAGTCAGATGCCGGGCCACCTGTATCGGCAGTATGACAGAACCAACCCGCGCTCGCCCGCCCGCGTTCACATCAAGGACACCGCAAATCTGTACCGTATCAGAGACAGTCATTTGCGCATTCATGTAGCCGTCAAAAAATCGCTGGGCGGCATCACCTAGTTCGCGACGGATGACATTCTCGGCATAGTCGCGCTTCATGAGCGAGTCAATGCGTATCGATCGCAGGCGGCGACGTTGGGTCGAGTCTAGACCCTTGAAGATATTCACCAGACCACTATCAAGGCTCGAAAGCTGAACACTAAGGGCAAGGGGTTGGTCAATGATTGAGTCCGGCTCGTCATAACCCATAGCCCTGGCCAGATCCGCAGTGATGATAGCCTGCCGCGACGAATCATCCTGAAACACCTCACCGGCCGCCAGGCGCGAGTAAAGCGGCATCGCCACAATGCCTACCGGCAACGGCTGCGCTCGTACCACCTGGTGCGAGTCGGCTACCGAAGCCGTCACCCGGAAGTCATGGAGCGGACAGACCATATCGACGCCGGGCACCTCGCTGATGATTTGCAATCCTTCGTCATTGAGCTCTGCGCTGGCAGAATCGTCCGGCGAGTCGTCCTCGGTTGGGTAGACCTGCATTATGCTGAACAGTCCCAGGTTGTTGAATTCTTCCTCAACATACTGCTGGTTGCCTACCCCGAACGATAACATAGACGTGAACGTTGCGATGGCGATCACGATGCCGGCGATAGTGAGGCCAGCGCGCAATTTCATGCGCCAGAGGTTGGCCAGCGCGATCCCGGCCTGGTCACGGAACGTCATGCCGACCCTCCCGAGGTTGCTGGCGCGGCATCCACCAACCGGCCATATTGCATCCGAACGATCCGCGAACAACTATTCCGGGCTAACTCCAGATCGTGGGTAACCATCACGACCGTCAGTCCCTGCTCATTCCGTTCTTTCAGCAGGGCCGAGATTTGCAGGCTGTTTTCGTGATCAAGATTGCCGGTCGGTTCGTCAGCCAGGAGCAGTTCCGGCTGTTTGACCAGCGCCCGGGCCAAGGCCACCCGCTGCTGCTCACCTCCGGACAAATCGGCCGGACGGTGATCCAGTCGGTCGGCCAGGCCAAGCTGGGTCAGCAATTCGACCGCTCTTTCCTGGCGATCGGAGCGTGGCGTGCCGTTGAACAAAAGGGCGAGGGCAACATTGCCCAAGGCCGTCAGGTGCGAGATGAGATTGAAGGACTGAAACACCATGCCAATCCGCAGCCCGCGATGACGCGACAACTCTCGCCGCGAAAGACTTGCCAGAGTCGTACCATCGAAAGTGATCTGTCCCGATGTCGGTGTGTCGAGACCGGCCAGCAGATTCAGGACAGTAGATTTTCCACTCCCCGAAGCGCCCGTGATTCCCAGAAACTCCCCGCGTGTGATTTGCAGGCTAACGCTGTCTACCGCCTGGACCTCCGATGGTCCCCGCCGGTAGTAGCGGCTCAATTCTTCGATCTGTATCCACGGTTGGCTGGTCATTGTTACCTTCTACTGCCGACAGAGTCCGATGTTGCAGATTGATTTCTAGGTACCGCTTAATCGTCGGTACGTCAATTTGAACTTCGGCGGTCTCGTTTAAAAGAGGTGCGTTGGAATGGCTCAGAATTAGTTTGCATCCTCACTCAGCATTGGCCATACAAGAGTATGTACTTCCGAGCGGCGTGAAACCGTAAAAGGGAGATATCCCATGAACCAACGATTTCTGATACTGATGTTGCTGGCCCTTCTGATCGTAGCTGGGACCGCTGCCAGTGCTGACGACCGGCTCAACGGGCGCTCACGGCTCGAGCTCAGATTCGGCTACGGAGCGATCTCCGAAGGGGGCGCTGATGTTCACATGTCGGGCACCGCGGGCTCGGTTGATATCAGTTATGATGCCACAGGTGTCCTCGGGTCGGTGGGCTACAGCAAGTGGTTGCAGGAAGATCTGGCGGTGCTGGTGGCGGTCACCGGCCTTTCGGTGGGGGTCAACGTCAACGTTGGCATCGATGGTGTTTCTACGAGTACACTTGTCATCTCTCAGCTGCAACTGGGTGTGAGGTACTATCTGAGTGGTCAGACGCCGCACTCATCAGCGCGGCCATACCTGACAGTTGCCGCGGGACCGGTGATCGGTAGCCATTCCGCAACAAAGGTTGGCGGCTCGGTGACGGTCAGTTCTCAGCAGGAGAGCGCTCTTGGACTACACTTGGGAGGCGGGCTGGATATCGTCGCCAGTCGGAAAATCATGTTTGGTGCTGCAGTCGGCTATAATCTGATGACCGACTTTTCCGACAACCTTGCCCTTCGCAGAAACTACAGTGGCCCTGAATTTTCTCTCAACATCAGTCTTCTCTTCGGTGATGCCACGGAGCCGGGTTGATCGGGACGACAGTCACGCTGACCAATTTCCTTTGACTTTCGCCGCACCAACCGCCTTATTGGGCCGGCTATGACGACCGTTACCACCAAGACACGAATACTGGCAGATATGGGCCTCCTATGGGCGGCCGCTATCTGGGGCTCCACTTTCTTCATTGTGAAGGACGCCCTGGCGGACATCGACCCGATCATTCTGGTCGGTTATCGCTTCACTCTGGCTGGCCTGATTCTACTAGTCTACGTGCTGAAGACAGGCCGACGACTAAATCACCACTGGCTCCCCGGACTTTTCCTGTCGGTTGTTCTGTGGCTGTTGTACATCCCCCAGACCATCGGCCTGGAGTACACCACGGCCTCCAACTCAGGTTTCATTACCGGTCTGTTCGTGGCCTTTGTGCCTATTTTCATGTGGTTGATATTTCACCGCCGACCGGGTCGGATCGATCTTCTAGCTACGGCCGTCGCTCTCGGCGGTCTGTGGGTGCTCACCGGCGGCATGCATGATGTGAATTTGGGCGACATTCTCACGCTGCTGGCAGCTGTCACCTATGCCCTGCATATCCTCTACGTGGATCGTTTTCTCAAGCGGGGAGCCGATCCCTTCGTTCTCACATGCCAGCAATTTCTGATGGTTGGTCTGTTCAGTCTGGTCGTGGGCGTAGTCCTTGATCTACCCTTCACCATCGGATCGACGCAAGCAGTCTGGGTCGTGATCTTCCTGGCGGTTTTCCCCACGTTTTCAGCATTTCTGATTCAAGTCCTGGCGCAGCGCACTACGGCACCATTCAAAGTCTCGTTGATATTCTCGCTTGAGCCGGTTTTTGCAGCTCTCTTTGCCTGGACATTGGGGGGCGAGGTTTTTGTGACCCATCGAGCACTGGGTGGCCTGCTGATTTTCTCGGCGCTGGTACTGTCCAGCTTTGCCTCGCGAAGCGGCGACAGCAACGCCTAGTATAAGTCACTCCGCAGACGAATCAGCGTCAGGTTTGACATTGATCAACTGGTCGAACTTCTCTCGCAACGGATTGAGGGGTACCAAACCCACAACCGATTCAACTACTTTCCCATCGCGGAAGAAGATCAGGGTCGGAACACTGCTGACGCCGTATTTCTGAGCCGTATCCCAGTTGTCATCGACATTCAGCTTGAAGATTGCGGCGCGGCCGACATAATCAGGTCCAATCTCGCTCAATAGTCCCCCCATCACCTGGCATGGCCCACAACGATTGGACCAGAAATCGACGGCGCACGGGATGGACGACCGCAGGACCTTCACCTCGAAATCTCCGTCCGTCACTTCTAGCGGCTTGCCTGGCTTGGGCTCGCGCTTGAACATGTCTGAAAAGAATCCCATGTTGTCTATCCCATCGATACTTGGTCGTAAGAGTGCCTTTGGCACTTACTTGATTATCTTGATGACCTGCCGGAACTGCTCCCCTTCGGCCTCCTGAAGCATCTCGAACAAGGCCATTTCGACACATGTGGTCCGGGCTCCGGCTTGCTCCATCGCCTTGAGGCCTATTTCTTTGTTCTGGAGCGATCTCGATGACACAGCATCGGCCACGACGTAGACCTCGTACCCTTGGCCAATAAGATCGCGGGCGGTTTGGTAGACACACACGTGGGTCTCCATACCGACCAGCAGCACCTGTTTGCGATTGAGGCTGCGCAGCTTGTCCACAAACTCGCTGTTGCCGCAACAGGAAAAACTCTTCTTCACGAGCGGCTTCTGATCCGGCAGGGCCTGTGTGACTTCGTCAATGGTCGGACCCAGCTTGTCCGGAAGCTGTTCGTTCCAGATAATCGGCAGATCGACAGCTTTCGCGCCGTGAATCATCCGCGTGACAGCCTTGTAGAACTCCTCGCGCTCATACATCAGGGTCGCTAACTTGCCCTGAACATCTATCACAACCAGGGTCGCATGTTGAACTTGCAGCATTCTCTATCTTCCTTCGTCGTTGTTCTTCGCTAAGCCAAAATACCGCAGCTCACACCGAGGCTCAAGCGAAAAACTTAGGCAGCGGTGCCCTTTCCGGCCCTCTTCGTGTAGGTCAGAACAGAAATCGAGCTGTATTGTGCCACTTTCGCGAACCAATCCGCCGCAGTCTCGACTAACTGTATGTGACTACAAAACGGGAACCGAATATGCGTAGCGAAAGGAGTCGAGAGTGGAATACATCGTGATCTCCCGCTCACGCCTGCTCGATATGATCCGAGCTGGTCCGTGAAGCGAGTAGAAAACGATCCAAAAACCAAATTTTCGTGTGCATGCTGACCAGAGCGGCGGTATCCCGGCTAACCCCGGGGCATCGCCGCTTGTTTTGTCAAAAAAGAAAGCCCCCTGCTAGGGGGCTTCGAGATCTTGCGCCTAGATCGGCCGGCTAAGCGAACGATTTCAGAGCTTCTTCGCGCGTATCGTAGTGCTCAAACACCGAGATCAAGCGGGTGATGGTCAGAATTGACTCGATCTTGGTGATATTTGACAGGACCAAGCGCCCGCCGGAGTTCTTAACCGTTGTCAGCGAGGATATTAGCATACCCAGGCCGACCGAGTTCATCCAGTCAACATCTTTCAGATCAACCACAAAGTTGTTTTTGTTCTGATTGATATATTCGTGGATTTTGCCATGGAACATAGTCGTCTCTTCGCCACCCATAATCTTGCCGGAGACATCAAGAATAACTACATCGCCATCAAGAATATCTTTGAATTTCATTGGGGCTTCCCCTATCCGTAAGTCACGTCGTTTCTTACAATATTACTTCCAGAACCGCCTCCCGGACGGAGTCGTTCCCAGACTGGCCCGAAGTATAGATGCTCTTACCGGGTAACACAAGTTGTTTTTGACCTCCTGACCGTCCTTAGGCAGCGTCAGCTAGTCTCTGCAGAAGATACCCTCTCTCAGGATCGGCACGGTCTGGGAGACGTCAATCTCAGCGGCCAGAACAACATCGTCGGCACAGCCGCCTTGAGTCAATTCACGTCCGGATGCACAATCCATCAGCGCCCCTTGAAGGTGATTCTCTACTGACTTGAAGGCGGCCATCGCTATCCTGGCCTCGGGCGAGGCAGTCAGGTTCGGTATTGCATTCAGAATCGCCCCGGCTCCAATCATGTCCTCAATGGCCGGCCGCAGTCCGCCCCGGTCCCCCTGCCATCGTTCGCCCGCCGCTATGACCGCGATTGGTCCGCCGCCGCGTTGACTGGCGGTTGCCACAGCGCTGGCATTGCGAAGACATCCAGCCATCACGGTCACATAGTAGCGTGCCGCAACTGTCGAGAGGGTGGCACCGTTGGGGGAGGGCAAGACAATGCGCTCGTCAGGCTTGGCTGTCGTCATCGACTGCATTGACAACGAGTACGGATGTAATTCATCTTCCTGGCTCCTCGAAACGGCCAGGATAGCCCGTTGTTCTTTGGCGAAGGTCGTGGCGGCACCACCTCGCATGGGATACGGCAGAATGGTGGCCCCGCGCGATACGCCAATCTCGACCGTCGTCGAAAACGAAAGCACGTCCACTATCACGACCACGCTGACTTCAGGTGCCAGCGCTTCGAGCCCCTCCAGGCCCCACTCAAATCGTAGATCGTAACCGGCTTGATTCTGAAAACTCATGGACGTTGCACCAATCAGTTTTCGGTGCATAGTCCGAAATAGAGCACTCCGGGAACACCTCCGGCGAAGGCGAAGTCTTGCCGTTCCAGGCGGGTCAATTCACTTGCGAGCCGCCTCAAGTGCGCCGAGTGCCAGTGGTCATTGTCGTGCTCGGCGGGGTACGCGACCAAAAGAATCGCGCGATGTTTGAACGCCGACGGCCCGGGGTTGATCAACCACCAAATGTCTTTGACAAGGCCATCGATCGTCTTCTTGATCGAGCTGGTCTTGTCCTTGGCGTGCTCGCACGGAATGTTGGTCACGGCAGACCGTACGGCGATCCCCCACTTGCCCAGCGCGATATCCATTTTCTCTTTGTTCGGCTCTGGCTTGAGTCCGGCTCGACCGAGAATAGCAAAAGCCTCAACCACCAACCACTGATCAAAGCGCGAGCGTTCGGCAGCCAGCAACGATGCACCCTTGTGAGTAGCTAAGGTCTGTCCCAGATCTGGCAGTAGCAATTGTGATAATTCGGCAAAGTCCATAGGTACACCCCGGTGGGTTTGGTGTCATATGGTGACTCGATTTGCGCGAGTCCAGTTGTCGATGATTCGTGCAGACCCAACATACCGAACCGGGCCGTGTGGGTCAAGCGAAAGTGGCATAGCCACTCTTTTGGAGGGACCGCCTGATCGGCATACACGGGCTTGCGTCGGTTGGGCAGACTCAGGCAGTCAAGACGCGCTAGGGCAGCAAGCGGCAACCTATGAGCTAATGATTTGATGTGGGAACTGAGGAGAACGGGTCGTCGTACTTCGACGCGCGGCGGAAGTCGAACTGCCCGCGCTTGGCGGCCTCACCCTGATAGCCTTCGCCGATGTAGCGATTTTGATGTGACAGGAGCAAATAGCCAGCCCCCTCATTCGGCACCCAATCAGGTATGAAGGAGCTCGTGTTGATGAAGAACACGTTGATAGCTACCATACGCACGGTGCTCGGCGAGCCGATGTCGCTCCATTTCAGACCGACCTCAAAAACATTGGTGTCGGGGGGGAGATTGATATAATCAAAACCGGTGGGATCGTAGATCGTCTCCCACTGTCCTGACAGATTGTTGTATTGCCTTAGGGCATCCAACCCGTGCAATCCCACAATTAACATGTTGTCGGCACCGATACCATTCAGCAGGTGTTGTCCGTCGGGGAAGTATGTTCGTCCGGTGGTGACGCTGAGATCAGTATCGAGATAGATCCCAAGATCGAGAGCGGTATCATTGATCGGGTCCGCCGACCAGTTTTCCCACATCACGAATCGGAACTCCAACAGGCTGTCAGTCGAGCGATAGTACGCCATCCGGATATCGACCGGCCAGTCATCCTGGTTGTCATTGGCCGTCAGAAGCTTTTCCCACTGGTAGATCACCTGGATCGTATCGGAGTAACCGACCCGGCCGCCAGCCTCATGGGCCACGGCTGCCAAGGTATGGACCGAACCAATCACGAACGCCGATGCGTCCCAGACATACTCAAAAGGAGGTTCCGAGTCATCGCCGCCCGCGACATGGACCCCGTCGATGAAGAACTCAACCATCGTGACGCCCACCGGGTGGTCAGTGGCCACTTCAATCAAGACACTGTCGCCGACAATGTTGTCATACTCCGGAGAGACGACTTCGACTGTGGGGACCATTGGATCGGTGCCGGTCGTGAAGCTCCATTGATAGAGGGCGGCCATTCTGTTGCCAGAAGTATCTTGTACGGTCGTGTCGACCGTTATGGAGTAATTTGTCGAGAACTGGAGCGTATCATCTGGTGTGAACGTGGCGGTCGAGTCGAGCATCACCAGTGTTCCGGGTGTGGCCGGGCTGAATATCAGGGAGCTGTCGTTGAAAGAAATCGCGTCCATAGCCTTGCTGAAAACCACACTAACAACTGCCGCAGGATCAACCCTGGATGCCCCCTGGGCTGGTACGGTCGCGACTACTTGCGGGGCCGACAGGAGCGGATTGACTTCTGTATGGAAACTCCAACGGTATTCGCTGCCCATCGAATTGCCAGCCTTGTCCTTGACCGCGGCCCCCACGACTACCTCATACTCTGTATCATGAGCCAGGGCAGCGAGAGGTTTCAGCCGCGCCGAGGCGGTACTCGGAAAAACGCTATCGCTGAAGAGGCCATCGATGTAGAGAGTCTGATAGTTTACCGTCGAGGTGTTGATCCCCTCCGAAAAGTAAACGAAGATCTCCGTATTGACCCTAACATCGACGCTGTTGGCGACTGGCGAAACGGATGCCACTTTGGGTAGGGTCGTGTCTTTGGAATCAGTGCCGCCACAGCCGAACTGGGCCGATAATACCAAGAACATCAGCCAGCCCCAACACCAGCGGACGGAGGGAGGGGAAGAAATGTAAACAGTGTTTACCATCGCTTCTTATATGCCGAAGTCCGCTCTAAGATGCAACATTGGTTTTTTTCGCCAGACCTGAGATGTAGTAGAATGGACTCCCGAGCAGTCCGTCATACGCCGCAAGTTGGTTCGACACCATCCTGGAACATGTACGTTACAAGCTCGATCAGATCGCCAATATCCGGGGGGCCGCCAGAGCCGTCAATATCAGCGGTTGCTGCGTTGGGCGGGGGAGGTCCTTCCTGGAACATGAAGGACACCAGGTAAGTGATGTCGGAAATGTCGGGAATCCCACCCGATCCATCGATATCGCCACAGACAAACGGCGCTTCGACATGCAGCGAACCATGATCAACGAAGACCCGGCTGGTGTCAATGTGTACGACCGTACTGGTATCGACAATCAGCGAATCGTAAGGCGGTACCGGTACTTCCCACCAGCTCAGGCAATTGTCCCCGTCCCAGGCCGCGCAGCGCAGAAGAGTTGAGTCATAGATAGTCTCGGTTATCAGGCCGATAGCGGTGCCGTCCTCATCCGAGAAATTGAAGTGATCCAGATTGTACCGCTGCACTATTATGTCAACCGAGCGATTGTAGTTCGTATCCGGAAGATCATAAACGTCGGCGATCAGGTAGTAGAGGGGCAGATCCTCCTGCTGAGGCGAAATGCCGGGCGTGGAGCCGCCAGAATGAGGATTGTCGGCGATAGCGGCCACTTTGAGGTCGAACGGTTGGCCCGTAAGATGTCGGGTGTCGATAACCTCCCAACCAGAAATGAGGGTGCCGGCGGTATCGATCTCCTCATGGAACTCCATGACACCATCGTGACCGAGTTGGATCCAGATTTCGAATCCAGCCACGACATTCTGATAGTTCGTCAGGTAGACCGGAATTCGGACGTTGAGGGCTCCGGGTAGGACGAGCGTATCAGGCACGCGGACCACGAGCAACGGCGGATCAGCCTGAACCGACGGCATAGCGACAACAAGCAGCGCCATGAGCGCCAACAAGAAAACAGAAACCGCGAGACGGCGGTTAGGTAGGTACATTTTGAACTCCCGATTCGGATTAAGGCGCCGTCAGAGCGGCTCCACTACCTAATATAGTACAGATCGACCGGTTTTAGCAAGCACTTGAACGGTTTATGCCACTTCCGCCGGTCAATCCTCGGGGGACACAAAGCGGTTGCGGCTGCCCTCCGATCAGCTATATTCGATGAGTAATGGGTCGCGGCAAGTACATCCGCCACCTTAAGAGGAGAAGAAAATGAGTGTAGCAAAGATGGAAGATACGGTCAGAGTCCACTATACGGGGCGTCTTGACGACGGTACCGTTTTCGATTCCACGGTGAACCGAGGGCCATTGCAATTCAAGTTAGGTGATGGTACTTCCGTACCAGGTTTTGAAAAAGCGGTCATCGGCATGACGGTTGGTGAAAAGAAGACCGTGATATTGCCGCCAACGGAGGCTTTCGGGGATCCTCTGCCGGGCCGGGTCGGTGATATCCCTAAGACCCAGTGTCCCCCCCAAGTTGAGCAGGCCGTCGGACAGCGGTTTGAATGGACCCAACCGGATGGCGGCCTTGCTATCGCAACTATCGTAGGCGTGAAGAAACATTTCATCACTCTGGATGTAAATCATCCACTGGCCGGCAAAACGGTTACGTTCGACATTGAACTGGTCGGAATTGTCGTCTGACCTGGTGATGACAGTAGTGCCTCAGCCGATCAGCCTAGCGGTGACAATCGGGGAGACAGTATGGCTGGCGAAAAGATTCTCGTAATCGAAGACGATCAGGATATCGCCGACCTGCTTCAATACAATCTGGAGCGGGAACGATACCGGGTTATCCTGGCCGCAACCGGGGAGAAGGGGCTCGAGGCCGCCCGCCAGAAGAGCCCGGACCTGATCCTGCTGGACTTGATGCTCCCGGGGATCAACGGTCTTGATGTCTGCCGCACTCTCAAAGATGATCCATCCACACGCCTTGTGCCCATTCTCATGATCTCGGCCCGCACCGAAGAAGCTGACATCGTCAGCGGGCTGGAGTTGGGCGCCGATGACTATATCACCAAGCCTTTCAGTCCTCGCGAGGTTCTGGCCCGACTGCGGGCCGTTTTACGTCGCCATCAACCGGAAGAAACGCCGAGCGGCGTGAGTATTCATGGTATTGCCATCGACACCGCCAAATACGAAGTCACGGTTGGCGGCAAGAAGACTAATCTAACCCCCACCGAGTTCAAACTCCTGTTTACGCTGGCCTCACGGCCGGGATGGGTCTTCACCCGCTATCAACTAGTGAATGCCATCCGGGGTGAAGATGTTATGGTGACTGACCGCACGGTCGATGTTCACGTGGCCAGTGTTCGCAAGAAGCTGGGCGCTTCCGGGAAGCATCTGATTACGATCCGGGGCGTGGGATATCGATTTGAAGAGTGATAACTGGCCATAGCTCACCAAACGCTGAGGAAAGGTCTAGGCCGATATGAAGCGATACAGTCTGCGCTGGCAACTCTACCCGTCTTATCTTCTGATTATTGTCATGGCCGTGGTGGCTCTCACATGGTGGGCGATCAATCTCCAGGACCGTTTCTATCTGCAGATTACAGAAGATGACCTTGTCGCCCGAGCGCAGATCATCGAGCAGCAGGCCGCTCCAATCATGGCTGAAGATGATCGTGCTCGACTGCAGCCGTTGGCCACGGAGATTGGTCAACGGTCCGGCACCCGGATCACCATGATCCTCACCGATGGGGTCGTGGTCGGGGATAGCGAAGAGGACCCGGCTACCATGGAGAACCATGGTGACCGGCCGGAGATCGCCGATGCGTTAGTCACCGGTAGGGGTGTGTCCACTCGGTACAGCTCGACCCTGAGGAAACGCCTGATGTACATCGCGATTAGATCTGAGTATGAAGGCCGGGTCGTGGGAGTGGTGCGGGTAGCGGTTAGTGTTACTCTTGTCGATCAGGCTCGAGAGACGTTGAGGTACAACCTTCTGTTGGCCGGTCTGGTCATCGCCCTCCTCGCGGCGTTGATAAACTACTTCGTCTCGGCTCGTATCACGCGGCCGCTGAAGACCCTGCAGAAAGGGGCCGAACGTTTTGCTCAGGGCCATCTCAATCGCAGGCTGCCGGTTGCCTCGACCGAGGAGATCGGCTCCCTGGCTGAGGCTCTCAATGAAATGGCAGCCCAGTTGAAGCAACGGATCGCCACCATCGATGGCCAGCGTCAGGAGCAGCGGGCGGTGCTATCCAGTATGTCCGAGGGAGTCATGGCGGTCGATTCGGAGCGAAGGCTGCTTGGCCTTAATGCCGCTGCCGCAAAAATCCTCGGTATCGATGACATCGATGCCATGCTCGGGCAGACTGTGCACGAATCCGTGCGATCATCAGCCCTTCAGGAGATTGTTCATGAGACCTTGAAGACCGGCCAGACCCGACAGGCGGAAATTGGTATCACGACAAGGGACCAGGAGGCTGTGATTCTCGTCTCCGCCAGTACTCTGCATGACGACACTGGCACCAATCTTGGCTGTGTAGTGGTGATGAACGACGTTACCATGATCCGCCGTCTTGAGCGCATCCGGGAAGAATTCGTCGGGAATGTCTCGCATGAACTGAAGACACCCATCACGTCGATCAAGGGATCGGTCGAAACAGTCCTGGATGGTGCTTTTGATGATCCACCGGCCGCCCGGCGCTTTCTGGAGATGGCTTCCCGCCAAGCGGATCGGCTGCATAATATTGTCGAGGATTTGCTGAGCCTTTCTCGGTTGGAATCAAGTGGCCAGGTAGGTGGAGTGGAGCGGCAGGTTGAGTCCCTGAATGACATGATCAAGACCGCCATCGACGAATGCCGGTCCAAGGCTGACAGCCGCGAGGTGAAACTGACATGTCATTGCGAAGACACCATCAAGGTTCCCATCAACCCGAGTCTGATCAGACAAGCGCTCGTTAACCTGATCGACAACGCCCTCAACCACTCCGAGGTTGGCAGCTCAGTGGTCGTAACTTTGGCAGACGACAATACCGGCGTCCGAATCCACATCACCGATACAGGCCGTGGCATCGCTCCGCAGCATATCCCCAGACTTTTCGAACGATTCTATAGAGTCGATGAGGCCCGCAGCCGTGAGCATGGGGGGACAGGTCTCGGCTTGGCCATCGTCAAGCACATTGTGCTGGTACATGGTGGCACGGTGGAAGTCACGAGCGAACTCGGCCGAGGATCCGTCTTCACCATCCTGCTGCCAAAAGAATAACCACCGCTTCTATCTCGGGTCTGTTGAGCAAGGCTGATTACCGTCAGAACGGTGTAGCTGCTTGCCCAGCGGTTTGCTTCCTTTAGTGGAAACTTGTCGCAGTCTTAACACAACCTTAACATGGCGGCGGTTTAATCTCGCAAGCAATCTGATGGCTGCCTCGGCGGATATCCTCAGTCCAATGAGATAGGCCATCCGGGACAAACATGAATTGATTGGGAGATCAATTATGAAACGGACTTTGTTAGTTCTGATCGGGATGGCCATTCTATCCCAGACCGCCATGGCCGGAAATTGGTGGGAAACAGTGAAAGTTAAGGGTGACCTTCGTTACCGTCACGAAATGCTTAAGAACGAAAATGATGACGCTCGTCACCGCCATCGCCTTCGGGCGCGGCTCGGCTTCTACGGTGAAGTGAACGACCGCACTACAGTCGGCATTCAACTGGCCACCGGCGGTGACAACCCGGTTTCGACCAACCAGACCCTTGACGGGGCCTTCTCAACGAAGGCCGTGGGTGTCGATCTTGCCTACTTTGATATGAAGTGTAAGTACGTCGATGGTTTTTCCGTCACGGCCGGCAAATTCAAGAGCCCATTCTTCAGACCGGGCGGCTCCGAGCTGGTGTGGGACTCCGATTGGAACCCGGAAGGCGGCGTTCTCAAGTACCACAAGAAGTCGGACAAGATGGATGTTACGCTGATCGGCTCCGGTCTTTGGATCGATGAGCGGTCCTCTGGCGATGATTCCTGGTTGGGAGCTCTTCAGGGTGTACTTAAACTCCAGAGCGCTGACGACCAGCCAGCGTTCGCAATCGGTGCAGGCATGTTCAACTACGTCAATGCCAAGGGTTATGCCCCGTTTTACGACGGCAAGGCCATGGGCAATACGATGGCTTACGACACCACTTTCGTCGAGAATACCACCGATGTCGAGTCGATTGACGCCAGATACGCGTACGATTATGAGTTGATCGAGCTCTTTGCCGAGGTATCGCACAAGATCAACAAGACCCCGGTCACGGCTATGTTCGACTACGTAACCAACTCCGGTGCTGATAGTCTGAATACCGGCTGGCTTGCCGGTCTTAAGGTAGGCAAGGCCAAGAAGCCGGGTTCGTGGGCGTTCCGGTACATCTATCGTAATCTGGAGGCTGACGCCGTCCTGGGGACCTTCAGCCATTCCGATTTTCGCAACGGCGGCACCGATGCCAAGGGACATGAAATCGGTGGCAGCGTGATGCTCGCCGATAACACCGCTTTCGGTGTCACGTTCTTTGACAATACCATTGGACTCGACAGCGGCTCAGGCTTCAATCGCCTGGAGGTCGATATGCAGTTGAAATTCTAAGACGGACTCTAAGTAGGAGACTGGAATAATGAAGAAGATTCTAATCGCCCTGTTGCTCGCCCTTCTCGCCACCACCTTCGTGGTTGCCGGCAGCAACATCACGATCAAGGGTTCGGATACGCTCGTGCGGCTTGGCCAGCGATGGGCTGAAGAGTACATGAAAGTCAATGAGGGCGCCGTGATTCAGGTTTCCGGCGGCGGTTCCGGTACCGGCGTCGCCGCTCTGCTGAACGGCACCACCGATATCTGCGAAGCTTCCCGTGACATGAAGATGAAGGAACATGTCATGGCTGAGAAAAAGGGCATCACTCCTTACCGCATTTCGGTCGCCCTCGACGGTATCGCTGTCTTCATGAATACGAAGATGCCGGTCAACGAGCTTTCCATCGCGCAGCTAAAAGGCATCTATACCGGCGCCATCACCAACTGGAAAGAGGTTGGCGGTCCGGATCACATAATCATTCTATACGGTCGTGAGAACAACTCCGGTACCTACGTGTTCTTCAAGGAGCACGTCCTGGACAAGGAAGATTTTGCAGCTCGGACTCAGACTCTGCCGGGTACGGCAGCCGTGGTCAACGCTGTTTCTAAGGATGCCCACGGCATCGGCTATGGTGGCCTGGCCTGGGCGACGGACGTGAAGTTCGCAGGGGTCAAGGTTGACGACCAGACGGCCTCGGTCCTTCCGTCGGTGGAAACCGTTTCCGACGGCACTTACCCGATTGCTCGGGACCTATACTGGTTCTTCAACGGCAAGCCGGAAGGTGATTTGAAGGATCTGGTGAACTGGGCTCTTTCTCCGGCCGGTCAGAAGATCGCCGAAGAAATCGGTTACGTTCCGCTTTCCAAAGAAAGTGCGATAGAGAATATGATTCAGTAGTTGCCCGGATCATCGGTCACCAATGAATGCCTCCGGTGTGTGCCTCGGCACGCGCCGGAGACTCACATGTTTGAGGCGACATGTCGAGACCAGAACTTGAATTCAAGCGGAAGTCACGCTTTCTCGAGACTTTCGGCGAAAGATTCCTGCGGTTGAACGCATTGGCGGCGGTGGCTGCTATTGCGCTTATCTTCGTATTCGTATTTAGGGAGTCGCTTCCTATCCTCTACGACGAGTTCGTCCAGGAAGAGGCCAGCATCGACAAGATGGTTTTCAAGCAGACCTGGATCGAAGGGCGCGACTCGCGCTACTCCTGGCAGCCGGAATCTGATATCCCGAAGTTCTCGTTGATGCCACTCTTCCTTGGCACCATCAAGGCGGCCTTGATTGCCATGCTCTTTGCCATCCCCCTGGCGGTGGGGGCGGCGATTTACTCGGCGGAGTTTGCCAACCGGCGCTTTCGAGAAATCGTCAAACCAGCTATCGAGCTCCTTTCCGGAATACCGTCGGTAGTGCTGGGGTTCTTTGCCTTGCTGGTCATGGCGACGGCCTTGCAGGATCTGTTCGGCTATACTTATCGGCTGAATGCTTTCAATGCCGGAATCGCACTCGGGCTGGCAGTGATTCCGATTGTCTTCACGGTCGCTGAGGACGCCATGACCTCAGTTCCGAAACGCCTGCGCGAAGCTGCCCTTGCCTTGGGCGCCAATCGCTGGCAGGTGTCCCTGACTGTCGTACTACCAGCTGCGCTGCCCGGAATCGCCGCTGGCGCGGTTCTTGGGTTTGGACGAGCCATCGGAGAGACCATGATTGTGCTCATGGCTTCTGGCAATGCTGCCCTGGTGTCAGCCAGTGCTTTTGACTCAGTGCGCACCATATCTGCTACTGTGGCGGCCGAAATGGGCGAAGTGGTCTTTGGCAGTACCCACTACAATGTACTGTTCTTCCTGGGGACGCTGTTGTTCATTTTTACGTTTGTCATTAATCTCAGTGGCGACCTGTTGTTGTCGCGCCTCAAGGAACGGATGCAGGGGAAAGTGCTATGAGAGAACTCTCAGCAGCCCCTCCGGCGTTGTCGTTTCAACCCAAGACAAGCGGATTGGTCCCGAAAGCCCTTACGATGGCTGCCTCACTGACTGTCATTGCTATGCTGGTCGTGATTCTCGGCAACATCATCCTCGGTGGCATTGGGACCTTAAGCTGGGAATTCATAAGCCAGCCGCCACAAAACGGCATGGAGTCGGGCGGCATCTTTCCGGCCATCATCGGCACGGTATTCCTGGTCATACTTATGACGATCTGCGTTGTCCCGGTCGGTGTGATGACCGCGATCTATCTCCAGGAGTTCACTCGGCCCGACTCCTGGTCCACAAGAATCATTCGGCTGGCGGTGAACAACCTGGCTGGCGTACCTTCGATTGTCTTCGGTCTGTTTGGCCTGGGGTTCTTCATCGGATTCGTCGGCGGCGGGTTGGACCACCTGTTCTCCAATGATGGCCGACCCGTATGGGGTCAGCCGGCCATAATCTGGGCCTCGTTGACGCTGGCGGTGCTAACCTTGCCGGTAGTGATCGTCTCGACCGAGGAAGCTCTCCGGACCGTTCCGCGAGTACTCAAAGAGGCCAGCTATGCTCTTGGTGCCACCCGCATGCAGACTATCCGCCGAGTTCTCCTGCCGCAGGCGATGCCGGGCATCCTGACCGGTGCGATCCTGGCGGTGAACCGCGGTGCGGGCGAGGTGGCTCCGATTTTATTCACCGGTGCCGCCTACTATCTGCCCTTCATACCACACAAGTTGAACGACCAATTCATGGAGCTAGGCTATCACATCTATGTGATGGCCACTCAGTCGCCCGATATCGACAAGACGAAACCGATCTTGTATGGCACAGTTTTGGTGCTGCTAATCTTGACATTCGTCTTGAATTTCCTGGCGATTTCACTTAGATCTAAGTTGAGGACAAGGAAGAACAATGCTTAGCCAGGTTTCCGGTCCCAAGTCTGCTAACGAGAGGATGGAGACAGAAATGTCCGATACCGACAGATCGCATCTACTCAGATCTGAGCAGTCTCCAACTGCAAAGAGTGCCACCCGAGAAGGATCCAGCCGGGCGAAAATCACGGCGGAGCATCTCGAGTTTTACTATGGTGATCAGCAGGCTCTCTATGACATATCGCTGGAGGTCGACCGCAATGAGGTGTTCGCCCTGATCGGACCGTCCGGATGTGGGAAGTCAACTTTCCTGCGTACTCTGAACCGGATGAACGACACTATTCCAGGAACGCGTCTGACCGGCTCGGTCAAGCTTGACGACCAGGATATCTATGCCAGTGTCGATGATGTGGCCACCCTTCGCATGCGGGTCGGCATGATCTTTCAGTCGTCCAATCCATTTCCGAAGTCCATTTCCGAAAATGTGGCCTATGGCCTCCGTGTCAACGGTATCAAAGACAAGCACCTGATCGCGGAGGTTGTTGAGGATGCTCTGAAGAGCGCCTTCTTGTGGGACGAGGTGAAGGACAAGCTCGACCATTCAGCCCTGGCCCTCTCCGGTGGTCAGCAGCAACGACTCTGTATCGCCCGGGCCCTGGCCATTCGTCCGGAAGTCGTCCTTATGGATGAGCCCGCTTCAGCTCTCGACCCGCTCTCAACCGCAAAGATCGAGGATCTGATCGGTGTCCTCAAGAAGGACTACACGATTGTTATAGTAACTCACAACATGCAACAGGCAGCTCGAGTATCAGATACCACCGCCTTCTTCTTTGAAGGCAGATTGATCGAATGCGGCCCGACCAAGGGCCTTTTCACAAAACCCGCAAAGAAGAAAACCGAAGACTACATCACCGGTCGGTTCGGTTGAGAGAGGTTCTAGTGACGAAACATTTTCAAAACGAAATAGACCGCCTCAAGCGAAAGTTCTTGCATCTCACGGCCCTGGTTGAAGAGAGTCTGCTCGCCGCCGTGAGAGCCGTTGAAAATCTGGATGCCAAACAAGCGCATGATGTCATCTTGAACGACGAGAAGATCGATCAACTTGAGGTTGAGATGGAGGAGGATTTTCTCAAAGTTTTGGCTCTCTACCAACCCGTTGCCATCGACCTGCGTTTCATCGTCGCAGCCCTGAAGATCAACAATGACCTTGAGCGGATTGCTGACCTGGGTACGAATATTGCCGAGGAGGCAATGCGGCTGGCAAAGCTGCCGTTGGTACCGGTACCTTTCGATCTGCCCAAGATGCTGGAATGTACCAAGAAAATGGTCCATAAGAGCGCCGACAGTTTGGTGGATCTTGATTCGCAGCTAGCCTATGAGGTTTGCAGCGATGACGATGAACTTGACGATCTCAACTGTATCGCCATAAGTTCCGTCGAAGAACAGCTCAAGTCATGCCCCGAGCATGCCTCCGCCCTAATCAGTCACTTGTCGATTGCTCGCAATCTCGAACGGATCGGCGACCACGCCACCAATATCGCCGAGGATGTGATTTACATGGTCGATGGCGAGATCGTACGGCACCGTCTCTCGGATCGCCAATAACCGAGAAACGCTACGATCGCCAGCGCGCGATTTTCTGCCGTCAAGTTTCGTTTCTACTTGAGGGAGGGAAAGGGCACAAAAAAGCCGGGTCCGCGTGATGCGAACCCAGCTTCAGGACGAAAAT
>CAZHDS010000004.1:0-40038 GCA_964531495.1 uncultured Ignavibacteriales bacterium
TCTACAATCCGGATCAAGAGGATTTGGACGGTGACGGTGTCGGTGATGTGTGCGTAGCGTGCTGCCGCTACGTGGGTGATATCAACCACAGCGGTGTGGACGGCGATCCAGGAACAGGGTCTCCTGACATTGCCGACTTGATATACTTGGTTAGCTTCATGTTCCAGAACGGATCATGTGAATCAATGTGTAATGAGGGCGCCAATTGCCACCCCGACTACGCCATCTTCCCCGAGGCTGATTTTAACTGCGATGGCAAGGACCAACCAGACATCTCCGACCTGATCGCGATGATCGGGTGTATGTTCGCCTCGGCTCCCTGCTCGCCGTGTTGGGATGATGGACAAACGCCAGCGTGCAACCGACCGTAGGGTCGTCGATAGGAAGCCCCGGCCGGCCGGTGGCCCACCCGTGCCCGGGTGGGGTACAGAATTAGATTAGCCCGACGCCGGTGCTCCAGAGCTTGCTGTGGGATCCGTTGGTGTTCAGCAGCCCCGGCCGTACGTCTCCCCTGCGAAAGCAGGGGTCCATTTGCTCGACAAAGGCCGGTCAACACGGCGTCAATGGATTCCCGCGTGCGCGGGATTGACCGACACACACACAGTGTGGCTTTCTCCTGGTGCCCCCTTACCTGTTCTGAATCTACCCACACCGTGTGTGGGCCTTTTTTTCCTTGTCAAACATCGGACGATTGTACCACTATGTCGCTATATCTGCTGTCCCGAGCGGGTTACTATGTTCGGGACAGATGCACCGATACTATGGATATGACAAGAACAGATGGACAACCAAGATCAGAGAGCGGAAGCATGACTAAAATGGTAATGTGGAAGAAGGGGGTTGGATTTTGGCCGGTGTTGTTTCTGGCGATAATGGCCCTGAGCGTAAGCTCGGTCGGCGCTGGCGGCAACCTCCAGGACAAATTTGACGATCTCGATGAGCAAGCTACCCGGGCTCGCGGCCTGGCGCTGTCAATCCTGAAGCAAATCAAGCAGATCGACAAGGAGCATCGCTCCGGCGACGGCATCGCTCTGGCGGCCAGCAAGGGCGATGTTCAGCAGAAGTTAGGCCGGATCGAGAAGATCAAGGGGATCTTTGACGGTACCAATGATGAGGTGATCAAGGGCCTGCAAGCACTCCAGAGAGATCTAGCCAGGGCTAGTGCCAACCATCCGGCTGCGACAGCCCTGAAGCCAGCTATCGCCCGCGTCAATACCGACATGGGCAAGTACAGCCGGGCCGTGAAGAAGTACTTTGATCGCACAGTCAACGATTTCGGACGGCCCGCCAGCGGTCCCATGGCAGTCGTCTCTCCGGGAGTCGGCGATCGCTTCTCGATTACCGGTGAGGCCACGGCCGCCCTCGGAAACGGCACTTACAAACGGCCCAATGCCATTCCATCGTACAAAGCTTCCACGTCGGACATTTCGTTTGGTGTTAAGGGTCGGTTTATCCCGGCTGAGCGAACAAATGTGCTTTTCAATCTCGACCGCCAGGCTCGGATCGAGCGTCGCGAAATAGCTACCCTGAATTTCGGCGTGGCTGGCGTGCAACAGATCTCAGATGATCTCACCGCCACCGCCGGCCTGAAACTCTCCAAGTTCACCGACATGAACGACAAGAACCAGGACTTCTCCACGACTGGCCTCTTTGCTAAGGCTGCCCTCCAATCTGGTGGCCGTCGTTTTGGAGGAGAACTGCAAACTGAGAGTCGCAATTACTCAGAGAACGATTCTTTCGACTACTCAACCGCTACCCTGTTAGGCCATGCCTTTCTGCCGCTTTCGGACGGCTCTCTGGGGTTCAATCTAAAGTACATGATGAAGAACAACGACGATCTGTCCTTAATGCCGGATCACACTGAGCTTAATCCGAGAGTTATATTGAAACTCGACAACGGTGGGAAGGAAGCCGGCCTTTCCTTCCAGCAGATCTCGCATCCCGACGAATCCAACAGCTCGCTGGACAATACCCGTATCAAGGCGCACTTTGATATGTCCAAGCAGAACGGCCCCAAGAACGTCCGTTACGGCCCGGCGATAATGCTATATCAGTTCCCGAACATCGATGATGGCAATTTCTACGACTTCAAGTTCAAGCATCACACTTCGGAGATGGCCAAGAGATCCACGACCCGTCAGATAGATGCTGTTTATCGCATGCACAAGGACTCGACCCAGTTCGATTTTGCCCAGGTCAGCCTTAGTCGAAATAGCCGGCCGATGGGTTCCGGAGTCTACTCCCGACTGAACCTTGCCGCCCGCTTCTACGTGGAGACATCGTACGAAGTTGGCAGGACGGTCGCGCCAGGTACTACCGACACGGTATCGCTGGAGGCTTATGCCGAACCGCACACGCTTGATATGCTGTACACTATGGGTTGGCTGAAGACCAGTTCCGGTTGGTATCGCATGCTGACTATTGGTCCTCTCGTGGGCGCGAAATTCTATATCGACCCCAACGGCGAGGACAAATCGAACAAAGAGACCGACACTGACTACAACTTGAAGAACCCGCGCAACTTTGCCAGGGTCGGGATTGAGGTCGTTCTGGCCGGTAACACTTCTTCGGGAGTCAGCTGGCGAGGTGACGCCTCGTACAGCATGCTGGCGAGATACAACGCCGACCCGGTGTCTACCACCAATTATATCAAGGTCAATGGCCGCGTGACCTACCCGGTCGCACCGGACTGGAAAGTCGAAGGGTTCATGCGACTCCAGAGTACCAAGATGAACGAAAAATCCGTGACTGATCTCGACCGCTTCGAGATCGGTGTGCAGGCTCGATATTTATTCGATGTTCGGCGTTAGGCCAAAGGTGAAGAGAGTATAGCTATGAGAAAAATATCAAAGATGATTCTGTTAGGATTGGTCGCCCTTCTAGCTCTGGCGGGCGTAGCCACGGCCGACGATTTCCACGAGGCCATGGAGCAGACCGAAGAAGAATGGCAGGCGGTCCGCAACACAATGCAGCAGAGCAAAGCCAAGTTCGAAGAATTTGGCAAGAAGTACCAGGAGTACGAAGACGCCGTCTTCTCCCAGAACCCCGAACAAGGTATCGCGCTGGCCAAGAAGCTCTTCAAGCTCTCCGATGACCAGACCGATGCCGCCAAGGAGAAGCTCAGCCAGTTGCGCGAGATGTTCAATACTATGGACAAGAACGGCATCAAGGACAAGCTGAAGTTCGCTGCTGAAAAACTCAAGTTTGCCGATGAAGTGGCCGGCAAAGTCGAAAACGTCTGGCAGTTCACCAAGAAGTTCGATCCGGACAACGCCAAAGACAACCCCACCTACGGTCTTCGCTTGATCGGTGATCTGCTCAAGGATGGCGCCGGCAAAATGGAAAAGATCCCGCTGGTGGGCCAGATCCTGGGGCCTTGGATCAAGGCCTACGGTGAAGTAGCGGGCGATTTCGCTAACGCTCTTGATCGCCTCGGGAAGAAGATTGAAGATTTTCGCCAAGGCTCGCTGTGCGGCCAGGGCGGCTACAAGCAAGATCAGCAGGCTGCCTTCAAAGCCGAGTCGAAGAAGGGTGAGGACTGCCTCACTTACTTCGCCGTTGGTGCCTTCCCCAGGATGCAACGGGGAGAAGCCTACGAGGGAAACGGCTCGTATTTCCTTTTCGATGTTGACAACCGACGCGGCTATTTTTCGCCTCTCGGCACGACCGATAAGGTTTATCGCTGGCACGAGTTACTTCTTGAGCGACGGGCCCTGGACGTAGATTGGCTGGCCAGTCGCTCCAACTCACTCAAACCAGAGGTCGAGACTCGGGCCCGCGAATACTACAAAGCTTTTTCCGGCTGGCGCTTCAAGTCCGATCCAGGCTGGTTGATTATCGAAAAACTAAATCTAACCGATGATGCTGCTTTCTATGGCCGTCTGGATGAAGAGACCTTTGTCGCCAACTATATTCTCGATGAAAAGCACAACAGCAAGATTACCGACATCTGGGAAGAATACGACAAACACTTGATCCTGGCCGGTACGGTGTACGAGGAACAGGGCTCAGGAACGGTTGCCTCCGACGGTGCCAAAGTTGAGCTGAAGGTTGCTGGACAAACCTATTCTGAAAACACCGATTCCGACGGTCGTTACGAAATCCTGATGGAAGGCAAAGTCAACGATGCTGTCGATGCCAGGGTCACCAAAGACGACTTCGCCCCGGTCGAACAGAGCGGACGCCTGCCTTATCGCGTCACAAGGCCTCAGAATTACACTCTGAGAGGCGAGGCCATGACGGTGGTCATCACCGGAACCGTACAGATGAAAAAGGGAGATGATGATCCGACCGAGCCGGCCGTAGGGGCCACCGTAACTGCCTCCGGACCGGACGGCGAATCGGGCGGTAGCACCACCACCGGCGGCGGCGGTACTTATTCCATGACAATCCAGTCTCAGAAGGGTGTGACAGTTACGGTCAAAGCCACACTGAAAACCGTTGGGGGATCGACGACCTTCACGGTGACCGGTAAGAGCGAGGGTGGTGTTGATATAACCATGTCCAAACTCTCGCTTGAAGAGCAGGACGGTCCGGAGTGGATGATCAATGTCACTGTTCTTGATGGCGATGGCAAGAACCTCCCGGGAGCAACAGTCTCCGGAAGCGGAAGCATTGGTGATGTCGCCACGGGCGCCGGCGGAACGGTCGAAGTTGGTCCCATCAAAGTCCCGGCGGACTGGGAGGACAACGCCTTCACCGTGACTTTTACTCCGGTGGTTCAGGCCGTGGACGGTGAGAAGATTCACGGAAGTTCGGTTGCCGCGACCTACCAGGGTAAATCGCCCAGCTCCGTGACCTTGAAGCTTGATGCGGAAACCGCTCAACAGGTGACCATTTCGGGCAAGGTGAACGATGTCAACGGCGTCGGCCTGGGCAGCACCACGGTCACGGCCGGATCAGCATCATCTGCGACCGGGGCCAGCGGCAGCTTCAGTGTCGGACCATTGACGATGTTCAAAGACTCCTCCGTCACTGTCAACGCTACCTACTCCGATGGCACCAACAGTTTTGGCGGCACCCCTGTGACAGTGACCTTCGATGGCAAAAACACAACCATCGCGGGCGTGACCCTGGTAATCCAGGTCGAAAGCGACCTGGAGGTAACGATCAGTGGCCGGGTACAAGGCCAGGGTGGAAAACCAGTCCCGGGGGTTTCGATCAGTGCGGCCGGAGGAGCCACCGCCACAACCGATGGTGCTGGCCAGTACACGTTGACACCGATGACCGTCACACTGGGCAAGCCGGTCTCCATTTCTGCTTCTATAACCGTTGACGGCACTGCTGTCAGTGGTAGCGCCACCTGCACGCCCAAGGAAGCCACGGCTACAGCACCGACGATTACGCTCGACCTGACTATGGAAGAGCACTTTGAGGTGACTATCAGCGGTACCGTCCAAGACGACAAGGGCGACGGCGTTGCCGGTGCGACTGTAACCGCCGGAGCATCCTCGACTACCAGCGGTGGCGGCGGATCGTTTTCGCTGGGACCAATTGAGATGGCTAAGGACGGTTCCAAGTCAGTAAGCGCTACTTTCACCGACGGCACCGACAAGTTTGCGGGTGGCCCGGTCACAGCGACCTTCGACGGTACCAATACCGACATCGGCGGCATGACTATCACTCTCAAAAAGGATGGCCCCAGCTTGGTCACCCTGTCCGGCTCAGTCATCGACGCCAAGGGCAGCGGAGTCAGCGGTGCCAGCGTCTCGGGCGGTGGCGCTTCTGATATGACCGGCGGCGGTGGCAGTTTCAGTCTGGGACCGATCGAATACAACGCTGGTGAAACGATCACCATCAGCGCCAGCGCATCTGATGACGAAGGCAATGTTATCGGCGGCAGCGCGACGATTATGCCTACCTCGGAAACGTTGGGCGGAATATCGATCAAACTGTCGGATGAATTCGACGATGACGACCTCGATTCACTAATCGACGATCTGGAGAACGATCTCGACACGCTCACCAATGTTCTGGCTCTCAAGACCGAGTTCGATCTGGTAGTGCTCGAACTGGACGGCCTCGCGGCGGACTTCGACGCCAATGCCGATTTCTTCCTGCAGCGACTTCGGGAGCTGAAGGAAGCCTCCTGCGAGAGTTCCGAAGTGTCATACGCTCTCTCCCAGGCTGGGTCTGCCAAGCAGGCGTACACCAGCCGCCTCAATGGTCTCTACGGCACTTACGCTCGACTGACGGCTGCGGCGACTGGCGACGACGCCACTCTGATAGCAGGCGTGAACGGTGACTTTGCGCGGGTTGCCGACAGGGAAACCACAATCCAATCCCGCTACGCCGGATTGCTGGCCCAGTACGGCGTGTACAAGTGCGATAAGGACAAGTCCGATACCGACTCTGATGACGAGGCTCAGGACGACACCGATGCCGATGACATCGACGGACAATCCCGTGCGGAAGTATGTGGTGACGGTATCGACAACGATCGCGATGGCGAGATCGACGAGTGCGACGCCGGCTGTTGCACCAAGAACGTCCAGGTAGTGGTGAATGACTGTGGCACAGCTGCGGACGACATCTTCAGCGTCTCGATTGATGGCGCCTATGTCGGTGTGACTCCCAAGGGATCCACGAACACTTTCAATCGTGAACTGGAGCCCGGGACCCATACTGTGACGGTTACCTGCTTGGATGACGGTGGCAATCCGCTCGGCTCAGACATCGGTACGGCCTGTATCAACGTGATCATCTACGGCCAGGATGCCGGCATTTCCGGCGGCTCGCCCCAGATCTCGTACGGTAGTTCGGCGACCATATCGTTCGAGGTTCTGGAAGGACCGCAGTCCGGTAAGTTGAATCCTTATGACGGCGCGGCCCACCGAGCTCGCGGAAATGAGTCCAACTAAGCTAACTAACCACGACAGCGGGGCTGATTCTAATCGGCCCCGCTTTTTTTGTGCCCCCACCGTTTCCCGCGCATGAGCTACGCCCCCCCCAACTGACCAGATCCGTACGCCGGTAGGCTGATCCGCATTGGGGTTGACTATCTGCCCGTAAATCGTTTAGTTGGCCATTACGTAGGACTGGAGAGACATGAAGATGCGAACCCTCCAGATCGAAAAACAGCGGCAACAGGCACAACCGGGATACGAGAATAGACCGTCGTCGCATACCTGTTCGAAACTCCCTTGTTCGCTTTGACTGGAGGTGACAGATGATGAGAGACTTCGCGCTACTCGCGATTCTGATTCTCCTGTCTGGCGTTGCCTCAGGTCAAGAGAAGTTCACTATCAGCGGTCATGTCAGGGACGCGTCCTCGGGGGAAGAACTCATCGGGGCCAGCGTTCATGTCAATCAGCTGAAGACGGGAACAAGTGCCAACCTCTACGGCTTCTACTCCCTCACCATTCCGGCCGGTGACTATACCATCAGATGCAGCATGATGGGCTACGATACCAAAGAGACAGGGGTGTCATTGACGGAGAGCATCACCAGGAACATCGAGCTGTCCGTAAAACCGATTCTTCTCGATCCCACCAGCGTCACCGCCAGGGCCGCCGATGAAAACCTGCGCAAAGTCGATATGGGGTCCCTCGAACTGCGTCTGGACAAGGTCAGGGACATGCCTGTCATATTCGGCGAACAAGACATCATGAAAACCATCCAACTCAAGCCGGGTGTGAATCCAGGTCGGGAAGGAGAGGCCGGGTTTAGTGTTCGGGGAGGCGGAGCGGATCAAAATCTTGTCCTGCTCGATGAAGCGGTGGTTTATAACACGTCCCACCTGCTGGGTTTCTTTTCGGTCTTCAACTCCGACGCCATCAAGGATGTGAAACTCATCAAGGGGACAGCGTCATCCGAGTACGGGGGCCGGCTCTCATCGGTGCTTGACCTGAAAATGAAGGAAGGCAATATCAAGGAACTCTCGGCCGTCGGCGGCATAGGTCTGATATCTTCGCGCTTCACTCTACAGTCACCGATAGTGAAAGACCGGGGATCGTTCATGGTATCAGGGCGTCGAACCTACTTCGATCTCTTTATGAAGCTCTCCAGTGACGACGATATCAAGAACTCCACCATGTACTTCTACGACCTGAACCTAAAGACCAACTACCGCCTTGGCAACAATGACCGCGTTTTTCTATCGGGGTACTTTGGCCGGGACGTTTTTGCCTACACCGATGAGTTCGGAGTTGACTGGGGAAACAAGACCGCCACTTTGAGGTGGAATCATATCTTCGGCGACCAGCTCTTCCTGAACTCGTCGCTGATTTACAGTACCTACGACTACCTTATCGGAATAACCTACTCCGGTGAGTTGATTGACATCAGTTCGTCCATCGTGGACGTCAATCTCAAGGAGGACTTTCAGTATTTCATCACTCCCCGGCATACTTTGAAGTTTGGTCTGAACACCACCTATCACACGTTTCATCCCGGGAGGATATCCGCCAAGCAAGAGAAGTTCGTGAATGAGCTGGAACTTCGCACGAAGAGAGCTCTTGAGACCGCCTTGTATATCAATCATGAATACGAACTGAGCCCCCTCCTCACGGTGAACTACGGCTTACGCCATTCCGGTTTTGGCATCTACGGCCCCGATATGGTGTACGACTTCGACGACGCCGGTTTTCCGACAGACTCAACCGAGTACGAGAGCCGCGAGCTAATCAAGTACTACGGAGGTCTGGAACCCCGACTGGCAGTCAACTATGTGCTCAATGATCATAGCTCTGCAAAATTCTCGTATGCCCGCAACAGACAGTACCTCCATCTTCTCTCCGCCTCCACCTCCACCACCCCCTTCGACAACTGGCTTCCCAGTACCAATATCGTCCAGCCCGGTACCGCCGATCAAGTGTCGCTGGGCTACTTTCGCAATTTCGATGACAACGGCTACGAAACATCCTTTGAAGTCTACTACAAGGACTTCCGGAATCAGATTGCCTACCGGGGCGGAGCCGACATATTCCTGAATCCGTACGTCGAGGCCGAGCTGGTCTTCGGCCGAGGATGGTCCTACGGGGCGGAGTTCATGGTCGAGAGGAAATTCGGCAAGCTCAACGGCTGGCTGAGCTATACTCTATCGAAGACCATGCGACAGTTTGATGAGATCAACGACGGCACCGCCTTCCCGGCCCGACAGGACCGAACACATGACATCTCGGTCGTCGGTCTATACGATGTCAGCAGCAAGTGGACGATCGCAGCGACGTGGGTCTACTCCACCGGCAACGCGGTTACTTTCCCCAGCGGAAAATATGAAGTCGATGACCACACCGTAAACCTATACTCGGATCGCAACGCGTCCCGAATGCCAGCCTATCACCGGCTGGATGTAGCCTTCACGTACAAGAAGCAACGATCCAGCTGGAATTTCTCCCTCTACAACGCTTACGGACGGAGAAATGCGTACGCCATCAACTTCCGCAAGAACGAGGATGATCCGACCAGGACTGAGGCGGTCAGGCTGTCGTTGTTCTCATTCTTCCCTTCCATAACCTACAATTTCAAGTGGTGATTTAGTGAGCAGACGACCGACAACGACATGGCTGCGTAGCATGTGGAGCAGGCTCTTTCAGCATGCGAGAGCTTCGCTGCTTGTGCTTTCCTCCGCGATAGCGCTCTTTTCGGTATCGTGTGAGGATGTGATCAATGTCGACCTCAACACCGTTGAGCCACGTATCGTGATTGAGGGTAAGGTGAACTATAGCGAATACTTGACCGGGACCGAGCCCTTCAGCGTAAAAATCAGCAGGACCGGCGATTTTTATGATCCCAGCTCATTCCCAACTGTATCCGATGCTATCGTAACTATTTCCGACACCACCGGTAGCTCTATAACACTTCTGGAAACGGAACCCGGGTTGTACCTGGCGGACTATTCAGTACCGTTGGCAATCTATCCACGTCTCGGACGGACTTACACTTTGGATGTAGAAATCGATGGCAGAACCTACACAGCCTCGTCAACAATACGCTACATGACGTGGATAGATCAACTGTACTACAACTACGTAGAGGCTGGCGCCTTCGACGAGGAGGGATATAAGGTGTTCTGCAGCTTCACCGACCGTGAGGGATACGACGACTTCGTCCGTATGACAATTGAGCAGAACGGCGAGATGGTCGAGGACTACTTTCTGCATGACGGCCGGTGGAGCGATGGCAACCGAGTAGAGTTCGACGCTTACGGCTTCGAGGCTGGGGATACGTTAGACATCAAGCTCATAAGCATGGACAAGGTCATGTATGAGTATTTTGAGATGCTGGCTTCGGTGGTTGCCACCGACGACAACCACGAGCCAAACTGGATCCCCGATAATCCCATCACCAACTTGAGCAACGGTGCCCTGGGGTATTTTGGGGCATTTTCGGTGACACGGCGCTGGCTATTCATACCGGAGAAGTAGTTCATTGCGGCCATTATCTTGGATTTCGGACCAACCACTGGTGGCGTCCATCATGGGTTCAGACAACCATTTGCCGCTACTTTCGTGAAGAACGTCACAATAAATCAAAATGTTATCGAAACTTTACTATTGATTTTGCCCCGCAAGTTCATTAGTTAGTTAGCGTTAACTTGTTGTTGGAGAAGTATGGCCAGTCGCGTAAAGAACCGGAAAGCACAGATCATCGCCAAGGCGACTCGTCTGTTCAGTAGCCTCGGTTATGACAAGGTCCGCGTCAAAGACCTCGCCGCCGAATGTGAGATAACGGAGCCCGCGCTTTATCGTCACTACGAATCAAAAGAGGCGATCTATGATGCGGTACTGGACACCCTGAGCGTCAATCTGAGCCACCAGGAGCTTTTCGACAGGCTGGATAAGGAAACCGACCTGGGCGTCCTGCTCAATAGCATCGCCGAGCATATCCTGACCTTCTTCAACACCCACCGTGAGCCCTATCGTCTGCTTCTCTATTCCACACTCGGACGGCACAAAAAAGCGGGTCAGGTCTATCGCTCCATCCGACGCCCTTATGTGAAGTTTCTCGTGAAACGGCTCGATCTCCTTCGCAAGCGAGGGATCATCCGCAAAAAGGACAATGAAATCACAGCCCGGTGCTTCGTGGGAATGGTTTTCGACTGTGCCGCCTGCACCATCTTGTGGAGCAACTTTCAAGGAAGAACGTGCTCAGCCCCGGAACTAATCGCCAATAACATCCCAATCTTCGTGGGTGGTTTGCTCAAAGAGCAAGCCGGTCGCGGCTGAGCCAACTAGTCAATAATGCACGGCATGAGACAATAAACGCTTTGGAATATACCGTTAGTGAGGAATAACTAACAAAAGAGAGGTGTTATGACACACTACAATCAGAATCGCTCGCGAGGCGGGCCGCACGGTGGGTGGGTGGTACTGATCGTCGGGCTGCTTCTTGTGGCATCGGCGGCGCAGGCCGATATTCCCAACGATGTCTGTATGTCGTGCCACGACGACATGGAAGACTCGTTCGCCAAGACTCCCCATGGCGTCTACCTGAGCGGACACCCCACCCTGGCTGACAACAGCTGCGAGAGCTGCCACGGGGCCGGCAATGCCCACGTCGAGACCGAAGGTGATCCAGACGCGATCATCAATCCGGCCGGACAGGATCAATTCGACACTCAGGTCCTTTGCCTGACTTGCCACAGCGGCCACCAGTTTGATGACTGGGCCTTTTCCAGTCATAACGCGGCCGGAGTTGGCTGCGCCAGCTGCCATGTCGTCCATGGCGAGGCGGGACACTCGTTCAAGGCTGAGCCGCCGGACCTGTGTTACACCTGCCATAGTGATGTGCGCGCGGCGGCCCATATGCCCTCGCATCATCCGATTGGTGAGGGAAAACTCTCTTGTCAAGACTGCCACGGCGCCCATGGCGAGACGCCTACCCTGGTTATGGATGGCTCCGGTAACGAATTGTGCTATAGTTGCCACGCTGCCAAGGAAGGTCCGTTCGTATACGAACATGCTCCGGCCACCGAAGACTGCAAGATCTGTCACGTCCCCCATGGATCAGTGGCTGACAATCTTCTGGTCCAGGCCGAGCCAGCCCTCTGTCTGAATTGCCATCCGATGCATTTCCACGCCGCCATCGAGGGCTGGGATGGATCATTCGGCACACCGCAGACGCCCGAGCGCGCCGGCGAATCGACTCCGGAAGGCTGGAAGATCGCTATGCTAACCAAGTGCACCCAGTGTCATACGGCGATGCACGGCACCGATCTGCCATCACAGACAATCTCATCGGGCGGCAACGCCCTTACCAGGTAGTGAAAGGAGTTTGTCATGAAACAAATACTATCTATTGTTCTGACTGCCCTTCTACTACTGGCGAGCATTTCGGCTATCGCTGACACCGGCGACAAGACCGAAACGACTTCGCTCTGGATCGGCAGCAGCTACTATCAATTCGAAGACTACTCCAAAAAGATCTACGAATTCGGCGACAACAAAGATGGGGCCTTCCCTGAACTTGGATTCGATTATCTTTCGGTTAGCGACAATGGCATCTTCGGCTTCAAGGCTGACTTTGCCGACGCTCAGAACGCCAACGCTCGGATGCACACAACCGCCAGCGACGTCTTCAAGGCCAGTTTCCAGTATCGAGCCTTCACGCGTCAGCTGCAGCAGGACCTGCTGGAGAATCTCGAGACTCGCGAAGCAGCTGGTGGCAAGATCGTCACCCATGAGCTTACCGATGTCGGTCACGATTATCATATCAATCGCGACGAGATCATCAGCAAGGTCGAAGTACTCTTGTCCCGCAGCCACAATGTGCGTCTGTTGGCAGCTCATCGCGCAATCGTGGAAGGGGGCTCAGAGCAGCAGCTTTCCACCTCGCACTGTCTAAGTTGCCACTCGGTTTCCCGGGTTGCCAAGGTGGATCGCACGACCAACGTAATTGAAGCCGGAATCGAAGCAGAAGCCGGAAATCTCGACGTCGGATACCAGTTTGGTTACCGCCACTTCAGATCCGATGCCCCTGAAATGGCGGCTTCCTACGATGAGGCCAAGCACCCGGTCAACGGTGGCTCCGGAGCGGAGTTCTCGAGCCGCCAGGTTTGGGACAATACCGACGCGGCTGTAAATCTGCAGCCCGAAATTGAGAAGATGGCCCACAAGTTCCGCCTGAAGGGTGATCTTGGCAAAGGCCGTTTTGCCAGCTCCCTGACCTACAGCCGAACCAAGAACAAACATGCTGATCTGGCCACCGATCTCTTCGGGGGCGCATTCAAGTACACAGTGGCCCTGAATAACCGCACCCGCTTGATCGCCATCGTGAACGGCTCAAAAGTCTCCTCCGACGACGCTGAGATCGATCTGCCGCTCTTCCGTGACGGACGCCCAGGAACCACGGTGGATTTCGACTACACTCGGTACTCGTCGCTGGATCGGACCGAAGGACTGATCTCGGCCGAGCTGATCAAACGCATGGGTACCCGGACCGTATTGTCGGTGCTGGGTGAGTTCAAACGCACCGATCGCACCAACTACCCCACCGTGGACGATGGTCTGGCCAGCAGCCGATTCGCGGGACAGGCCAAACTACGTTACTACCGGGGCTTGAAGTTCTCGGCCGCGATCAAGTATCGTTTCCAGAAGACGTCCAATCCCTTTGCCAATCTGGAAGGGCTCTTCGAAGCCCGGGGCAATGGTACCCTGGGCCTCTTGCCGCCGGATGGAGATAATTTCATCTTCTATCACCAGCGCGAGGAACTGCGTTACCAGACGATTACGACGGTTCCAACCGATGAGCACATTTTTGATGCCCGCTTCAGTTACCGCCCTCAGGCGAAATACAGCTTCAATTTCGGCATCAAGGGTTCGTATGACAAGAACGGCGATCTCGACTCACTCGATGTCAAGATGTTTGCCATGCAGCCTCATTTCAGCCTGAGCGTTAACCCCAGCCCCAAAGTTACTCTCACAGCCGGTGCCACCTATGACTACCGTCAATCGCGGGGTCCGGTGGCAATTGCGCTCTACGATGGCTGAGCGGGTCATCTAGACTTAGACACCACCGTGAGTGATGTTACGACCGCCAAGCATTATGGCACACTTAACACCATGTCGGATTACACCAGCAAATCACAGTCCCTGTACTTGTCTGGCAGTGTTCAGGCCACGCCCAAGCTGAACATTCATGGAACAGCCGTGGTGAACATGTCGACAGCGGCATACGACGATGTGACAATGCCGGCGACGACCGAAGAAGTCAGTACCGAACTGGCCCATAGCGACTATGATTTCGCAAATACACCCACGTACTCCGATCTAGACTACGAGATCTTGCGGGTGTCGCTGGAAGCCACCTACGCCCTGGCCTCAAACCTGGCCCTTACCGTTGGCGGTGACATGGCGGACCTAAAAGACAACACGGGCTACGTCTTCGGCGACGAGACCGGTCAGTATTTCATGGTTCGCACAGGAGTAAAGATCGATTTCTAAGACCCTCTGAAACCGTATCGTTTGATGCCAACGCATGATGAAGGCGGGCTGTCCGAACCGGATAGCCCGCCTTTGCGGCGAAAGGATGGCTACGGACCCGCAGATTGACAATCGCTCGCTGAACAGCCAGCAGTGATCCCAGAAGGGTGAAGGTTTCTTGCCCTCCACTGGATTTGTTGATGATAGGAGATTGCGCAGGTCTTCTGTGTCCATTAAGTTATATATATGACTATTTGCACCAGGAATGCCGACAAGATGAATTGCTATCAAATGCCTTATCCCCCTTTGCCGCTGATTCTGGCGGTGCTAATAGTGCTCCTTGCAGGTCCGGTCTTTGCCCAACCCATCGAAAACGCCGACTGCCTGGATTGTCACGAAGAGACTTCAGGAGAGCGAATCGCGCAGTACGACTCCAGTCTTGTGTCATCCGTGCACGGCGATTTCGAGTGTGTGGATTGCCACAGCTCGATAGTGGAGATTCCGCACGACGATGAGCCAACGCCTCTGGTGAACTGCGGAGACTGTCACGATACCGAAGCCGAGATCTATCAATGGCACGGTCGCGTGAAGGTCTCTGATAGGTTAGACATCCCAACATGTGCCGATTGCCACGGCAGGCATGACATCCTGCCCGTGGAGGACAACAATTCGCGCGTAAATGTCCGAAATGTCCCTGAAACTTGCATCCGGTGTCATGAAGATCAGGACATGATCGACCAGCACGAACTGCTTTACAGCACACAAGTATTGACCGCGTTCAAGGTCAGTGTGCATGGCCAAGCCTCTGGCGGCGGTGTGAGTCTGGCTGCTACCTGTAATGACTGCCACTCGACATCGGGCACGGCTCACAGGATTCTGGGCCCGGGACACCCAGAATCATCAATCAACCATTTCAACATTCCTGAGACCTGCGGCAAATGTCATCCGGGCCCAAGAGACGACTTCCTTTCCGGAATCCACGGCACACTGGTGACCCAGGGAGAAACAGATTCACCGGTCTGCACGAACTGCCACGGTGAGCACGGAATTCTGTCTCCAGCCGACCCGCGTTCTTCGGTAAGCCACTCGCGAGTGGCCCAGGCCACTTGTTCCCCTTGTCATGAGTCAGCCAATCTCAATGAGAAATACGGACTACCTACCGGACGCCTCAGGAGTTGGGTTGACAGTTATCACGGTTTGAAGAGCAAGGCCGGAGATGTGGCTGTGGCCAATTGTGCTTCATGTCATGGCGCCCACAAGATCCTTCCCAGTCACAATCAGGCGTCGGCCATCCATTATGACAATCTACAAACCACCTGCGGTGAATGTCATCCTGGCATCTCCGAGAAGTTGGCTCAGATACCTGTGCACGGCACTCCCGGGATCTCCCAGACACCAGTTGCCGGCATAGTGGCCAATATTTACATCATAGCCATATTCGTTGTCATCGGGGCTATGGTGATACACTGGCTGGCGGATCTGCGCAAACAGATTCATCTCATCATGCTCCGACCTCAGGTCCGCCGCATGAACACCAACGAAACCACTCAGCATTTCCTCCTGATGATTAGTTTCATCGTACTCGTGATAACCGGTTTCTCGTTAAGGTTCTCCGAGGCCTTCTGGGTCCAGTGGCTCTTCAGCTGGGAAGGAGGGTTTCCTATGCGGGGGATCATACACCGTGGGTCTGCGGTCGTTTTCACGCTAACAGGACTCTGGCATATGGCCTACCTGGCTACCGCCCGCGGACGTGTCGTTCTCTGGGATATGCTCCCTAGACTCAGCGACGTCCGCCATTTCTGGCAAATGATGAAATACAATATGGGGACGAGCCACGAACGCCCGCGGGCTGGACGGTTCAGCTATGTGGAGAAGGCTGAGTACTGGGCGTTGGTGTGGGGATCATTTGTGATGATTATCACCGGCTTCCTGCTATGGTTCGATAATCTGGCGGTGGAGTTTGTTCCCAAGGGCTTCCTTGACATCATGCTCGTTGTCCATTACTACGAAGCGTGGCTGGCAGCGTTGGCCATTCTGGTGTGGCATATGTATTCCACCGTATTCAGCCCCGCCGTCTATCCCATGAACCCGGCCTGGATCAATGGCAAGATGCCCCTGGACTTCTATCAGCATGAGCACCCTGATGACCCAGCTCTCGCTGAGTACTTGTCAGAGGAATCGAAGAAGAATCCCGTTCCAGGGGTCGGTGACGCAAACTATCTAGAACCGTAAGAGCCTTCAGTTCCCGAATCAGACGGCAAGACATCCTCCATTGGCTAACCAAAGGGTGATGACTTCAAGTCCACTGATCAGAATCAGGCAAACGAAAAGCGCCTCCGAATGGGAGGCGCTTCTTTGTATTTATGAGAGATATAGCCGTTGGGCGTGCTATTCCTTCTTGGCCTCAGCCTTCTTGGCGGCAGCGTGAGCACCTTTGGTCTTCAACTTCTCAAAGTTGAAGTCCTTAGCCAGAGCGGCCAAAGCAGCTGGAGCCTTGTCGTTGTGACACCTCACGCAGACGGTGGAATCCGGAATAATCAAGCCAGCCTTCATCGCCAGGTCGCGGTCAGACATGGTCTTCTTCGCCTTGTAATCTGATCCCGCTCCGTGGCAGGCTTCGCACTGAACGCCAGTCAAGAGATCGCCCTTGGCGGTTGTGCCGGTCGTGTAGTAGGGGAGCAACTTCTCGTTCTTCTGATCCTCGGCCGAAAGGCTGTCAAAGGCATAAGCGTGCTTGGTGCCCATCCAACTCTCGTGAATACCGTCCTTCTTGTGGCACATCTTGCACTTTGTGGCCCCAATATACTCGTGTTTCGGCTCGTCGGCCTTCTTGGCATCTTCGGCCATGATCGCGGCACCCAGAACCAGCACCAGCACACTTACCAGAAGTCCGGTCAATAATGTTCTCTGCATCACATTCTCCTTAGCGGTTAATCAGTCAGCCAGCCAAGCCAGCCGCTATCCCTTCATCAATTCTACAGCAATATGAGTAATTTGGTCCTGAATTTCAAGACAATTGTCACCGCTGGCGGATTTTGGTCTGCCTGAGCCCTTTCACACCAGCGACCCAAGATGATAACAGATAGTAATAGCAATAGCTTACGCCCTCCAAGAGCTCCACATGGCTTCCGAAACATGTCTCAAAACCCCGTGATCGCGAGGACCATAGCCTGCCATATCATGTCCATCATGGATTCATGTTTAAAGCTTCGGTCCAATCTCGATCATAACAGTAAGGCCCCAGGTAGATGTGGATCATTTCCTCGTCACCGGTTACCCTGAAGCCGGAGTTGCGATTGCATTGGCGAACTATGGCCTGCCCTAGTACCCCCGCTTGGGGTCGACGGCATTGGGCAGCGGCTCACCCGTCGCGGCCAGATTCAGAAGCTCAGCAAGACCCTCAGCCCGTAGGCTCTCCATATCGGCCGAGTGCCCGGCCAGGTGTGGCGTCATTACGACGTTGTCAAGTTCGTGGAAAGCATGGTGAGCGGGGGCAATGTCAGTTCGGTCGGACTCGCTCTGAGGATAGTTGTACCAAACGTCCAATCCTGCCCGAATACGACCGCTCTTTAGCTCCTCGTACAAGGCAGCCTCGTCGACGATCGGACCTCTGGCAATGTTAACGAGGATTGCATCGTCAGGCAGAAGGGACAGTTCGGTTGGGCCGAGCATTCCCTCAGTCTCCGGGGTGAAGGGCAGACTGACAAAAATAACGTTCGCTCGTGGTAGCAAGGCAGGCAAATGCGAGACAGTACGTAGCTCAACCGGATTGACGGAGGCAGATTCATCCTCCCGCCTGACAGCGATCACTCTCATCCCGAATCCCTCGCACATCGTCGCGATCTTCCGACCAATAGCACCGTAGCCCAGGATGAGCACGGTCTTGCCCCTCAGCACAAGCATGCTGTTCGGAGAGTATCTCGGCGTCCAGTCGCCCAGACGAAGGGCGCGATCGGTAGGCACAATCTTCTTGGCGGTCGTAAGCATTAGAGTGAAGGCCAGTTCGGCCGACGGCAAGGCATTATGGTGAAGATTGTGCACGGCCAGATGCGGAAACTCCAGCAACAGCTCGCGCGTCGCCATCGGCAGCCCCGCCCAGGGGATGATCACCGTGTGCAGAAGGGGCGAGGCGGTCAGATGATGCTTCTCAAGGCGCCCGGCCACAAGGACATGATACCGCGCCGGTGTTGGAAGCATCGCACCACGACTCAGTCCGATATCTGGCGCCAGTCGCCGCTGTAACTTAGGGACAAACTCTGGATCAAGTTCGTGTAGAATGTGAACTCTGAGCTTCAAGACCGTCCTTCGATTCTCTGCTGTACGCTTCGATCGCTGCCCCCTTGCTTGTGGCCGACACTAAGCTAGCTCATTTTAGGCTCTTGTCAAGTCGCTGGCGGAGAAAGAACTGGGGAGTCCCAGCGCCACACCTCTGATACATCATGCTTCGGACAACACAGGCAACTGCATGATCAAGTAGCTTCGAATAATGTGATTGACCCTGCGCCCGCATTCCGTAAGATTGTCCATGCCCTCAAGCACGCGAAAACCTTCTCACACAATTTCACTGGCGCAAGCCCGCCGGATCGCTCTTCATTGCCAGATACTTGACGGTCGTACGAAACTCCCAAGGGGCAAGGAGGGAGTAGCGCAGACGATTGAGCACCTGGGCTACGTCCAGATAGATACAATCGCAGTCATTGAGCGGGCTCATCACCACACCCTTTGGACGCGACGCCCCGACTACAATGCCGACCTGCTGCATCAGCTCATGTCACAGGATCGACGAGTCTTCGAGTACTGGGGTCATGCGGCATCATATCTGCCTATTTCGGACTATCGGTTCTGCATGCCCCGGATGATTCGCATGGCCGACCCAACGGACAAATGGAACAAGCTTCGATTGCAGAAGTGCGGACATCTTATGGATCCGGTGTTGGAACGCATTCGCGCCGAGGGTCCCCTCCGGGCCAAGGATTTCGAGTCTGAGAAGAAGCGTGGCGGGACGAACTGGTGGGAATGGAAGCCAGCCAAGATCGCGTTAGAGTTTCTCTTCTGGCGCGGGGATCTGATGATATCAAAGCGGCATAATTTCGAGCGCGTCTACGATCTGGCCGATAGAGTGCTCCCCGCCAATGTCAACCGGACCATGCCAACCGACGATGAATTGGGACAGTTTCTCGTTGTCCGGGCCCTGAAGGCCCATGGCGTGGCAACCGCCACTGAAATCGTCAAGCATATGCACTCCGCCGACCGGAAAACCATTCTGGCGGCCCTGGAGAAGATGGTCGAGAACGGTGACGTCACAACTGTCGGAATCCGTGGAGACGACACCCTCAACTATGCCCTACCGGATCGGCTCGAAGGGTTTGCCAAACTGCGCAGGCGCAAGCCACAACTTCACATCCTCTCCCCTTTCGACAATCTCGCCATTCTGAGGGATCGTATCCGCCGTCTTTTCGATTTCGACTACACCATCGAGTGCTACGTTCCAGCGGCCAAACGGAAACATGGATACTTCGTGCTTCCGATTCTCTGGGGTGAGGCAATCGTGGCTCGTGTTGATGCCAAAGCAGACCGCAAGGAAGAAACGTTCATAGTCAAATCGTTGCAGATGGAGCCTCGGGCCAGCCATGACGATGGTTTTGTACCCGCCCTGACCGGCAAACTTCGGGAGTTCGCAACTTTCAATGGCTGCGAGTCGATCCGCATCGAAAAGACGAAACCAGCCGATCTCAAGACATTCATTAAGACAGCTCTGAAGTAATCCCTTCCCCCACAAAAAATAAACTCCCGAAGTTACTGAACTTCGAGAGCCTTAACTTGGTGGCGGGGAGAGGATTTGAAGCTCTGACCTTCGGGTTGTGAGCCTTTTCTGCAAGCCTAATAGGAGGCAGGTTAAAGTCGCACAAAAAAGACTACTATTACCTACGTTACACGCATATATATACCATATGTTAGAATCTCTAGTTAATTCCAAAGACTGAGGATATGCAATTGTCTGATCCAATGGATGACTCAAAAAGAGATCGAATTGATCAAGACCGACAAGATACGGATGATACCAGAACTTCTCATCCCAATATTCCAGGCGGTAAGCTTGAGCCACATCATCCACGGAAGATTGGCCAGTATCTCATTAGACGGGTTATTGCCTCCGGTGGCATGGGAACCGTTTTTGAAGCATTGCAGGAAAATCCAAAACGGCCAGTTGCGGTAAAAATCGTAAAGAGTAGCCTGGCTGATGATAGTGCCGTACGCCGACTGGAATATGAAGCCCAGCTATTGGCCCATCTCAGACATCCCGGAATTGCCCAAATCTATGAAGCGGGTTCATATGATGATAACGGAAGTCAAACTCCGTTCTTTGCTATGGAGTATATTCCCAATGCAAGAACGATAACTGAATATGCCCTTGAAGGTAGTCTGAACAGTTCTGAACGTATTGATCTGTTCTTGCAGGTTTGTGATGCTATACATCATGGTCATCAGCGAGGAATTGTCCATCGTGACTTAAAACCATCGAATATATTGGTCGATTCAAGTGGAAGAGTACGGGTTATAGATTTTGGTGTTGCACGTGCTACGGATGCTGATATGAAGCAAGCTGCCGGACTTACGAACTATGGTCAGATTGTAGGCACGGTTCAATATATGAGCCCCGAGCAGTTTGATGCAGATCCCCATGATATTGACATTCGAAGTGATGTCTATGCCCTTGGTCTCATACTCTATGAGTTGCTTACGGGATGTTTACCGTATACTTATAGTTCGGACAAGATCTTTGACTTCGCTTCAGAGGTTCGCGAGGGTAGAACCACTCCGATAGGTGTCAAAGATTCCTCGTTTAAGGGGGACCTTGAAGCGATCATTCAAATGGCGATGCAGCGTGATCGGGAACATCGGTATCAGTCGGCCTTCGGTTTGGCTCAGGATATCAGAAGATTCGTCAATGGCGATGCCGTCGTCGCAACCCGCCTTGGACTTGCCTATCAAATAAAGATATTCGCAAGAAAGAACAAATCGGTTATCGGACTTGTTGGAGCTGCTTTTGTTATGCTTCTTACAAGTGTTATAGTTACCTCTTCACTGCTTGTGAAAGTTGATGAAGAGCGAGAGCGAGCTGTGCTGGAGTCAGAAAAAGCAAAGAAGGCCAATGGTTTCTTAGCTAGCATCTTCGAAACAGCCGTCCCTATAGGGTATGGCAACCCGGTTCCCATCAAACGTTTGTTAGACAAATCAGCGGAGATGCTTGAGAACGCCTTTCCTGACGACCCAGAGATCGAAGCGGATATCAGGCACTCTCTGGGCCTCGGCTACTACTGGTGTGAAGAAAACAATATGGCTCGAGAGCACTTGAGTCATGCTCTTTCACTAAGGAGAGAAACTCTGGGAGAATCGCACGCAAAAACCAAAGAGACTCTGGAAGCCTTGAGTTCACTAAGCGCTATTACGGGGGATTATCAAGAAAATCTCGGTATCTGCAAAGAGATTTGCAGAATTGACAGTGTGAATTATGGGATGAGCGACGAGAACACTCGCTACTCTCAATTGTCAGTCATTGAGGGCCTTGAGCGGCTTGGTAACATTTCTGGCGCTTTAGATCTGGCAATGGAAGTTCGAGAATCTTGCCTTAGCGAAGATCCTGACAACGTGAAGTTGTTGTGCGACGTTGACTGGTATTTGTCATGGCTTCTGCTTCAAAGTGGCCGATTAGATGAGGCCGAGACATTGGCACGAGAGAGTTACGATCGAGCGACCACCAGAATTGAAGATGGTGCTTTTGCCGAAGACAGCAAGAGCAATCTCGCTGCCACCTGGATTGCCAAAGGAAAACTTGACGAAGCAATGGAGTTGTATGGAAACTTCCCAACCTACCCCGGTCTGGATAAAGACTATGATATACAAGGGAGCTTCAATCCAGATGAAAGTGATGTTCTTCTAATTGTTTTTTGGGAAGAGTGGTGTCCGTATTGTGATAGAATGATGAGTAAGGTTGAGAAGCTATATCGGCAATACCGTAATTATGGGATTGATGTGGTTGGAGTTACCAATCTAACCAAGACCAGTACCAGGGAAAAGAGTGAGTCATTTCTGAAGGAGCATTTCATTGGCTTCCCAATTATCAAGGGAGGGGGGAAGGCGTCCACCCATTTTAGCGCCTGGGGAGTTCCTTCAATCAGATTGATTTACAAAGGAAAGCTAATATGGGAGCACCAATACTTATCGGTCGAACCGATATCAAGACTTATGCTTGAGGGAATCGTGAAGGTTCTCAAATCTCAGTAACCGCCATGTTGAATTCTTCATTCCACCAATAAGTAGAACCCTGTCTCTTCTGCTTCCTACAGGAACACATTAGGATCTATTGTTAGGAAGCTACCATTCGTGGACAAGAGAAAACCACAATAGGCGTGTAACCTTACGTCGGCAAAAACGACTCTTGACCGCTACGGACATTTGATGCCGAACCTTGAAAATGATGCTGCTCGGAGGTTGGACAAAACGGTTTTCGGAAGTTTTGTTAGAAAACTGTTAGGAAATCCGGAATCTGAGGGAAATTCCACCCAAAAAAGAAACTCCCGAAGTCGTCTGACTTCAGGAGCTTTAACTTGGTGGCGGGGAGAGGATTTGAACCTCTGACCTTCGGGTTATGAGCCCGACGAGCTACCAGACTGCTCCACCCCGCGGTACAGAATCATCAATATAGGCCCCGATCACACCCTGTCAAGCTATTCGTTGGCTGTTTGTGAAACGACACTTTCACCCCCAGACACCGATTCGCCTGAAACGAATCGGCCCTGGAGGATCAGAGAGTCACGAGAGATTCTTTGCCTAAATATTCAGCCAATAGCTCGCTTTTAAGAGAAACAGGTTTTCGGCACCAGCCGAGAAGAAACCGCCAAAATCACGCGCAAAATCCAGATCGTTAATAGCATCATTGAAATCGGACCGCGAGCGGGTCCAGACCAAGTACAGCGTGCTGCCGGGCATATACTCCCAGCGCAACAGCATCGTCGAATTCAGGGCCGAGTAGTTGTAATCGCTGTTGTAGCCATCAATCTGGTACGAGTATTTCTGCCCGCCGCGATAATAGCGATAGTTGTCATAATCCATGCCCGAGATCAACCCCCGAGCCGAAATCTGGCACGATAGGTTCTGATTGAACTGCATGCTGGCCGAAGCACTCAACGATACCTGATTCCGATCCAATTCAGCAAACAGCGAAGAATCCTCAATGTTATCAACCCAATAGAGGCAGCCTCGATTCTGAGTGTAGTTGACGCCCAAATCAAACTCCATGTCACTCCGCGGACGGAACCCCACCCCAACGTAATTAGCCCACCAATAGCCGCCGCGATCGGTCCCGGCACCGGGGTTGAAGTTGAAGGATATCATCTTGCGCTCATCGGTTGACAGATCGAACCACCAGCTGTAGGTGGGATGCTCAACCCACTCCCAGAGTCCATTGCCACGGGTTTCGCGGTCAGAATATCTTTCCGCTTGAACGTTGAAGCCGCCACCGGCCGACCAATTATTCTTGAGCTCCATGTAGCAATTGAAATTGCCCCCGAGGCTGTATCTGGTGCCATCGTAATTCCACGAACTGCTGAAATTGAAGTTATTCCAACTGTTGCGGATGATCCAAATATCATCGCTGGTGCGGAGCTGGGTCCAGGCCCAAATCTGTTTGCTGTTGACCCGGCTGGAGTAACCCAGGCGGTTAATATCCAGATGCGGGTCCTTGATCGTCACCCCCACAGCCCCGCGCGTTAGCTTGCCATTAGCCTTCTCCAAAGTAAGATCAAATCCATAGCCAGCCTGCTCATCCTCGGTGCGACTGAAGATGGCCTGGCCTCGCGTCAGCCATCGGCCATTATTCGTCGACAGCCGCCAATCGACGCCGCCAGCCACTTCGGGATGGTATGTGTTTTGACTAGCCATGGTCAGCATAGCGCCGAAATTGGAACGATCGAAAACATCCTGCTTGAGCCGCACTACCGAGTAAACACCCTGCGGTTCGACAACGCCCTCGCGCGCTTGTCCAGCCTCGGTCACGTAGCTCGCTTTCTCTTCCTCCGTCACCGCTGTGAGCACGGCAATCGTCGTCTTCCCGCCCAATTTTCCGGTGAGCTTCCCTGCCCCCAGGATCGTCGTACCGTCCGGATAGTCTTTGTAATAATCCAGATCATCATCGGCCACATCGTTGTAGGGGGATCGACCGATCCGACGCGAATAGAAAAGGGAAAACTCTGTGTTGAACATATTCGCCCCCTCCAGGAAGAAAGGACGTTTTTCAGAAAACCATGTTTCGTAAGTCGATAAATTCAATACCGGCCGATCAAGCTCCACCTGCCCAAAATCAGGATTGAAGGTAGCATCGAGAGTCAGATTTGAGGTCAGACCGTACTTTATATCGACGCCCATATTGCCCAAAGCATCCCGACCGGTGGGGTTGCCAGCCGACCTCGGTTCGGTTGAGGCACGCGCCACAGTGTATGGCAAGATCTCCAGATGCCGGGCTGGGGCAATATCTATCAACTCGGTCAGATGACCGAAATTCGATACCAGCCCACCTTCGGAGATCGGCGTATATGACCATCGGATAGCTTCGTCCTTGCGGTTGACGTAGCGTGCGAAATCCATGCCCCAGGTATGTTCGTCCGCCTCTGTGAAGCGCAGACAGTGATACGGAACCTTTAGCTCCGCTGCCCAGCCCCAGGAGTGCACTTGCGCCTGCCCCTCCCAGACCGCATCCCAGTCGTAGTCGGAGTTGTTCTCATTGTAATAGCGGCAGTCACGCTCGACCCCGGACGCCGTCACTTCAAACCCATTGCCGGTCTGATGATCGTGATGCGGGTCCAGCCGCACTACGATATAGTCCGACTCGGACCAACGATCTCGACGGACCAGTTGGCGATCGATTTTGTCCGGCTCGGTATCATAACACCAAAACGCAAAATACATCGCGTCTTCATCGTAAACCATCGCCACCACCGTTGATTCTGTCGGCGCGGCACCATCATCAGGATCGCGCTGAGTGAAATCTCTCACGGCGCTCTTCAGTGCCTTCTCCCAGATTGGGTCATCCAGGCGACCATCAATTGTAGGGGGGTGGGGGTTGACTTTCATCGCCCGCATCGCGGGCACTTGTCGTTCCTGGCTGGTAGACTCTTGGGCTTGGGCAGAGCCGGAAAAAACAACCAGGAAGACAAGCAAGCACACACAACGATCCATAGCCTTGCTCATCACACCTCTCACTTTGCGTTGTCCGCCGGCCACCCTCCGCGCGGTTAGAGTTGACGTTTCGTTCGCTCAAGTACCAAGACGATTATTCTGACCTGAAGTTGCGAGAAAACTGAGATGAATGTTCGGTTTATTTGGTCGGCGACACCGAGCGACCTGTGGCTAGTACCATCCTCGGACACAAAAAAGAGCGGCGCACCATAAGTGCGTCGCTCTGAGTAGTCTCGCTAGTTGCTGGCTTAGCAGTCAGCCGGGGGCGGACCGTCCTGGAACATGAAAGCCACCAGGTGGATCAAGTCGGTGATGTCAATCTCACCGCCGCTAGCATCGATGTCCATTTCATCCATGCACGGCGCCTCGGGGCCTTCCTGGAACATGAAGCCTACCATGTAAATCAGATCCGCAATGTCAAGCTCACCACCACTGTGGTTGATATCCCCGCGCATCACACAGCAACCCTGACAAGCATCGCCGATACCGTTCTCATCGGCATCTTCCTGACCCGGGTTGGAAACACTCGGGCAGTTGTCACAGACGTCACCAAAGGTGTCGTTGTCAGTATCGGTCTGGTCGGTATTGGCCGAGTCGGGGCAATTATCACACACGTCACCAACAGTATCGCTGTCGACGTCAGATTGGTTTTCGTTGATGTCGGTGGGACAGTTGTCACAGACATCGCCCACGCTGTCAAGATCGCCGTCGGCCTGATCGGTGTTAGCATCGGCCGGGCAGTTGTCACAAACATCACCAAACGTGTCGGCGTCGGAGTCCTCCTGGCCGATGTTATTATCCGACGGGCAGTTGTCGCATCCGTCAGGAATACCGTCCGGATCACTGTGCACATAGTCATCATGGCCGGGGCAGAGATCGCATTCATCACCGTTAGTATCGCCGTCGGTGTCGATCTGATCCGGGTTGGTGACCGCCGGACAGTTGTCGCAAACGTCACCGAACTCATCGGCATCGCCATTGGCCTGGTCTGTATTGGAGACACTACTGCAGTTGTCGCAGACATCGCCAACATCATCCGCGTCAATGTCGCTCTGATCAAGATTGGATACCGTTGGGCAGTTATCGCAAGCATCACCGATACCATCAGAGTCGCTGTCGATCTGACCCGGGTTCGCGACGGCGGGACAGTTGTCGCAGCCATCCGCCAGACCGTCGGTGTCGGCATCAGCATTGTCGTCAAAGCCTGGGCAGGCATCACACGGATCACCCACACCGTCGCCGTCAGCGTCTTCCTGACCGGCGTTGGCAATGGCCGGACAATTGTCACAAGCATCGCCTAGGCCATCGGAGTCACCGTCGGCTTGATCGGAGTTACCGGCCGTAGGACAGTTGTCGCAACCATCCGGAATACCATCGGTGTCAACATCAGCGTTGTCGTCGAAGCCGGGGCAGGCATCACACAGATCACCAACGCCATCGCCGTCACCGTCTTCCTGACCAGGATTGTAGATGAAGGGGCAGTTGTCGCTACCGTTGTCGAATCCATCCATGTCATAGTCAGGACCGGTGGAGTAATTGACCCAGTAGCAGTACGGGCCACCCCAGGCCGGTATGACCGATGAGCTGCCGGTTAGTGCCCAGCGCCAGGAATTCTGGGGCGGGTAGAAGCTTGAGTCGATACAAATCTGGTCGCCTTCGAAAGCGGTCGAAACCGGGCCCAGAGTAATCGTATGGGTAATACCATCGAAGGTGGAAGGCAATCCGATGACATTTTCCATGACGGCGCCAGCGAAACCGACCGTATCAGCTCCCGAGCCGGTTGTGCTGCGATGCACCAAGGCCCAGATCAGGTCAAAGTCCGCAGCGCCTATAACGCCGGTTGTGTCGATCGATGTGCTGGTCCAGGTAGCCCCTTCGGGTGAGTAAACCCTGAAGCCGTTGGTAATTCCGGGATAATTAGTGCCATCAGCCGTTAGACGAATATGCAGAGTAATGGGAGCATCGGCGGGCATAATGCCGGGTACGACGAGACCGTCGACATGATCGACAGACACGGTCTGCCCAAAGGCAGCGCCTGACATCAAAGCCAGTAGAACGAGGGAGAAAACCAAGGCGCAACGTTTCATGGCGGTTATCCTTTTTAGGTCAGCGGGTTATTTCCGATTTGCCAGGTCCGAACCCGGCCATTCTTGACGTAGTAACAAGATAGCTCTCAACTAGGTTAAGATAGCCGAATTCGGCGGTTTGTCAAGGTATCGGACGGAAAGCGGAGCTTCTCAACCTCGTTTCTCAGCCGTCCCAGCCCCTCTAATTGTGTTTGGATTAGGTGGTCAGAATAGCATATCAAGAGGTACGTAATATTGGTTTTCTATGGCAGGAGAAAGCGATGCCCTGGACCCCCTGGATTGAAATCGAGCCAGACGACTCTTCGAAGGAAGAAGTCAAGCAACTGTACCAGAACACACGAAATCCGATGACAGGCGAAGTCTCTGATCTCACGCGACTCACGAGCTTGACGCCGGAAGTCTCGAATCGACTGGATAGCCTTTGTTTAGCGGTCTTCAAGAACGCATCGGGATTAACCGCTCGTGAAAAGGAAATTGTGGCCCTGGTAACATCTTCTTTTGTGGGCTGCGTTCACTGAACTGCGAGTCATCTGGAAGCCCTCGGTCGAGTGGCTAGGAACAAAGAACTCGCGGCACAAGTGGCCCAGGATTACACACGGGCGGATTTGAATGACCGTGAGCGGCTTATGGCCGATTTTGCGGTGAAGATAACTCGTTCGCCCAATGCCTGCAGCCCAGCTGACACTCAGATACTTAGAGAGGCCGGATTCACAGACAAGGATGTTCTGAGCCTTGTGGAGATTGTCGCCTACCAGAACATGAGCACCAGAATCATGGAGTCGCTTAGTACTATTGAATAGGCGATGCTTCTGAGAGTGGTTCCGAGTCGAGCGTAGGCCTGAAAGAACAAAGTATCAGAACCACGATGGCCATGACCCACTAAGACTTCAGCACCAACCGCCCCGATGACACGGGTTTGTCGCGACCTTCGATGACTAGACCAAGTTGTGGACTCATGCCTGTCACTTTTCCTCGCGCAAGAATCTTGCCATCACCCTCGGGCGTATCCTCATGAATTGCGGCCTCGCGACCAAGCACTAGCGAACGGGCGTAGTACTTCTCAAAGAGCGGACGGCAACCATGCTCCAGAAGCACCTGGTAGTTGCGCCCCAGGGCGTCAATCAGATTGCGTATCGTATCGGGCAGCAGAGTATCATGAGGTCGTTCACAAAAGTCACTTAGTGATGCCACCGTAGGCACATACGGCGTCGGCTCTACGACGGGCGTTGCGAGAACATTGAGCCCGATTCCGAGTACCGCTCCCGTAACCCGTTCCCCCTGCGAAGAGCAGTTGGCCAACACACCGCAGACCTTGGCACCCTCGATCAGAATATCGTTCACCCACTTAATCATCGCTCGCTGACGTAGTCCATCGGCCGCATCAAGCGCCTCGATCACTGAAACCGCCGCCAGCATCAAAAAACCAATGCCAAAATCAACGATCTTGCGATTTGGCGCCAAATGGGCTGACAAGTAGACATTCCCCGGCGGCGAGGCCCATGACCGACCTTTGAAACCGTGAAATCCATCCCCCTGACCTGCCAGACAGATCAAACCATCTGGAATTTCTACTCCCGATCGACCGAGCTCCACCAGCGCATCATACTGGGAACGCGGGGCCGCCTCAACGATCATCACCTGCTGCCAATACTCGGCACGCCCTTGGCCAAACGCGGTGCTATCGGACCTCCAGACATCGGCCGATCCAAAAAGCGCTTCATTAAGTCGATCTTCCTGCAGTTCGATCGCGCGCGATCTGCTCCAATGAGGCTTGCAATGCCCACCGAGCAGGCGCTCGGCAGTCTCGGTTGAATTGGTGACTATCTTCATGGTTCCGCAATGTACTCCACGACTCCAGCCCTGGCAACCGGCAGATTCAACTCGAATTGACTTGCTCTACCCAGCTCTTAGTGGTTTGATACTTCCATGGATTTGGAAAGACGCGAACAGATTCGGCAGTACCTGGAAAAGCTCGTCAAGGAAAAGGTCCACGACAAGCACATCCGCTCCCTGACCGTCAACCCTCTCTATCATGGTTCGGCGAAAATGCGGGTCGTCTCCGGTCAGCTCTGCACCAACCTCGAACCTGATACGCCCGCACAGATGGTGCTGGCGATCTTCGAGTCGCAGTCGTTTCTGGTCTGTACTGAGGAACGGGGGGCCGGCAAGGGCTTGCCGTTTATTTTTACCCGCACCGAAGTGGTCCGGGTCGAGGAAGACCTCGAGTAATCAGGACTAGTTCATTTCGGCGATCAAACGTAGTCCCTGCAGCGTCAAGTCTGGCTCCACTTTCTGAATGAGGCGCGAGTGCTTTTCAATCCGCCCCGCCAGACCGCCGGTGGCCAGAATCGTATGTCCCTCTTCCCCGCTCTCAGCGATTATCCTCTCAATGATATAATCAACCTGACCGACCGTGCCGTAGAACATCCCTGACTGCAAGGCCTGCTCCGTCGAACGGCCGATCATACGCTCTGGCGCTTCCAAGGGTACTTCGAACAACCGCGCCGCTCGCCGCGCCAGATCCGCCATCGCTGTCTTGGGGCCCGGTATTATCACGCCACCGATGTAGGCACCGGCGCTGCTGATGACATCAAAAGTCGTCGCCGTACCGAAATCAACCACGATCACCGGCACCCCGTGCAGCACCAGCCCGGCGGCCGCATTGGCGATACGATCAGCCCCGACCTGTTCCGGTTGGTCGATATCGATCTTCACCGGTAGCTTTATTTGTGAAGTCACATTGACGGGAACCACCCCGACTACTTCCTCCCCCGCCTGACAGAACGGCTCGGTCAAGACTGGCACCACCGACCCAACCACAACCTTGCTGATCTCTTTGCATGGAATACCAGCGGCCTCTATCAAACCACGCATCAGGGCCACGGCCTCAGCGGCAGTTATCGCTGGCGGCGTCACCAGACGATTCTGCCCCACCAGCGTCTCCCCTTGGAACAAACCCAAGACGATATTAGTGTTGCCGATATCAACTGCCAGAAGCATGGGCATCAGTGGTGGCCTGGGGTGATCAAAATGAATGCTGCTCTCGAATGTACTATCATTGGGGTGCTGTCGGGCCGGTACCTGGTCCGGGCGGGACCGGTCCTCGAGCCTGAAAATGCATGGCGATGTCCCAGTTGATTTTCTCCGCCGAAGAATAGGCGTCGTACATGCCGTAGATAAACAGGATCGGCGTTGTTAAGAATCCCACAAGGATGAAAATCAGCAGCCATGAGATCGAGTAGATTACGATGAAAGCGATCCCCTTGGCAATCTGACCGTTGTAGATCTGGCCCAGCCCCATGAAGAAAAACGATAGAACGGCGGCCAGACCGGGATTCTTGTACATCGGCGGCGGAGGCTGATAATGCATCGGGGCTCCTTTTTAGTGGTCAGATTCCTTACAATTATAATACGCAGGTCCACCGAGATGATTCAAGATGTTTTTTCTCCTACGGTCAGACCTGACTACGTCCGATATCCGGTACAAGGCCAATATTCTTGGAAGGGCTCTCGGATGAAGATAAGGTGTTCAATCCTCTTTCTGCTCCTGCTGGTGACCGCTCAATGGGCCGGGTGCAGCCAGACACAGGTGATTCGGGGCGAACACCGCCAGACGCTGACCCCTGCCAACAGTCTGGAAACACCTCTTGCCGCCGAACGGGATCAGGCTCTCAGCGATGGCATCAGCCTTTATCGCGCCGGTGAGTGGGATTCGGCCGCCAATCACTTTCGCAAGGCCCTGGCGACAGATCCCGATAACTGGATGGGACCATACTATCTGGGCTTGATCGCACTCCATTATCGCGACTGGCACCGGGCCGAAATCGACCTGCACGAGTCCCTTCGACTGGCCTCGAATGATACCCGTATTCGATGCCGGATCTACCTGGCCCTGGGACAGATAGCCGAGGCCCAGGGCATGGCCGCCTCGGCCCGATTGAACTATACCACCGCCCTGAACCTGTGGCCCGATTCCTCCCCGGCTCGCGACGCCCTCACTCGGCTGGACCGCCGCGATCAACTTCATCCTGATTCGCCTTGATCGCCTCAGCCCGCGTGGTATATTCCCCTCATGCCCGGCCAGATTCCCACATACCGTTTGGGACCCGACTTCACCCAAAAACTCGATGCCTTCATCGATCAATTCCTGGCTGATGGATATGAGCATTTTGCCAACGAATTCCAGGGCCTGGAAAACTACGTCGCTCAGGCTATATCCAAAGACGGCCCGGAAAAGCTCCGCCAGACGCCCCGGGAGAAATACCTTCTGGAGCTGGTCTCTTTCGGGCTATTGGACAGGCTCAACCGGAGCGCTTTCAACGCCAGCAAGAATACGCTAATCGTGATGCCGGACTGTCTCAGCCTGCACAATCCCGACTGCGAGAAAGCGGACCATCCTGACGGCGACATCTGCCGTCGCTGCACCGACACCTGTCAAGCCTACCAGATTACCGAATTGGCGAGAGAGTTCCGAGTTCGCACCGTCTTCTCCAAACGCAAGCTTACGAAACAACTTGAAGGCTACCAGGAACGGCTCGGTGATCTTTCGGTCATCGGTATCGCCTGCATCAACATGCTGGCCGAGGGCATGCGCTCGGCTGCCGATGCAGGTGTTCCGGCTCGAGGCGTGTTGCTCAATTTCAGCGGTTGTGAGCACTGGCAGGATCAAGCCTGCGCTTCGGAGTTCGCAATGACCTGGCTGCGGGGAATTCTGGTTGAGAAATATGGCCCGTCGCGACGGGAGAAGAGTCATGACTAGGAGCCTCAGACAACTCACCATCGACGACTACGATGACCTCGTGCGCGTCTGGGCCGAAGCCGGACTACCGTTCAAGCCGACGGGGCGGGACTGCCCGGCCCGGATCGAAAGAGAGTTGCAGCGGGCCGACTCGGCCTTTTTTGGGCTCTTCGAGGATGCACGGCTTGTGGCGGTCGGATTGGCCAGCTACGATGGCCGAAAAGGCTGGATCCAACGGGTGGCGGTTGACCCCAACCAGCGTGGGCGTGGGCTCGCCGGTGAGATCATCGCCGCCTGCGAAGATTTCCTGAAAAGCCTCGACGCCGAAGTCATCTCCTGTTTGATCGAGGACCTCAACTACCCCTCGATCTCCGTGTTCAAGAACGCCGGCTATTCCTGTTGGGGGAATATCCTCTATTTCTCCAAACGCGACTCCTCCGACGCCTGAGGCACACAAGCACTGCTTGTCTCTACTCACATCGCTCCTTAGATTGACTTCGAACAAGGCTCTTCTGTTTACAGTGTTTGGTGCCAATGAAAATAGCCTACGAAGTAACCGCCCTTGCCCAATCACCGTACGGTGGCATCGCCCAGGTATGTTATCATACTCTGCAGCAGGCCGCCCGCCATCCCGAGATCACTCCGACCGCGCTATTTCGTCACGGGGATCCCTCCAACTTATCGATCGGGAAAGCGGACAACATTGTTGCCTGGGTTGCCTGGTCGTGGCTTGATCGTTTTCGCCGTGCCGATTTTGATATCGTCCACGCCCTCTGCCACCGCCTGCCAACCATCAAGGGCAAACAAATCGTGTTCAGCCTCCACGATGCCTGGTCACTCGCGCCGAATCCGTATCAGAGTCCCGGATTCCAAAAACAAGTAGGCCGCCGCCTGAGAAATCAGCTGCTTCAGGCTGACGCTATCGTTTGCGGTAGTCATTCGGCCCGCGATGATCTGCTGGGGTACGACCTGGTCGATCCGTCGCGCTGCCATGTCGCAATGGATGGCGTCAGTCCGCCGGACTACTTGTCATCAGTACCATCAACCCGCCCAAGGTCATTTGCAGGCCGAAAGCCTTTCGTGCTCTTTGTGGGACGATTGGAAGTGCGAAAGAATCTCCCCCACGTGATCGAGGCCGTACTTCCGCTGGAGCAGTTTGATTTGGTCCTCGTCGGCGAACCAGGGTACGGACATGAGTCAATCGCCAATGACCATTTAAGCCGAATCCCTGACCATCGATTGCACGTTTTGAGTCAACTCACTCCCGGCGAGCTCGACTGGCTCTATCGTCAGGCGATCGCGACCCTGTTACCGTCGTTTGAGGAGGGCTTCGGTCTACCGATTCTGGAGGCGATGATACGCGGCTGCCCGGTGATCACCAGCAACTGCTCCGCTTCGGCTGAAGTCGGCGGCTATAGTGCCGTGCTGGTTGACCCTCACGAACCGAGTCAGAGTACTACAGCCATCTTGCATCTGAATGATGACGACAAATACCGCGCTGATATGATTGATCGCGGCCTGTCCCGGGCTTCTGAATTCGGCTGGGATAGATACTTCGAAAGCCTGCTGGAGACTTATCGAGGCGTATGAGTAGGCCTGGCCGACGCAGGGTCCGAGATAGGCACTCCTCGCCAGAAACATGGCACGTGGCATGCTATGCTTGACAGTGGTGGTACCGTGTAGCTAATCTTCAATATCGTGTTTATGGAATATTACAGGCGAAACAGATGCGTGGCATCCTGGCTCTTGATGATGAGCATGGTTGTCATCCATGTGATGGACGAAGCAACCACCGGATTTCATCCGTTCTATCTGAATGTGGCCGCAGATATAAACGAGCATGTCGGCTTCGCGTTAGTCCCTGTCTTTTCATTTCGGAGCTGGTTGATCGGCCTGACCGTCGCGATAGTGGCTGGCTTCTCCTTGACCACTTTGCTAAGTCGAAGAAGGAGACTACCGATGATCATCACCGTGGTTGTCGGAGTCCTAATGATCGGCAACGGCATGGGCCACATCCTTGGCTCAGCCTACATGGGACAACTTCTTCCCGGATTCTGGAGCTCACCCTTCCTGATCCTGGCGGCAATTTTGGTAGTTGCGAACGGCCTTCGAACACTCTCGGATCGAAAGAGCGCATAATCATCGTCATCATCAATGCTCTGGCGACGCGATGTCACGGCAGCCCTTCTACTCTTCACAGCCGCAGGGGATATCACCGCTCTCACCAGCGACATAACGAAGCCACTCGAAAAGCTCCACCGCCGCCGAGGACTTGTTTCGCCGAGCCCAGTCGCCATACTGATAAAGCACGATATTCTTGTATTCACCGGTTAAGCCGTCCTGAACATACGCCACAAAGGACCGCCCACCAAAGTCGTTACAGCGACCGACTGGCTCGGTCATTTCGCCCACACTCGCCTGACCGATCAAATCAACCATGCTGCTCAGCGTACCCCGGTCGATCGTTCCGAGACGGTCCTTGTTGATCGAGTACTTCTCGTGCAGATCCTGCTCAAGGAGATGCCCCGATTCGGCCGGGTGCCAACGCTCGTCCTCTGGGCCCCGAGAAAACGAATAGACATCCCCGCGTCGATCGACATAGAATCCGCCGAGACGATAGCCCCAGGCGAAATTGGTGTACGATACCTCGAACAGGACTTCCTGATCTTGAGCCGGTACGCGCTGGTTTTCAGGATCGGGATTGTTATCAGGATTCATGATTGCGGTTTCACCGACATTGCTGCCGCAAGACACCAAAAACAGCGCCGTGAGCAGCATCAGGGCGCAAATGGAAATCGGGTGAGCCTTGAACATTGTCAAATCCCCCTTAACACGAGTTTAGCCAACCTCTACTTCATTATACGTCATACCGGCAACTTTGCGTTTTCTTCCCAGAAATCTCGGAAGATCACTCACTATAAGGGTTGTGCATTCGGGCGATATGTGACCTCGCCATGCTTGATTTCCTTGCCAGTGTCAACCCTTCAGACACGGAAGAACACACCGTGTGTGTGGGTTCTTCAGACCTTCGTGGTGCCCCACAGCAAGCTGTCGGGCACCTTGCCGGGCGGGCACAGCCGGTTTCCCGCCCATCCTCCGTGCCAGCAGCCTCCAACGCGTTTCTGAACCGCTAATCCCGGGTCTTCCGAAGGGCAGGCATGGCCTGTTTCTCGCCCTTGATCCGCGGTGGCAGCCGCAAACGTGTTTCTGAACCGCCAACTCGTATCGGCGCGAAGCGGAAAACTACACACCGTGTGTGTGGCGCAAACTATGCGACTTGGCTTGAGCAACTGCTAACACCAACCGCCCCAACGGATCGCGTGGAACAAGCGTCAACACGGTGTGACATCGCGACTTAGGAATGCGAAACGGCTTGACACCGGATCGTCTTGTTTGTATTGTACTAATGAGGCCGGGAGACTGGCTTCAAGAGGAAACTCCCCCCCACCTCTGACATTTACATCTGTCGAAACTATGGTCCATTAGTGGTGACGTATGTGATGTCGTAAGCTAACCCGTTCGCCCGCCATGAGTACGATTGTCAAACATGGAGGAACTGCGTATGGGAAAAATGCTCTGCCGGGCCACCTTCGGATCGGGTGGAGGGCGGAGCCCGCTAGCTTACAATAAAACGTAACGCTGACCATGGGCAACGGCAGATAACTGCCATCCGGCCTACTCGCCACAGGGGGTCAGGGATTGACCCAGGGACTATGGCGGCTGAATCATCTACGGTCCCTACACGCGCTCAACGTCAAAGGACCATGATCAGCCCCCGGAGAGCGGTTTGGAGCCGTTTCCCAAGTGCTCATAAGATCCGTAATACGACCGACCCGGAAGGCCGCAATCCTTCCGGGTTTTTTTTGTAATCCCAATTTCCTGACCTGATCCCGTCACCTGTGGGCCTCCCCCCCCAATACCCGCTTGAGCGCCTCACTGTTTCAACCGGGAAGATCCTGCTCAGCTGCTCAAATTCCGCCCAATTTCATATGTAACTTCTTTGTTTGCAATCACTTAGCTGGCCGCTCCGGGAGCTGATGACAGCGGGCATTGGCCTTGCATTAGGTCCGGTGGAACAGACGAGTAAACCTCGGACAGGACGGTGGCCATGAAAGTGAAGTTTGTGCTGACTATGGATGATCTCACTGTCGATGACCAGTGCATTGATCAGCTGATCCTTGACTGGGAGAGCGACCTGGATCAAGACGAAATCCTGCAGCTATCCCATGAGTGGATCAGCTCGCAGAATTTCCTGACCAGCCGCATGGTTGGTCTGGCCCGGGTCGGTGAGTCGTCCCTAACCATCGAACCGTTGGATTAGGTGCTATGCCTGACAAAGCGACATTGATGAGCAAGTTGGAAGAGCTGGAGCAGCAAACCCAGCAGGCCGCCGATCAGTATTCCGGCGTGCTGGGGTCAGCCAAGGGGCTGATAGTCGAGCATTTCGGTCCGAACGGCTTGATTGCTGCTTACGCCGTACTGGCGGTGCTGGCCTTGGTCCTGGTCTCGCGTTTGACCAAGATCACTTTCTCCACCTTCAAGTACCTGGTGATTCCTGCCCTTGCCGTCGCTTACATAGGCTCCATGGTCAGCGGCTACACTTTTATGGGTCTCCTGCCCGTGACCGTCACCGCCTGCTCCTTGATACTTCTGTTCAAGGGGTGATCCCACTCCGCAGGCGGCTGTCCCTCTCATGGCATTTGGATCATGAGAGGCCTCACGGCGCCAGTCCGATAATTACGGGCGGCGCCTGCCATTAGTAGCGAGTACTCAAACATGAGTGAACCGAAAACATGCATCAACTGTGGTGCCGATCTCGTGCGCCGGGGTGCCGCTCTGTTTTGCCATTCGTGCAATTCAAAAGAGCTCGACACCTCTCAAGTCTTTCTGCGGGAGCAGCCCGACGAGGAACAGGTCTTCATCGAGTGCCCCGGCGCGACCCTCTATGCACCCGGCACCAACGATGTTGTCGAGGGAGTCGAGTTCTTCGACCGGGATGATCCCACCAAGGGACACCGGATCGTAAAGAACCCGGTCTTCGCACCCGAACATCGCAAGCGTCGTCGCATCAAACGAGAGGCGATCGGCAAGATCAGTCGTTGTTGTGCTTGTCAGGACTACACGGTCCGGATGCGTCGTCGAGAGGGTGTGGACTTCTTCATCCCTTCGCCCCGCCATCCCGGCCGCAAGAAACTGAAATCGGTCCAGCACACAACCTGGGAGCCCTGACACACAGAGTGTGTGATTCTACCGGTCACCCTGAGCGGAGTCGGATGACTGTGTGTCTTGATCGGGCCTATCTTCCATCACACGCCACTTGATGTTGTTGTCCCCGACGTCTAGTTCGTCAAACTGTTCCTGAGTCACTTGGTACTCAAAGAAGCCTGCTTGGCCACTTGGAACACCTTTTCCCAAAGCAGACTCAACTACTGCCTTTGACACGGAATCCCGCAAATCGAAACAGATCCTCCACGTATGATCAGGCGGCAGAGACTGGATGGAGTCCCTCCACTGCTTGTGATATGCATTGATGTCCTTGACCGGTCCAAACGGCTCTTCCTGCGTCTCAATCATTCGACGCCACTCTGGGTCTTCAACGGCAACCCTCCGACCCTCGAGCATATGAAGTGAGTCGGTGTGCCTCTTACCTCGCGCGTTGATAGCCTCAGCCTTCTCTTCCGGCGTATCCCACTCCGGGCGTGTATTGACGCGCGTAGGTGTTGGCATCGAAAACATCACGCCGCCCTCGGGGATGCGACGTGCGAATCTGGGATTCCCCAATCTCAGCTCCATTTCGTCACCGTTCCAGACGAAATAACGGGGACATCGTTCCGTGAACCCGGCCTGCTCAATGTCAGCCACTACACAAGCAGTGTCCGAATTCGGGATCATGGCTGAGAATCTTAGAACCTGGACACTGTCATCGGAAAGCTCTACAGTAATAGTATTGCTGGACAGTGTGTCCTCATTGTTCAGAACTGACACGGTCACTCTCATAGTCGTATCAGTTGTATCAGTCAACCTCACGCGCCCCGTACCCCTCCTCTCGGTGGAGTCGATCCATATGATGGACGAGAAGGACAGTTCAAAGTCCGCTGCCTTTCCACGTTCAACGTCGGATACAACCCTGAACTCCGGATAGTTGAAGTAAGATGAGTGTCCAATCGTGGCACTTGCACTGCCGGCCACCAGTATTACAAACAACGACATCAATGCCGTCTTCAAAATCAGTCTTCCGATCATCATTTCCCCCGATGCAATGTTGAAAACTCATGTCAGGTCTAAACCTATAAGCCCTACCATATTCTACACAAACAAGACGCCCACAGCAATGACATTGTGCTCACATCCCACCCTTAAGCGTGGAGCACTGACTTTCTGTCTATCAGAGCATGTCATCCCCGCGAACGCGGGGATCCAGGTCTTCGATTTGCACCGCCTATGCATTGCCCACAAAACACGCTGTGCGTGCCTGCTTTCGCAGGAATGACGTGTACTCGCCCTATTGCCTTCCCGCCCAAAATCCCCTATGTTGCGCAGACCCTAGGTGTGAAATAATAGACCGACAGAGAAGAAATGACCAGTACCGCCAACTCCTCCGGAACCAGCAACCCGGCTGTCCAGCTGTTCCTCGTCAGCGTGGTGATGCTTTTCACCGAGATCGCCCTAATCCGATGGCTCTCGACCGAGGCTAGGATATTCGCCTACGTCAACAATCTCGTTTTGCTCTCCTGCTTCCTCGGTATCGGCCTGGGCTGTTACTTCTCGGCCCGCAAGACGGTTTTCTCGCTGATTCCATTGTCACTGACCGCGCTGATCCTCATGATCAAGCTGCCGCTGACAATCACTATCCAGAACCAACCACTGCACATTTTCAAAGACGTCCCGCTGCTGCTGAGCGCCTTCACTGACTCCCTCGTCTGGTACGAAGCGGGCGACGGGATCACCACTCTCATGACCCTTATGGGCATGGCCTCCACCCTGGTCATATTCTTCACGGTGCTAGTAGCGTTCATACCCCTGGGACAATTGCTCGGGCGTCTTTTGGACAACCACAAGAATACGATCGTCGCCTACTCGCTCAATGTCGCCGCCAGCATTGTGGGTGTCTGGCTTTTCGGCGGCTTTTCGCTGTTCTATTGTCCACCGTGGGGCTGGTTTGCATTCGTGGTGCTCGCTCTGGCCATCGTGCTGCTATATCAGAATGTTCGCAGCCGCCTTGACTACCTCGCCAGCCTGATGCTGGCCATCGCGGTAATCGCTATGGCGTTGTTCCCTACTCAGGACGAAGATCACATTGCCACCATGTGGTCCCCCTACCAGAAGTTGGAATTGTATCCCATGGTTCACGAGGCTCTTGGCGTATCGCAGGGCTATCATCTCAATGTGAACAACGTCGGCTACATGGGCATGCTCGATCTATCCGATCGTTTCATGAATTCCTACCCCGGCATATTCAACCTGGATGACCGCGACCTATCGCAATACGACATGCCCTACCGTTTCCGGAGGGGCGTCAACAACGCGCTGATCTTAGGTGCTGGTGGCGGTAACGATGCAGCCGGAGCTTTGCGTGGTGGTGCCGAACAGGTCGACGCGGTCGAGATTGATCCCG
>CAZHDS010000005.1:0-18865 GCA_964531495.1 uncultured Ignavibacteriales bacterium
TGACCCCGAAAAGACAGAATGTGCCAACAACGAGGCACAGGGTTAGTGCATCCTGGGCCGCCCAGTTACTGGACCTTACCCCAAACCTTCTCACCAGCCTGTCTCTCATCCCCCCTGCCATACTTCTCCCCCTCCTCCTAAATTATCCTGAAATAGTCCACCAATGTGCAGCGCCGAGGGCGGGTGAAAGTCGATGCGCGGGTGAGGCCCTCGCCAGTCGTGCCAGCGATAGACATCGTAGTATATCCCTCTCCCCCATAGCCCAACCCGGCGACGTTCGGACCGTTCTTAACAAAAATGTTGGCGCGGCACAATTGCGCCATATTGGACAGATTGACAATCGAAGTCGAATGCATCACAAAAGTATGCTTGAACTGATGCTCGACGATCACGGCCCGTTCCATGCCTTCTTCGACGGTCTTGCAACGCACCAACGGAATGACCGGCATGAGCTGTTCCGCCATGACCAGCGGATGATCCCAGGGCGCCTCAAAGAAGACGAGTTTCGTCCCTGGTGGTGGCACTATGTCTACCTGTTTCAGTATTTCCTCGGGGGATTTGCCGACAAAATTGCGATTGATACCGACATGGCGATACCCCTGACCATCGGGATCATTGTCCACGAGGATCTTGGTCAGCTTGTCGATAGCGATACCTTCGAGTTCGTAAGCACCGTTGGCGATCATCTCCCGCTTGAGCTTGTGGGCGACTTTATCGACAACGAAGATCTCTTTTTCATCAGTACACAAGACGTTGTTATCGAACGAGGCGCCGAAGACGATATCTTTGGCTGCTTTCGAGAGGAGCGCGGTGTCATCGACTAACACGGGCGGATTACCCGGCCCGGCACAGATCGCCCGCTTGCCGGACTTCATAGCAGCCTTGACGACGGCTCCACCACCCGTTACAACGATCAGATCGATGTTTTTGTGTGACCACAACGCCTGCGCAGATTCAATCGTGGGAGAGGCGATACACGTCACGAGATTGCACGGTCCGCCTGCCTCAACGATGGCATCATGCACCAATTTGGCCATTTCGCCAGAGACGTTTTTGGCCGACGGATGCGGATTGAAGACGGCCGCGTTGCCGCCGGAGATGATCGAGATCGAGTTGTTCAACACCGTAGATGGAGGGTTCGTAGAAGGAGTTATACTACCCACGACGCCCCACGGCGCTTGTTCGACCAGTGTCAGACCGTTATCGCCGGTGAAAGCGTACGGTTGGATATCTTCCGGGCCGGGAGTCTTTTTCGCCTGCAGGATGATCTTGTTCATCTTGTCCGGCATCTTGCCCAGACCGGTTTCGGTCACGGCCATCCGTCCGAGCCGTTCGGCATTTTCGAGCGCGCGTTTGCGGATGTTGGCGACGATCTCTTTCCGTTTTTCGAGCGAGAGATCAATATACCGCCGCTGCGCCATCCGGGCCGCTTCGACGGCATCATCGAGACTATCGAAAAGGCACTGCCCCTCGGATGTATCGCAGGCAGGGGCTTTCTCAGGTCTTGCGGTGGGAGTAATCATGGTCGCGGATGAACTTCCAGCACCATTCTGCTGGCGTAGTTCTTTGAGGACCAGCCGGACGATGTCGTCGACAGCCGGGTCTTTGATAGAATCAGTCATAGGCAAAAAAAAGCGGGAGCCTCAAATCAGGCTCCCGTTAATCGTTTGATCTTAACCTTCGTTGGGTAGACCGATCGGGAAAATATCGTTAACATTGCTGTGCGGGCGCGGGATGACATGAACCGTAACCAGCTCACCAACTTTTTGCGCTGCAGCGGCCCCAGCCTCGGTGGCGGCCTTGCAGGCGGCGACATCACCTCGGACAATGACTGTCACCAGTCCTCCGCCAATTTTCTCGTAGGCAACCAATTGGACTTTCGCCGCTTTGACCATAGCATCCGCTGCTTCGATCAGGGCGACCAATCCCTTGGTCTCAATCATTCCAATCGCTTCCATGAAGGCTCCTGAGTGACGCAATTTATTTGTTTGAACTATGTTACGAGGGTGCCTCAATACTGTCAATCAAAAAAGGCGACACGCGTCGCCTCTTTTTGGCTGGGCAAATGTTGTGATTATCAGGCGGAGAAGATCGAGCTGCGCCTCTTGAGCATGAGCAGAAGCGGGATGCCGATAGCATAGCAGGCGATAACCTGCCCCAGACCTACCATCTGGACCGAAAACCAGTAGCTCACACCAATGAGTGGCGCCAGATAAGCTGATACGCCAAAAGCGTTTAGCAATACCGGCGGAAGCGGTGCCAGCCACACGGCAGAATTGAGGCCAGGCGCTTTGGCCTGCGGCAAGCGAGCAATCATGTGTGTGAAAAAGGCTGACACCAACGTCAGAAGGGATCCGAAGACGATATCGAGCCAACCCAAGCCACCGATGACATTCGCCAGCATACAACCGATGAACAAGCCTGGAATCGCGGCCCGCGTGAAGAATGGCAATACCGTCAGCGCTTCAGCGATACGCACCTGGTATACTCCGAATGAGATCGGTGCCAAAGCTAGCGAAAGAGCGGCGTATACCGCGGCAATCAGGCCAGCGACAGTGAGCTCGCGGGAGGTGTAGATCTTCATGTTATCATGAATCAGTTCGACTGGCTCGCAAGTCAAGCGTTTTGAATTCTCGAAGGCGAGCCGAGGTCGGTCATTTATTGGTGTAAGTATCGGTTAGATACTCTCCGATCAGGCTCAGATGCTGGCGAAGCTCGTCCGGTTCGATCACTTCCGCCTCGGCGCCGAAGCCAACTATCCAGCGCTGGATTTCCTGCAATCCTCGAACGTTGACGGTGTAGAGCACCTCGTCATCGTTGATCACTTCGATCTGTTCGCTGGCATGGTGATTCCCGGACCGGACAACGCGTGCGGCGGCTCCACGGAAGCGAACCTTCACGAATACGTCATTCCCACCGAAAACACTCCAGCTGCCCTCGAAATACGTCTCAGCATCCACGTCATCGGCCTTGACGAAGGTCTCAGTGAGCAACTCGACGCCGTTTATGCGATCGAGCCGGAAAGTCCGCATCTCCCCTCTCAAACGACAGTGGGCTATGAAATAAAACGCGCCCCCTCGAAACACGATGAAATACGGTTCGACAATGCGCTCCGTCTCTCCTGATTGGATTGACTCGTACATCAAGCGAAGGGCCCGATTCTCCGTCGCGGCTTTCTCGATCGTACCATAGTATTTCTCGCACCGATCCTGTTCCTGTCTGAGCGAAATCTGGATGTGCGTCGTACGGGGGGTGAAGCGTGATTGCTGGCGAACAGCATCAGGAATTCGGGCTTCAAGTTTGGTCATTACCTGACGCAGGGTCTGACCGTACTTGCCGGTTTCGGCCAAGGGTGATGACTCCAGAGCCAGTTTGAGGCTCAAAAACTCCTCGTAGTCGAAGTTCAGCGGCGGGAGGAAGTTGTCCGATGCCAGCTTGTAGCCATTGTCGTAGTAGATCGGGATGTTCGCCTCAGAGAGGGCCACGATATCCCGATAGATGGATCGCTCAGTTACGCCGCACTGTTCAGCCAGCCGTCCGGCGTTGAGATTTCGACGTGATCGTAGCAGATTCAGGATGAAGAGCAGACGATCGTATTTTGCCATTCCCATAGTAGTTAGCCTCAGGGCCGAAGTATATCACAAAGCCGGTCCAAAATCAACCGCCACCGGCAATATGGGGTTTTGCCCCCACCACTGTCTTTGAGGGCATCTTCGGCCTCGTCTCCCGAACGCGTTTCATGCCGGCTAACCCTGGTTACACGTGACACTTGCCGCCGTTAGCCCGGAGCGGCACCGCCCTTGCGTGTGAACACATTGAAACAATTACGAACGTGAACCAAGAAGGGGGCACAAATGGCCAACGACAGAAGACCCAGTAGGAGACGGAGGAGCACCGTGGGACCGATCCTGCTCAAGGGTGGATCGCGGTTCTTCCTGGGGATTACCGTCGTCCTGGTATTTTTAACGCTAGTACAGTGTTCAATCGAAAAGCCAGAGTCACCTAGCTGGACGACCTCAATCGTTGTACCGATAGTGAATCGGACTTACGACATGGATGAGATCATTGAGAGGATCGACCAGGAAGGTCTGATTGTTGATCTCGATGGCACCGTTGCTTTCTCCATCACCAAGGAGCTGGACACGGTCTCTCTTAGTGACGACAATCTGGGCACGACGGATCTTACCCATTCTTTCAGTCAAACGCTGGGGAATGTCCCGATCTCGCCCCCAGATGTTGATCCCGTGACCGTATCCTTGTCTGAGATCCCGGGCGTATCCGCCGCCATCTCGGGCGGAACCCTGCCGGTGATGGATTTCACCGTCACCAACGCCATCCCGACGATCGATGACTTCACCACGGCGGTGATCACGATGGGCATTATGAATTGCAGCATTTCCAATCAGCTCGGTGTTGACCTGAGTTTGGTGGTCATCGGCATTCGCGACATATCGGCGACCCCGAGCACTCTGATCGCAGTTGATACCTTTGCGACCGGTATCGCGACCGGAGTGACCGCGTCGCTAGTTATAGACCTGGCTGGCAAGACCCTTTCCAATCAGCTTGAAGTGCGGGCCACCTGCCATACCTTGGGCGGACCCATAACGGATATCGACTTCCGACACATTCAGACGGATCTCAGCTTTCCCGGAGAGTTCTATGTGTCGTCGGCCAACGCGAAGGTCCCGGCCTTGAGCCCGATTATATCTTACAGCGCTTCCAACCTTGACCTGACTAGCGGTGAGACCATTTCGAGTGCCGTGCTCGAGGCCGGTCTTCTGAGTCTCGTCATAACCAATAACACCAACATACCCTCCGACCTGCTGATGGCCATACCGCAACTTTCTTCCGGGGGAACGGTCTACTCGGTCGATACCACGATTCCAGCCAGCGGGACGCTTTCGTTGAGCACGAATCTGGCCGAATATACGCTGTCGCCAACCGGCAACGCCGTATATGTAAATGTCGCCGCAACCGTGACAGGATCGGGGACAGCACTGGTCGATGTTGCCAGCACTGATGGCTTCAGCATCGAGGCATCCCTGACTGATCTGTCCTTTGCGTCGGTGACAGGTGTCTTCGCAAGTTCGGAAGCCTCATTCGATAACATCCAGCAAGATCTCGACGCGCCTGATGGCTTCGATGAGATAACGCTGAATTCAGCCTCCTTGACGCTTGAGATTGACAACGCCGTTGACCAACCCGGTTCGCTGGCCTTGACCCTCACGGGTTCCAATGGCAAAACCTTGTCGCTTGCGGGCGACATGGCCGCTTCTGGGGCTTCTGGCACCAGTACAACCACCATCACCAATCCCAACGTGGCTGGTTTTCTATCACCGATGCCGGATCAGATCACTGTCAACGGCACGGTCCAGTTCGGCGATGGTGTCTACGAAGGCACTCTGACACCCAATGATTGGGTTGCAGCGCGCGTCAGCATCTATGCGCCCCTGGACGTCACTATCGATAGTGCCGAGATCAATGACATCGATCTACAGGCCGAGGAGATCAACCAGGATGATATTGATGCCATCGTTGATCATGTCATGAGCGCCAGCTTCACCTACACAATGGATAGCCACCTGCCTCTCGGTGTGTACGCTGTGATCGCTATCAGTGGCGATTCGGCGTCGCTATTCCTGGATGATCTGTCGACCTCGGTTCACCCGGTACTACAACTAGATCCCATAGCCGTTGATGCGGCTCCCGTATCGCTGGCAACCGGCACCGGTGTCGTCTCCGAGAGCCGAATCAGTACCGGCTCGATTACGCTGGACAACGACGATATTCAGATCCTGAAGAACGACACTGTTTTTGTACGCAATCGAATCATCCTGACCAGTTCCGACGGCTCGGGCGTCAAGCTGACAGCGGATGACTATGTGACCATTTCGGGAAGCTTCGCAGTCGAATACTTCTTTGACGGTGAATTTTAGGAGGCGGCCATGATCAAGAGCAAAACTAATAGAACCTGTGTCGGTTCGGTCATAGTCGCTATCCTGACGATGCTTCTAATGACCACCGGAATAGCCCTGGCGGACGGCAGTTCAGCCCGGAGTATGGCCATGGGCGGGGCGTACTCGGCCCTGGCGACCGGCGTCGATGCCGCTCACTACAATCCTGCTAACCTGGGACTCAACGGCTACCAATCCAAGAGACTCGAGATCATAGGTCTCGGAGTAGACATCAGTAATAACTCGCTGTCTCTGGGTGACTACAACAGATACACTGGTGCCGTTCTGTCCTCATCTGACAAGGAGGACATTCTCGGCAAGATCCCTGATGAGGGCTTGCGATTAGTTGCTCACGTTGAGGCCTCAGCCTTTGCTCTCGCCATGGGCTCATGGGCCATCACATCTGGCGCCGTGGGGGTGGCCGATGTCAACCTCAGCAAGGACATCATGGACCTCGTCCTGAACGGCAACAGCCTGGGCCAAACCGTCTCGGTGGATGGATCATACTCCGATGCGGTTGGCTACGCCCAGACCGCTTTTTCCTATGGCCGGTCGATCTACCAGTCTGGTAGCCGGCAGGTCTCTGTAGGTGGATCTATGCGCTACGTCCGAGGTTTGGCCGTGGAACAAGTGACCGAGCTCGAAGGTGGCGTCACTACGCTGGCCACAGGCTTCACGGGTGCCGGCCACATGATCGCACGGACTGCCACAGGTGGCTCCGGTTATGGCATGGACTTGGGTGCGGCAATGAAGCTTAACGACGCCTACACTGTCGGCCTCAGCATGAAGAACATCCTGAGTTCTGTGTCCTGGAACGACAATACCGAGGAGCATGGCTACTTGTTTGATTTTGATACCTCGGCGACCGATGTCCTTCAGAGTGACTATGTCGTCTCCGAAGACTACTCGGAAGACATCGCTTCTTTCAGCACGACCCTGCCGACCGTCATGACCCTGGGACTGGCCGACAACCACGGCCAATTGCGTTGGGCTGTTGACTGGCATCAGGGCTTCCGGCGGGCCGCCGGTGCTTCGACAAAGCCGCGTCTTGCGGCTGGCGTCGAGTGGCTGAAACTCTCAGCACTGCCCCTTCGGGCTGGGTTCGCAACCGGTGGCGGCCGGGGAGCCAATTTCTCCATCGGCACCGGACTGCGCCTGGGCGGATTCTATCTTGATCTGGCCACCCAGACCGGGGGCTCCATTTCACCGTATTCGAGTCGTGGGCTTAGCCTGGCGATGGCGACCGGATTCGGTTTCTAACGACTCCTTCTTCTTTCTGAGACTCTGCGTTACGAGGAGCTGCTGGATGCGGCTCCTCGTTTTTTGTGCACCCGCCGGATCAGATTGTCATCTCCATCCGTACCACGATTCTGTCCTGCCACTTGAATGTATGCCTCTCCCCCCACTATCGGATCGGCCCCATACTCATGGCTCAGGGAGTCCCGCGCGCTAAGCGTAACGCGTGGCCACACAAGCGCTTATGCATCCAGCCGGAGCGGCATCCGCTTTGCAAGAAGGTTCCCTGGAACATCCACGGCGGACCAATAATGAAGGAACAGCCATGACGGATACTCTGAGACTACCGGCCGCAGGATCAATGATGCTGGCCATGACCATAGTGCTTCTCTTGTTGGCAACCTCGTTACAGGCAATGCCTCCTCACCGGAGTGTGGTCGAACGCGTGGCTGACAATCCAGAGACTACTCCGTACTTCTTGGCACACATCGATGACTTGAGAGCCCGGGGAATCGGCCAACCCCCTTCGGTAACGACACATGCTCATGGACAGCGTTTCAAAACGGCTGGACAAAACATATCCGGCGACTACCGAGCGCTGGTTATCCTCGTTCACTTCAGTGATCATCCAAGCCAGGTGTCTTCGTCGTTCTACGATGATCTTGTCTTCGGCGCGTCCGGGTCAACGGTTCGAGATTACTATGACGAAGTCAGCTATGGACAACTGGATATTGTGAGCGTCGATCTGCCGTCCACCCTTGGTTGGCGCTCAGCGCCTGAGACCTACAGCTACTATGTCAATGGCCAGAATGGTACCGGCAGCTATCCTAATAACTCCCAGAAACTGGTCGAGGATCTGGTGGACCAGGTTGACTCGGAGGTTGATTTTTCGGAGTACGATAACGACGGCGACGGTCTCGTCGACTGCCTCATGATCGTTCACAGCGGTAGCGGTGCCGAATTCAGTGGCAGCAACGATGACATCTGGTCACATGAGTGGGGCATCGCCCCGCGCTACCGGGACGGTGTGGCTATCTCGACCTTCACAGTGCAGCCGGAATTCTGGTCACAACCGGGTGACATGACTATCGGCGTATTCTGCCATGAACTCGGCCACGGACTCGGTTTGCCCGATCTTTATGACACCGACTATTCCTCGAACGGCATCGGAAAGTGGGGCCTTATGGCCTATGGTAGCTGGCTCGGACCCAGAGGTATGGGAAGCAGTCCCGCTCACCCTATGGCCTGGAGCAAGGCTCAGATGGGTTTCATCTCACCTACTAATGTCACCTCGAACCGGGCCAATCAAGTGGTCGCCGACGTCGAGAGCAACGCTTCAGCCTATCGACTGTGGTACGCCGGTGATGACAGTGACGAGTACTTCCTGATCGCTAATCGCCAGAAAATCGGCTACGACTCGTACTTGCCGGGATCCGGGCTTTTGATTTGGCACATCGACGAGGCCAAGTCAGGCAACTCTCAGGAGTGGTACCCAGGACTGAGTCCCACCAACCACGCCTTGGTAGCGTTGAAACAGGCTGATGGACTCTATGAACTGGAACACCGCGCCGATGGCGGCGACATGAATGATCCCTTCCCGGGACCGCAGGGAGCCATCGAGTTCAATGCCGTTTCGGAGCCCAACTCTGACTCCTACACCGAGGGTAACTCATTCGTTGCGGTCGATGGCATCATTGAGTCTGACGGCCAGATCACAGCTAACTTGATTGTGGGATTTGCTGCGGGCACGGAAGGCGAGGATCCTACGGCTCTTCCGACGACCATATCGTTGGCGAGCAACTACCCCAACCCATTCAATCCGTCAACCACCATAGGTTTTGCAACCGAAGAAGCTGGTCGTGCGCACGTCCAGGTCTTTGACGCTCTCGGACGGCGAGTCGCGGAAATCTACGACGGTCCGGTTTCGGCCGGGACAACTGAGTTTGTCTGGACGGCTGAAGACAGTGACGGAGGTGAGTTGGCCTCTGGCGTGTACTTCTATCGCCTCTCAATCGGAACTCAACAAGTAACCAAGAAGATGGTCTTGCTGCAATAGTACAAGCTCTCCGCCACCAGGAAAGCCCGGTGGCAGAGACAATCTGTAGTGATCAAAGGCAGACAGGCTCAGTAGTCTGAGTAGTTCGCCGCTGAAGCTCGCTGTCGCGGGGCACCATCACGATCCTTTTCACGCTGAAGCTTCTTGTAACCCGTATGACAGGTCTTACAACGCTTAGGATCTTCCGTGTACCCACGCTCCGCGAAATAGTCTTGTGCGGCGGAAGTGAAGACGAATTCTTCTCCGCAATCAGTGCACACTAAGAATTTCGGTTCGAAGACGTTCTGCATGTTTTCCCCTCTTGCCGCCTACAACGACTTCCTTGTCGCTCGAACTGGCAGCATGATTACTCCCAAGCTATGGTGCTGGGCTAAAACATGTCAACTAAAAAGACTGACCCCGAAAGCAGTTTAGTACGGATTACATGGACAGGGTGGGCCTTCTTGGAACATGAACTGGACCTGGTGTATGATATCGCCTATATCGATCTCGCCGCCAGAGCAGTCATGATCGGCGGATTCCCAGGTTGGAAGCGGATCAGGTCCTTCATTAAAGGCGTACGTCACCAGGTAGATCAAGTCGGCAATATCAACCGTACCGGTGAAATCCAGATCCCCTCGATACAGCGCTGTTGTTGCCCGAGTCGAGTCCGTGGAGGTTACGGACGGATTTCCAAACGATACCGCTTCGAAGTACACCTGTGATGTGCTGCCCAGTGGTGTCCCGACCGGGGGGCTCACATCTGCGGTGACCACCGCGCTGCTGCCAGCCAGGACGGGTACCAGTATCGTATCGAGCAGTAACCAGCCCTCGGAGTCATACACAACACAGTTGTAAACATCGTTCAGTGGCGAGGGATTGCTGATCGAGCACGACATCGCACGGACGCCGCCGGAGTAGACGGCCGAATCATCCTTCTGAGAGGTCATCAGCACCTCGTAAGGCGCAAAAGTGCTGGCCGAATAGCTGAATGGTGCTGCCGACGAGAACTCGCTCAGATTCACGCCCAACAGAGTCACCCGATAGTAGTCCTCGAAGTTCAGGATCGTATCGATAACCAGATAGGTCAGTGGTTCAAGGCTCAGTTTCTCGATAGTGTGAACATCCTCGGCGGTAGACTTGATCACGAAGGCAGCCCACTCCCTGGAATCGGAGCCGTTAAACATCAGCCGAAGGGTCGAATATCCGACTTCAGGATAGAACTCAACATAACAGGCGCCATAGCCGGATGGATTGACCGGAGAATTGCTGACCGCCACCGGATAATCGGTGTAACTACGTCCAACTGCAGCCAACGGGTAAGCAGCGGCCTCTTCGTGGTGAAGACCGTCATCACGAATATTTGTCACGTAATTCCAGACTGCAAAGTCGGCGAAGGCCGAGTCCATAGTCCATCCGTGCCTGCTCTCAAGGCTATCACCGATCGTCTCGAACGTGGTTGGCGTGTAGAGCGATCCCTCCCATGCGGCACGCATCAAAGAAGTATCAAAGGTCTGGGCCATATAGAGCAAATAAGGAAAACAGGAATAGGCATGCAGGCCGGATTCCATCAGAGATATCTCGGGGTAATCGAAGAAATCACCAAGGTAGTTGTGGCAGTCATTCGAAGCATCAAAGATGATGTCTTCGGTGAACATGGCGTCCATCTCCTGATACCAAGTGTCCTCCGAGAAATCATACGCGTACTGAACAGCATGATGGTATTCATGAGCCGCAGTGGCTTTGGCAGTTCCCCATTGATCACCTTCGGGGTCGTCATTCGGTTGATATCCCAGGAAATTGCGACGAAGAACCAAATAGCTTGTTCGGTCATCCCAGGGTTGAGGGCCGTTGGTTTCTGGAACACATACACCCAGATTGCCCGTTTGCAGAAAATAGACATCACAGCGCGAATCCCCACCCGAGGAACCATCGCTCGGCGGTGACATGAATCCCAGATTGATGTGTTCGTTCGCACTTGTATCAAGATAAGCGGCCATCTTCTCAATGAAATCAGGAACGTTGGTGAGATCGAGATCCTCACCGTCGACACCATTGCCGTTCGGCAGCGTATCGTAATGAAGCAGAAAATGTCCCCCAGGAGAGCCAAAACTGTATGGCAAGTTCGGGCGTACGAACATGGCTCTAATCGCGCTCTGGGTCCCCGGTGAGAGCGACTCCAAATCGGTCAGCACATTCTTCAAGTAGGGTGTCGCGCAAGGCTCAGGCGCCAACGGTGACTCCTGAGAGAGAGTAAGGTAGTGTTCTGGAAGAGAACCTGGATCGAGAATCGATGCCACAGTGTAGAGAGCCATCTCATCGGCCGTGATTTGGCCGGAGGCGTGGTCGAGCGAAATAGTCTTGATCAAACCGGCGCTCGAAGCCGTCACACCGCTGGTAAAAAGCAGTACGACGACCAAGGCCAGGGAAGTTCTGGTGAAAATCTTGATACGGCTACTCATTGTTCTTCTCAGTTGGTACACGTAGACCAGTTATCGGACGCATGGGCCATTTCTGCAGCCCATAGAGGACCTTCAGCCCAAAACAAGCTCACGATCTTGACACCTTTCTGAAGCATGTCAATGGCCTGAGGGCCGCCAGCAACCCTCCACTATAATGTATTGAATGTCAATAAGTTGTCAAGGGCAAAATACCTGCGAGAGCATCGAAGAACTGTCCGCTGCCTACTGATAGTTGCCAGCCAACTCGCTCGGAGTAGCCTAAATCGATGCTGACCATAGCCCCTCGCGAGGCCCGTTCAAATGATATTCGTGTACCTATCCCGGCTGTGCCATAAAGATCACTAAGTTCAAACGCTTCCCCCTGCTTCCAGGTCCGGCCCACATCGGCAAAGACGACCCCGCCGAGATGGGTTGACAGGATCTCCACCCCAAAAAACAGACGGCCTTCGAAGTGCCCCACCAGACGCCGATTTCCGGTCCGGAAGCGTTCGTCGAAGCCGCGAAGCCCGCCCCGGCTGCCCCCCAGAGATAGATTCTCCGAAAATTCTGGGGTCCAGTCGTGGGCGTAGTCGAGGCCCAGAGCAATCGTCGTAATCGGCAGATCGAGGTTGTATAGTCTGGACGTCGCCCAGAAAAGACGCCGCCCCTTTCGGCCATTCTCGAATTGAACGCGGCCTTCTCCGGAAAAAGAGATCAGCGTCTGTCCCGGGAAGGAACGCCACGACAAGCCGAACCCAACCTCGTCAAAAAGCGTGCGGCCGTTGTCTATCGCTCGCCCCAGCTTGAGCCGGCTGGACAGGCCCAGCAGGAAGTCCTCGGTGTAGCCAAAACCGTCCACTCGTTCCAGCTTGACGTAGTTGGTGCCTTGAGTGCCGATCCCGACCTGGACAAAATGATAGAGGCTATCGTCGGGAAAGCGCTCCATGACCTCTTCGGGATTGACCCCGGTGGCTATCCGACGATCACTGACCCGGGCAAAGTTGTAGGTGTATTCCAGGACCGTTGAGAGCTTGTGCTCGCCAACATCTGTCCGAAAGCCAATGTCACAGTGGGCCCCGTCTTCCTTGTTCTGCGAAGAGCCAATCAGCTCGCTGTCAGAGTATATGTCCCTGCGGACGACCAGTTTCTGGAACACCACGCCATAGCGCCAGGACTGGGCCAGATCGTAGTAAGGATGAGTCAAGTCTATTCGTTTCACGCCACCTTTTGGATTTCCACTGTAGGTAGCTACCAGCCGCACCGGCAAGCCCCTCAAACGATCGCCGACAAAGCCGCCGATGGCATAGTCGCCTTCGTCCGACTCATGAGCATACTGAGCCGTGAAATAGTAGTTCTGACCGAACAGATTTCGCTCGGCCGGTCCGAAACGATACCTTGAAATGTCTCCCACGTGTTCTGCCACCACAACCGCCGATGTGCTCCACTGATCGATAGTCACAACCCGCATCACCAGGCCGCTATCCGATGATTCTTCGACCTCGACCCAGGCATCATACAGCTGCAGACGATGGCGAAGATTTCGAGCCGTCTCTTCGGCAAGATCTACCGAATACTTGTCCCCTGCGCCCTGAAGTACTTCTCGCCTGACGACGTCTTCGCGGGTTGTCCAATGAAACCGATTAGCCATTCGGAACAGGAACCGATCAAACTCCGGATCATTCGTGTCAAAGATGTTTCGATTGTCGATGTGCACGCTGTTAATTGCCATTCCCTCGTAGTTACTGTGGGATGAATCCAATACTGAGGAAGACTCGGGCGCAACCCGGGTCGCTGGTCCGGCCAGGGTTCCCCCGATTAGAACTAGGGCAATTGTGATCTGGTGCAGCAGTGTAAGCATATTGTGTACATCGCCAAAATAGGTCAACAGCACGACATAGGGCAACAATAAGATGTCCGACGATTAAGCAATTTGTCAGGCTTGCCGACAATAGAGAGGATTAAGGTCAAAACGAATAAGAGTGTATGAAAGTCAAGAAGAAAATCGGCGATGTCCTGCTCGAGAAGGGTCTGATCACCGCTGAGCAGCTGGAAGAAGGCCTCGCTCTTCAGCGGGCCGCCGGCCAGCGCCTGGGTGAAGTATTGGTCGAAAAGGGCTACGTCACTGACGAGCAGATGGCTGATGCGGTATCGGAGCGGCTTAGCATCCCTCGGATATCCCTCTCTTCAATGGTTATCGATCCCCACGTTATCCAGAAAGTCTCGGTTGATCTTGCCCGGCGATATACTTTGGTGCCCGTCTTTGCGATTGGACGCACCCTGACGTTGGCCATGGCCGACCCCCTAAATATCATCGCTATTGACGAAATAAAGTACATCTCCGGTTGTGATATTCAGCGTACAGTGGCCACGAGTTCTGAAATCAAGTCTGCCATTGACGAGTACTATTCGGTCGCCGACTCAATGCACACCACGATCGACGCCCGTGACGAAGCTGCCGAAATCGACCGACTCTCCCGCGAGGAGTCCACGCGAGACGAAGAAACTGAGGCTCCGGTCGTCAAGTTGGTCAACCTGATCATCTCCAAGGCGGTCAAAGAAAAAGCTGCCGATATCCATATCGAGCCGGAGGAAAACCGCCTCCGCATCAGGTACCGTATCGATGGCGTCATGCGCGAAGAGGCTGCGCCACCCAAGTCGATGCAGGCCGAATTGATATCGCGTATAAAAGTTGCGGCCGACCTTGATGTTTCGGAGCAGCGCATCCCTCAGGATGGGCGACTGCGCGTCAATGTCGATGGAGCTCCGATCGATTTGCGTATATCTACCCTGCCGACCATTCATGGCGAGAAGATAGTAATCCGGGTTCTCGATCGGCGGAGTCTGCAATTGACCTTTGCCAACTTGGGTTTTGATGAGTCCGTGGAAAAGAACTGGCAGAGGATCATACGCAAACCGGAGGGACTGATCCTGATCACTGGCCCTACTTCCAGTGGCAAGACCTCTACCCTCTACACGACGCTGCAGGGGATCAACTCCGTTGAGAAGAATATTATCACGGTGGAAGACCCGGTCGAATACTCCTTGCCGTTGATTGTACAGATCCAGATCAATGAAAAAGCCGGGCTGACTTTCCCCTCGACTCTGCGGGCCATGCTTCGCCAAAATCCTGACATAATTATGATCGGTGAAATCCGTGATCGCGAGACGGCCCAGATGGCTATCCGATCCGCCCTCACCGGTCACCTCGTATTTTCAACCATGCACACAAACGACGCCCCATCGGCGGTAGCTCGCCTGGTAGACATGGGCATTGAGCCATATCTCGTCGCCTCGGCTGTCAAGGGCGTGCTGGCTCAGCGCCTGGTGCGGCTGAATTGTCCTCGCTGCCTGGAATCATACGAGCCGACGGGCATCCAACTGGAGCGTGCCGGTCTTAGCAAGGCTGCCGCCTCGGTCATCGATTTCCGCCACGGAGTCGGATGCAAGCAGTGCAAGAACACCGGCTTCAAAAGCCTCACCGGCGTCTACGAGCTGATATCGATTACCAACCGCCTATCAGAGATGATCCTGGCCGGATCGCCAGTGGCCGCGTTCAGGGATGAGGCCCGCCGAGCCGAGTATCGTCCTCTGATAGAAATGGGCATGGACAAGGTTTCTGCCGGCTTAGTCTGCCTCGAAGAACTTGTCAAGCAGACTTCCAGCGTAGAAGATATGGTAACTCCTGAGCCTGTTGCCAGCATGAGTCCAGCCAATGCTGACGCGATATAAATATCGAGGCCTGACCGCCACTGGCGAAACCCAGGAGGGCGTCATCACGGCTGCCTCACAGCCTGCGGTGCTCGAATATCTGGCCGAACAAGACCTGCTCCCCCTCAAGATCGAGACGGAAAGCCGCCGCCAGGGCCTCTCCATGTGGGGCTTCTTCAAGGGAAAACATTACGATGATCTTATCGCTTTCACCAAAAATCTCGCTACTCTCTACAGAGCCGGTATTCCTCTTTTAAGATCCCTTTCGATTATCAAAGTCGGTCCTCCCGACAGTGCCTTCAACGCCGCTATCGATCAGATCAGGATGGGTGTCCAGTCTGGCCGCACGCTGTCGTCAGCCATTGCCGAATACGATGACATCTTCCCCAGCTTCTACTCGGTGAGTATCGCCGCCGGTGAGGAGTCTGGCAAATTGGAGGAGGTGCTTGACCAGCTCTCTGGCACTCTGACCAGCGAGTTGGATCTTACCCGTCAAATCAAGTCCGGCGTGCGCTATCCAGCGATGGTGATTTTAGCTCTCCTGGCCGCCCTGGTCGTGATGCTCACTTTTGTGATCCCCAAATTCATTACGTTCTACTCCTCGTTCGACGCTGAATTACCCATCTTCACCAGGCTCCTGATCGGCGCCAGCAAGATGTTCTCCCAGTATTGGGCGGCTATTCTCGGCGGCACCGTGGCCGCCGCCGCGGTGTTTAAGAAGCTCCTGGCCAACGATAAGTTCCGGCTGAAGCTGGATACGTTCATGCTCAAGATACCGGTTATTGGCGACTTGATCATCAAGGGCAATGTGGCCCGTTTCGCCCTCATGTTCCGCCTATTGCTGCGCTCCGGTATCCCGATGGTCCGAGCGTTGGATATTCTCAAGGACACAGTCAAGAACTCAGCTATTTCCCTCCAAGTAGGCCGGATAAAGGAACTCCTGGAACTCGGCCGCGCCAACGAGCTGCTCAATAGCAAGATTGAGCATTTTCCAGATCTGTCCCTGCGCATGATAGCGATCGGTCTGGAGTCAGGTTCGCTGGATACGATGCTGCATGAGCTGGGCAACCACTTCGCCAAGGAAGTCCGCTTTATGTCGGCCCAGCTAACCTCGATTCTGGAGCCCATTTTGACGGTTGTCATGGGTGGATTCGTTCTGGTCTTGGCTTTGGCCATTTTCCTGCCGATGTGGAACCTAATTAAGGTCTTCGGAGGCAATTAGCACCCCATGGAGCCAGCTAAAGAGGCCCCAGCTGGATGCCGATAATAATAGCAAAGTAAACGTACTTCACAGAGATCCTTTCTGGAGGAATTATGAGGACTTTCACCAACCAAAAGGGATTCACCCTAATCGAGTTAGTGGTGATAATTGTCATTCTGGGTATTCTGGCGGCCGTGGCCATCCCCAAGTACCAAAATCTGACCACAGAGGCCAGAGAGTCTTCCACCCGCGCAGCTCTGGGAGGCCTTCGCTCCGGCATCACGATCTATTATGCCAACCAGGCTGTCACAACTGGAACCGCTGTATGGCCGTCATTGGCCAACTTGGAAACGGTCGGTGTCGTCATGGAGCAGTCAATTCCAAGCAACCCCTATCAGACCAATGCCCCAGACTCTATTGTCACCGGTGTGACACAGGGCGTCCTGGTAGGCGGAGGAGCACGGGGCGGCTGGGCCTACGATGCAGCCACCGGCATCATTTGGCCGAATACGAACGCTGCGGGCGAAAATGCTTGGTAGGTCGGGCCAGTCTCCTAGACTGCCCCACGAAGTATCGCCATCGTCTATCGGTCGTGGCTCGAGCGGCTTCACTCTGGTTGAATTGGTTGTGATCATCTCGATCCTAGGCATTCTGGCCATCGTAGCCGTTCCGAAATTCACCAGCATGGCTGAAAGCTCAAGGAAGGCCGCCACGTCCCAGGAACTATCCACGCTGAGGACAGCCATCGTCGGCAATCCTCAGGTTGTAGCGGGCGGCGCCATGATTGATCGCGGATTCGAAGGCGAAGTTGGTTTTGCACCATCTCGTCTGCAGGATTTGGTCGTCAAGCCCGACTCGGTTACAGCGTATGATCGTCTGACCCGGCTGGGTTGGAATGGTCCGTACATCGATAGTAGCGGCAGCAGCTATCTCACCGACGCGTGGGCGACAGTTTACGAGTACGACCCGTCCGCAAGGCGTATTCGATCGGTGGGCGGCTCCGACACTATCTACGTAACTTTTTGAGGCACAGGTTGGGATGAAAGACTTCAACTTCTTGAAACGATTCTCCCGCAAGCCCGCTTCCGGCGAACGCGAGACCTCCAAGGATGGCAAGGCGCCTAGTCCCGTTACCACCATCCTGGAGCCCAAACCAGGGCTCGCGTTGGGACGCCGGCTGGCTTTCTCCATTGGCCAACGCCATCTTGCCATGGCAACGGTGCGGCATATTGGATGGAACCGGAACCTCATCGACATGAGAGGTGTGAACCTTCCTGCTGAGCTAGAAACGCCCGAATCGCGAGTCGGCTTCATCTCCGATGCCATCGCGAGTTACGTCTCCCAATTCGGCGGCCGGTCACCTCAGATAACTATCAGTGTATCCGGTTGGGAAACTGCCTTCCGTAGCTTCGTGCTGCCAGTGCTATCCCAAAAAGAGATGGCAGCCGCAGTTGGTTTTGAGGCAAGCAAGCAGTTGCCCTTTCCTGCGGAGAGCTGCATCTACGATCATCGTCCCATTGCCAAAGTGGTCAGCGAAGGCATCAGCAAGTATCAGATCTCTCTTCAGGCTGCGACGCTGCGCCTGATCAACGGCCTCTTGGCGCCATTTGGCAAAGCTGGAATCCCGGTCAACCAGATCAATACCGGACCGGAGGTGATGGGCGAGCTTCTGAAGTGTCTCAGGACCTATCACAGCAAAAACAGCTACACGATGGTCGAGGTAACCCTCGATCGGTCCATTACATCGTTCTATCAGGACGGCGCCCTGGTCTTTTCCTTCGTGGGCTCAGTCGGCACCGATTCATTGCCCGAGCACGCGACCGAATTCGACCTGGATGCGTTTGCGGAGTCCCTCATCGACGAGATCCAGGTATCACAGGACTATTTTGGTGGGCAGCGCGCTCAGTCCTCGACCAATGAGGTCTTTGTTTACGGTTCGTTGAAGCCCTCCGATGACATCCTGAAACACCTCAATGGCCGCAGCGGTCTGGAATTCGCATGGTTTCCCATTGAAGATTTGAAACTCTCCGAAGCCCGAATGGCGGAGACTGATGAGACCAGCCTGGCAAACCTACCCGCCCTCGCTTCAGCCATGAATGGCTCCCGACTGGCCAATCTCCTGCCGAACGAACACCGGGCCGCCATCCAGGAACGGCGACACCTTCGCTGGTCACAGGCTGCAGCCGCCGTCATCGCCGTCGCCCTAGGCCTGAGCTATTGGGGAGAACATGCGCGCCACGCTTCCGCCCAGGCCAATGTCACCCAGATCGAAACCGAGCTGGCTAAGCTG
>CAZHDS010000005.1:18875-38471 GCA_964531495.1 uncultured Ignavibacteriales bacterium
AAGCGGCAAATCGCGGCCGACATGGCATATTTGAATCAGGCTGAACAATGCCCCAGCTATCTACACCTGGAGCTAAAGGAATTCAGCCGATTGAGCACGCCGGGAATCACTCTCGACAATCTATTCTATGGCATCTTCAATGAAGAAGCCCCGCTAATGATAACCGGGCGAGCGAGTTCGAACACGATTCCACCTGAGGTCGTCCTGGCCGAGTACGTGGAGTCTCTTAGGGCGAGCAAACTATGCGACAACGTCCAGGTTAAGCGATATCTGAAACGGAAGAATGAAGATCGCTTCGAAATTGAATTTACGATCGGTCTGGAGACAACGATCTCATGAAAACCTATCATGCCTACATGTTGGGATGTGTTGCCCTGGTGGCTGCCTGGTTCTTCATTGGACATCGTCCCTTAGCCAGTAAGCAGGCCGCCATGGACAATCGGGCAACTCAGGCCCTGGCCGAAATCCAGGATTTTCGCACGACGGTAGCCTCCTTCCCGGAGGAGCTCAAGACCCGCCAGGAACTGGACTCAACGCGGAACGAGCTCAACTCAGCTCTCATTGCCAAGCAAGACATTCTGATGCTGTTTCGAGAGCTTGAAAATCAGGCCGAGAACAGGAACTTGTCCATCACGGAAATCACGCCTCCGCTGGAGGAATTACTCCTGCTAAATGACATCACCACGTCTCCCGATCAACCCGAGTTCATCAGCATTGCCGTCCGGCTAATTGGGGGCTATGAGGACTTTGGTGACTACGTAGCTTATATTGAGGGCTCCAGCTTTTTCCGAGGTATCAGCGAGTGCAATGTCGCTATCGGTTCGCAGGAGCAACCCGGATTGAGTCTGCACTTGAGGTTCAAGGCCCTTCTGGGAAGCCTTCCGGAGATATCATGACAGAGTCGACTAGAAAGAAAATGGTGTTTGGGCTGCTGGGCGCGGCGATTATTTACGGTGCCACAGCCATTGAGTGGTCTTCACCGGAACCGACCTCGCCTTCTTCCCAGACTCAAGCCAATCCGACGAGTATGGGAGAGGCTGACCGGGCCAATCCGGATGCCATGGGTCAGACCGATCCCGGCATCGTATTAGATTCGACCCCGACCAAACCGAACAACACCGCTCTTCTGGCCGCGATCGACTCCATTCTTCAGACCCCCTGGGGGGATGATCCCTTTCAATTCGAGAGCCGATACTCCCGAACCGAAGATAGGGTCGAAGAGGCCGCTGGCTGGAAGCTGTCGGGAATAGTTTTCACTCCGACCAATCCGATGGCAGTGATCAATTCCCGGCCGGTAAAAGTCGGCGATATTATCAACGATGCCGCCATCGTCAAAATCGAACAGAATCAAGTCACCCTCGAATGTCGAGGTGACCGCTTTGTAATTGCTGTCAACGAGGGTTAGATAATGAGGATCACACGCATAATCGCGCTTATGGCGCTGGCACTTCTTTCAACGGCGGTAGCTGGGTCGATGGAAGACTCTGGCACCCTGTCAATTGATGTGCAGGAGGTGCCAATCGGCACTGTCCTGACCATGATTGCCCAGCAGAAGAGCCTCAATATCGTTGTCTCCGGCAACGTGGATGTCCTCGTTTCACTGAGGCTGGAAGACGTGGAAGTCGAGCATGCTTTGCAGGCCCTGCTCTACCCCGCCGGCTTCAATTATTACCTCAGCGACAACGTCATTGTGGTCAAACCCATCGAACGCGATGCCGTCGGGGAGCTGGCCTCCCGGATCGTCACCCTCGATCATCAGGACCCCAATACCGTGCGTGACGCTCTCGAAGCCCGCCGCTCTGTCAAGGGTAGTATAGCGGTTCTTGACAAGACCCAGGGCAGGACCGAGTTCTCGTCAAGCCAAATCATGATCACCGACTTCCCCAATGTTTTGGATGAACTCGTAGCTCTGGCTCACGAACTTGATCAAGAGCAGAAAATGATCATGATTGCCGTGAAGATCATCGAGACCAAAGTTGATGACGAGTCAAACCTGGGGCTCTCCTGGCCCGACATGATATCAGCCACTCTCGGGGCCAGCAGCTCCAGTAGCGATGACACTGAAGAAAGCGGTATCGACGCCACCGCAATGTACAATCCTAACGATGGTAGCTCTGTCTGGGGCATGCTCTCTGTTGGCCAACTCGATGGCGTGCTCAATATGCTTGTTCAGGATGGTCGCAGCAAACTGCTCTCGGACCCTCGCGTGACGACCCTTGATGGTCATCAGGCAGAGATAAAAGTGCAGACGATCATTCCGATTCCGACGGTGAATCGCTTCACCGAAGGCGCTTCCACTTCGGATATCCTGACCTTTCAGGATGTCGAGGTTGGCCTGGCGGTGATGGTAACCCCGAAGCTCAGTGCCAATGGCAAGATCACGCTGGATGTCAGTGGTCGCATAGAGGACATCATCGGCTACGCCGGTCCGGTTGACAATCAGAAGCCGATTACGTCGTCAAGATCGATTGAGACGATTGTACAGGTGAAGAATGGCGAGACAGTGGTGCTGGGCGGGCTCTACAAGGAAGACCATATCAAGCAGACGAAAAAGGTTCCGTTGCTTGGCTCCATTCCTTTTCTGGGCAAGCTCCTGTTCACCAGTACTTCGGAAGAGAAGAACACGACCGATCTGACAATCCTGATAACGCCGACGGTGTTGCCAGACTAGGCCCGACAACACATCCAACGTTTGGACCGGCTCAGCCACAGCTGCAGCACGGCGACCATTAGTCCCAAATCGAACCACACCGCCTCCAGAGCAGACTCGCTGGAGGCTTTTCCTGCCTTGAAGCAGCCACAATCGATATCGATGCCGCGCGCCACTGCGGACAACAGCGCCGCCACGAACATGACCGTCATCAGAGCAATCAACAGCAGCGAGCCACGATACCAAACCCCGACAATCAGGGCCAAGCCACAGAGCAGTTCAAGCATCGGCAACACCAGCGCCATGAGATTCAGCATCTCCCCTGGGACCAGGTGATAGTACCAGATCGATCGCGCAAATGCGCCCGGATCGAGAAGCTTGTAATAGGAGGCATAGATGAAGGTAAGACCGACGGCCAGACGGATGATCATCGTGAAGTAATCGTTGTCGATTATTCGTCGCATACCTGCCTCCTTTCCAGCTCAAGACCAGCTAGCTCCCACTCTCTGGCTCCTCCAAAGAATATGGCGGTATTGGGATATCCGAAATACTGCATGTTGCGACCAAGATGCAAAGACAAGTCGCACTCCTCGCCGGAGCAGAAGAGTACCAGGCGAGTATCGTCCGGAATGTGACCCAGGACCGAATCAAAATACGGCCGTAAGTCGTCATCCTCCGGAAGGTATTCAAAGGGGATGCTGATCGACCCCGGGATGGTGCCGCACTCAAATTCATCGGTGTCCCTGGCATCAACGAACACAGCTTTGCCCGACACAAAATCAAGGTGGGCCACGTCGATGCCAATGAACGAAGGATCACCCTCGGCCGCCTCAGGCGGCACGATCGGATCGGTGCGATCCATATCGATTTCGCGATAATCTCCAACCAGCGGAACGCCATCCGACCGGATAGAGTTGATGGTCAAGGACAGAACAATAGATAGCAGAAACAGGATCGAGGCTTGCTTAATCACACATTATCCCAGTTTAATCTCTATTCCAGGGTAACACCATTCCAGCCGGCTGGATCCCGTACCGGAGACATCTTCTTGCGCCAGTTCTAACACAGGACGCTCGAATCAGCCCCTTGGTTACGTTTGCGGCGCCCCGGAATATGTCCGATCGGTGTGATATGTCAAGAAGATATGTCCCTCCGCATGAGCGTATCCCGGCGACAAAAAAGAAAAACGAGGCCGATGCTCCTTTTCGGCCTCGTTTAAGTCGTAAAACCCACTTTGCTTAGGACCTGCTCGGTATTGCCAGCGGTCCCCGTGCCGCTCGGCTCAGCCCTGATACCCCCGTTGCTGTCCGTCGTCCAACCGGTTGGCAGAACTAATCAGAGAGTAGCTACCTCTGAGGATCTTACCTACAACCTTGTTGAACTTCGACGGGGCAAGCATCTGAAGGCTGTATGAATGCCAGCAGTCCTTCTCGCCCAACATTGCGAAATTCTGTGGTGACTTTCTCTTTGGCATGTTTGCATCTCCTATTTGCCTTTTCCCCTCTCATTCGACTCAAAGCTGCTCGGTCTTCGTTAGCTATGGCGGTGAGGAAGCGTAGGGATGCTACGGTTTCCGATGTGTGGGCATCACCTCCTTAGGCCCTGATTTCAAGAATCGTACCAGTATTTAGAGCCAATATCACAGTCTATTTGGTCAAACAGAATATAACATTCTCTCGCCTAATAGCGGTTTGACATACACCTACGACACGATTATCTTTTTCAACTTGTTGATTGCCCGGTGTTTATAAATGTGGACGACTTGCTGAGTGATACCCAGAATCTCGGCAATTTCGCGCTCTTTCTTGCCCCTGAGGTAGTGCCGAATCACCTCTTTTTGACGCTTGGAGAGAGAGTTATTGATGTGCCACTTGAGCCGGTCGCGGAACTTGTCTAAAGAGCGCGAGATGTGCCCTTCAGCTTCGCGCACGTAGTAAGGCGACTGCTCATTTGGAAACGACTCCAAGAAGAGTCGATCCACAAGCACTTCAGCGAAGTCTGACTCTCGTCCTGCAGTCATTGTTCCGTGTTATATGTCAATAGTTTAGCCCGCCTTCATCGCGCATTTGTTTAAGCTCCGTCAGCGTCAGCTTAAACTTCTTGGCTGTCTCAAGACGGATCTCATAAAGAGAAACTTTACGCTCATACGTGGTAAGGTCACTTGGTAGACTATTGTATTGGGCTTGGTAGAACGTGATCACTTCGTCTCGACGCGTTTTCTGCGTCGCGACCTCATCGCCCGACTCAACGTCAACCACATCTCCCTCGCCGGCCGGTATCTTCGCCACCACCAGATAGTGGCTGTCCAATTCGCACTCGACAGAGTCCAAAACATCAAACAGCGAATCGACCCGACGACCGTACTCCAAGTCTCTTTGCGTCAAGGACTCAGCATAGTCGTGATCGAGTCGGCCGATCAGGCTGTGGAGGGAGTCAACATTGTCCTCGTATTCTGTGAGAGCATCAGATGGGCTGGTCACTTCTCCGGCTGCTTGGACGAGTTGTTCATCGCGGGACTGTCCAAGCTCCGCGGAGTCCGCGCTGCCTCGGACGTTTTTGATATAACTCACTGCCACGACAACAAATAGAAGAATTATTGCAAGTATTACGCGGATTGCCATTCGAAGACCTCTCGTTTCTTCAACGATATTCGACGAACCCCATGACTGTCAAGTTTGAACTTTGAATCGCAGCCGGAAACCAAGGTCTGTTATGGCAGGGTGAGACTACTTCTTGAGCCGGAGAGTCAGGAAAATCCAGGGACGAATCATCGACCACCAGCCCGTCAAGGGTTTGATCTTGGAATACTCGCCTTCGGTCGGATAGACCATCGAGACAGGCACCTCGACAATACGCCGATGATGTTTCAGAACCTTGTAGTGGATATAGTATTCCATCTCATATCGTCCCAGCCACTCCTGAGTCAAGTCGATATCGGGCTGGGCCAGAATATCCAAACGATAGGCTCGAAAACCACAGGTTATGTCGGTTCCGCGCCAACCGGTCACCAGGTTGACCATCTTTGTGAAGGCTTTGATCATTACACGCCGGAATGTCGGCAAGTTGGGCGACCTTCCTCCCTTCAAGTAGCGAGAGCCCTGGACATAGTCGGCCTGGCCGCTGGTCAGCGGAGCTACCAGCCTAGGGATCTCTTCCGGGAGCATCTTTCCATTGGCCGCCATTATCACTATCAGATCAAATTTGTGCGCGCGGCCATAGGCGATGGCATCGCGAATCCCGGCGCCCACGCCCAGATTGGTTTCATGTCGAATAGAAGCGAAGTCTGTTTGCTGCAGGAACGGCCAGGTACCGTCATCGGAACCATCATCCACGAACAGCACTTGATAGTCGGCTCCATCCGGAAAGCGGCTGGTGAGTTCTCGCAACTTCTGGCCCTCGTTGTAGGCCATGACGGCGACCAGTATACGCGCGGGTGCCTGGTCCATCACGGCTCCTGGACCACAACTTTGCCGTCGATCAGGGCGTAAGTCTCATCGTCTGAGCCGCGAGCCAAGAGTCTTCCATCGAGTTCCTTCTCAAACACCATTCGCTGTCCGGCCAGATCGACATATCCTGCCAATCGTGCCGGGTTGCCCAGCCAGAGGGTGTGGTCGGGGGCATCGGCTGTAACAACCGCCCCGGCCCCGACAAAGGCATAACGACCGATCGTGTGCCCGGCTATGATCGTGGCATTGGCGCCTATCGTAGCGCCCTTTCGAATATCGGTACCGGTGGGTTGAGCGTGGTAGACTTTGCTTCTGGGATAGATATCGTTCGTGAAGACTGCATGAGGACCAATAAAAGCATCGTCCTCAACCCTCACACCACTCCAAAGCGAGACACCATTTTTGATTGTCACACGATCGCCAACGATGACACCGCTTTCGACGAAACAATGATCCCCGACGTTGCAATCGTCCCCGATTGAGACGCCTGATTGAATATTGCAGAAGGCCCAGATTCGGGTTCCAGATCCAATGTCATCCGTTGCCACCAAGGCCGTCTCATGGGCTGTGTAGAGTTTGTCAGGCATGGTCTATCAGAGTTCTATCAGGGCGCCACCGGATCGCACCGAACGATTAGCCGCCTCGAGTATTCTGACAACCCGCAACCCGGCATGGCCGTCGGTCAGGGGTGGTCGGTCTTCGTTGATAGCGGCGTAAAACTCACGACTTGCTTTGACCAAGGCCTCAGTCAGATCCAACCGTGGAGCCAACATATCGCCAGTACGGTATTGAATCAGAATATCATAGATTTCGTCCTTGTCGGGCACGACATCCACCCCGCGGTCGTAAATCTTGACCTTCTCCGAGGGCTCGGTATCGTCATAGATAATCATCTTCTTGGAACCGGAAATGAGGGTCTTACGGACCTTGACTGGCGCCAGCCAATTGACATGAATATGACCGATCAGGTTGTCTCCATAGAAGGCTGAGATATAGGCAATATTCTCTATGTCGCTTTCAAAGTGGGCTACGCCGGTCGCTGAAATCGCCTGAGGCTCCCGACCAAGCAGATGATCCATGATCGACACATCATGCGGGGCAAGATCCCAGATCACGTTGACATCGTGCTGGAACAGACCCAGATTCACGCGCACTGAATCAAAGTAGTAGATCTCCCCCAGATGACCATAGTCGATCAGCTTCTTGATCGTCTCAACGGCCCCCGTATAGAGAAAGGTATGATCGACCATGATCTTGAGATGGCGACGCTCGGCCAGTTCGATTAGCCGTTCAGCTTGTTCGGCGGTGGCCGTAAACGGTTTCTCCAGGAACACGTGTTTGCCCTTTTCGAGGGCCTGTGAAGCCAGGTCGAAATGGGTAGAGACCGGTGTGGCAATAATGACGGCGTCGATCTGATTATTGTTGAGAACGTCAGCGGGATTCTCACTGAGAACAGTCACTGCCGGAAATTGGCGAGAGATGTACTTCAGGCGCTCGGGTCGCAAATCGCACACGGCGGATACCTGGACCTCGTCAAGGGCATTGAAGTTTCGAACCAGATTCGGACCCCAGTAACCACATCCTATGACACCTATATTCATCAGCTTTCCTGTTCCGCTCAGTAAAACAACATTTGATAGTCTCGACGGTAATGGACCAGGAACATATTGAACCTGCCCTCCGCGCGTCTCCCAAGTGTGCCATCGTCACGCACCGTCTTCACGTCACGCACCCCAATATAGTAAGAAACGGCAGAATCGGACAGAAACTTCACAGGCAACCTGAGTCGGGGGTCTCCCCTGTGAATCCAGCGCTCAATAGAAACGTGGCGGGGCGAGGGCACGAACGGGGAATCCCTGTGCGTAGGATAAGTGCCGCCTATCTCCACCGTAGCCCCACTATGGCCGGTGTCTAAGACCGGCAGTATCTCCAAATCGACAAAACCCTGCCTCTCGACCCGATTACGCACCTTATAGGCATTCAAGGGGACCACCGCATATTGCGGAAACTCGTCGATTCCGCGCCCCATCAACCGAGCGTACTGATCGTACACTGGATAGGGGTAGAAATACTTTAGGAGAGGCTCAGTGCCGACAAGATAGCTCTCCCGGCTGCCTGGCGCGGTTATCTCTATCCTGGCCGCGCCCCGTTGGAGTACGCGCACATCGACCAGAGCCATCAGATATTCATCCTCCGCCACATCGGCAAGGTCCGAGATGTATATACGGGTACCGGCTCGTCGACCCGGATCATCAAGCGGCATAGAGAACTCCGCCCAGGCATCGCGGGGAATGAGAGTACTCCAGGTCATGATCGAGAACACGCCGCTGGCCACGATGACCAACAATGACCTCTTACACATCGGCTGCTCCGGCAACAGCAGTCGGCCCAACAAAGCCAAACCGACCGCGGTCAGTCCGATCTTTAGAAGCACGACCAGCATGGTCGACCAATAAGACGGAATGCCGGAAATCATGTTTGGTCCCAAGATCCACGCGCCAGCCAACAGAGTCAGCGCCAAAGCGACTGGTCGCACTTCGGGCCTATGGCGCGACACATCGATGAGCCGTCTGACTGCATAACCTGTGCCCACAAAAAGCATCGGGATCGCACTCAGGCTGTAGCGACACGTGGAATGGAAGATCACATGAATGAGACTGTAATAGCCAACGATCAACAACGGCCACGCGGCTCGTCGCGGACTCTGCATCGCAAGGAGCAACAGGCCAATCATCCCGAAACTCAGGACAACAACATGAAACCACTCGTCGAATTGCCGAGGCCAAAGGAAGGTGCGCTGGAAATCATTGTAGGGCCGACTGAACAATCGTTCGAACTTCTTGGCGAACAGACCCACATACTCCGGGAATCGCTCCGTCAGTCGGTCATACACCTGGCGCTCGTCAAAATCAGGACCGGCGTTGTCCGTCCCGTAGCCTTCGTTCTCGATAGAACTCGAAAGACGCAAATTGATGCTGGCATAACTGGGATCGCGAAGAGTCAGTTGCCCGTAACGAGATGAGGCGACAACCGTCCATGTCCCGGCCAACAGGACCGCAGGCAAGATCACGGCGGCAATCATCCGCCAGCGGACAGCTTGCTTTCCCGCGTAGAAGAACCATCCCAGAAGCAACGGCCCCCCCAGCAGCATCGCGGTCGGCTTGTGCATCACCAGCAGGCCGATCAAGAGTCCGGCGCCAACCAGCGCCTCGCTACGACCGCCCTCCGTGCCACGTATTAGCAGATAGACTGCGGCCAGAATCATGAGGGTCGTCGAGCTCTCGAGAAGAAGCATGGTGGAAATCAGCACTAGCGGGAAGTAAACCGCATAGATAGCTCCGGCTATCAGGGCCGCTCTCCTGCCCGCTAATCTCACCGCTACGAGCATCAGCAACAAAGTGGCAGCAACGTCACCAACGACTGTGAACAGCCTGACCACCGTGAAGTCCTCCCAGGGCGTGATCGCAAAAAGCATCGCCATGAACGTTGGATAGACAGGCCCACTGGTGTAGAGCTCGTCGCGCGCCTGGGATAGCTTGTGCGGCCGGTAGTGCATCCAATCGATTTGCTCGCCCTGGATATACTTCTGGTAGTAGTGTTGGAAGGCCTCGCCATCCTCGCGCTCGGTGTCGCCAGTCGGAAGCCCGGAACTGTCACCGCGAGAAACTACGCCGATTGCTGCAGCCACATAGCGGCGCTGATCCCACATCACCGGCAGGACTTCTCCAAAACACAAAAAACCCAGCCGTAGCGCCGCCGCAACCGCCAGGATCAACCATATCGCTTTCTTGAATGAGGACTCAGACATCTGTCCCTCGATGGTGAACGATCACTGACAGCTCAGTGCTCGGCTTCCTCAGCCGCCTCTTCGAGTTTCTTGAGAGTGAGGTGACCCTTCTTCAGGAAATAGAACCCGCCCAGAGTAACTACGATGTATTGCGCAGCGTGAAGCACTATGGCACAGGACAAAGCCTCCTCTTGGCCGACACCGTAAGCCACCAGCGACCAGACGGCACCGGCATGGTAAACGCCAACAAATCCGGGCGTGGAGGGCACCAGAATAGAGATAGACACAACCACAAGCACCACAAAAGCCGCATCGATCGGCAGATCCAGCCCGAAGGCCTTGAAGACAAAAATGTTCGAGAGTCCCATTAAGATCCAGATAAGCAGGGTCTGGATGGTAATGGATGCCACCGCCCGTTTGTCAGAGAGAAACTTCAAACCCTGGGCGAACTTCAGGACGATACTCTCTATCAGTTCCTTCACACGAATCGGGACAAAGAACAGATAGCGCGTGATCAGACGACCGACCTGGTCTGGTTTGAGGGCCAGCGTCAGCATGAAAGCGATACCAACCAGCGCGATTCCAATCGCCAGCTTGAGACCGAATCTCATCTCAGCGTCCATGTTCAGGTGTGAGACCGACAGCACACCACCAAATATCACCAGCAGGGCGACGAGGTCGAATACCATGCGCTCACCAAAGATAGTCGCTAACGAAGCCGATTTGGTGATTTCCCGGTCCTGGGCTGCCAGCGAGTAGGCTCGTACAAATTCGCCGAGCCGCAAGGGCAGGACGTTGTTGGCCATGAACCCGATCCACGTGGCCGCGACCAGCTTTGGAAACGCCACCGGCTTGATCGGAGCGACCATGAATTTCCACCGGAAGGCGCGTTGATACATGGTCACAATGATCATCAGGACATTCGGAATCAACCAGAGGTAGTTGGCCTGTGTCAATGCCTCGCCGAGTTCGCTAAAATTAATGTCTCGGAAGAGCATCCAGATCAGGATGGCCGATACAACCACGCCCAACAGAGTGAGCAGCCGCTTTCTGGTGCGAGCATCGAAGGTCATGAAGCAGCTACCTCCTTGGCAAGTTTCTCGAAATCACGAGCGGCACTGTCCCAGTTGAACTTCTCCGCCCACGCCAGTCCCCCGCTCTCCAGCCGTCGGCGAAGATCGGGGTCGGTCAGGATCGTCGTCAGCTTGCCCGCCAGCTGATCAATGTTACCGTACTCGAACAAGAATCCCGTCTCGTCATCTCGGACAGAATCACGAAGTCCTGGAACGTTCGCCGCTATGACCGTCGTGCCGACCGAGTTGGACTCTATGTTGGTCAGTCCCCAGCCCTCTTTGAGCGACGGCAACACCGCCACGTGAGAGCGGCGCATGCGTTCGACCTTATCTTCCCGCGACACAAAGCCAGGAAATTCTACATCGTCTAGCAAGCCCAGCGAGGCACTCAGAGTCTTGAGCGCCGTCACATAATCACCAGCCCCAACAACCATCAAGCGGGCCTGCGGCACGGTACGCTTCACCTTGGCGAAAGCTTGAATAAGGTGTTGGATGGATTTGTATTTTTTGATTCTCCCCAGATAGAGGATGGTTGGGACATCGTACTTCGTCACTGCCGGATCATGAGCGTAGAGCTCACGATCGATCCCGCAATGGATAACTGAGATATCTTTCCGAGGCACACCGCGAACGGCGATATCATCGGCCGTGGACTCGGAGATCACATTGAAATGGCATCCCCGATACACACTCACCAGCGGTTTTTCCGCCAGATAGATGTAGGTACCCAGGACCCAGTTGATTTCCTGAAACACGGTCGTCGCAAACAGATGCGGGATAACGACGAGAGTTTTCAAGTTTAGGTACAAGGGCGTATAGAATGGAATCTTGTTGATATCCTCAATCAGCAAGTCATAGTGACTCTCGGCAACCAATCGTCTTAGATGTCTCGGCACAACGAGATTGAAGTTGTACCGATTGCCACAACGCACAATCTTGATGCCCTCGATCACTTCCTCTGGCTTGCATTCTGGATAACCCGAACAGATCAGAGTAACCTCATGACCGTAGGAAACCAACCGCCGCAGCAGTTCCTCCAGATGCACTTCCGCCCCACCCGCATACGGGTTGCTAAGATCGTTCCAGTTGAGAGCGAGAATCTTCATTGCGGATTCGAGTCGCGGCCGAGCTGCTCCTCCCTCATCGTTTCAATCTCACTGAGCATGTTCCGCACTCGCTCATCATTGGGCGTGTACGCCAACCACCGTTTCAGGAGGCTGACCATTTCCGAATACTGCTTGGTGGAGAAATAGATCTGCAATAGCGCGTCAAAGGCCGTGCGATTGGTCGCATCGCGATTGAGAAGATCGTCATATACAACGGTCGCCTGGGCCGTGTCTCCGGCCTCACGATAGGCACTGCCCAACAAGGCCCGCATCCGATCAGTCACATCGGTCTTGAGGGTTGACAGGAACTCTTCCAATTCCTCCGGCCGCCCCATCTCACTATATAGCGTGATCAGGAATTCAATCGACTCATCAGCATGAGGTATCATATCTCGTGCGCGCCGCACGAGTGCCTCGGCCCGGTCATAGTCCCCGGCAATGCGCAGGGAGTCGGCCGTCATCATGAATCCGTTGATCCAGTTGCGGGTCAGCCTTTCGGCGGTACCATTCATATACAGTGTGGAGTCATTCACGCCACGCGCCCGGAACCCGTCAGGCGACGTAAAATACTCCAACGAGCGTTCGAGGTCTACGTTTTGGCCGCTCCCCTCTTCATTCACACGCCAGGCCATGCCAATCAGCGACAGACGATGGTAGATGGGCTCACCCAGATAGCGCTGGGTAGAACGTCCACAAGTAACTGAGAAATTGACCGGGCGACGACCGAGCTGGGAATATATGATCTTATCGACAACCATATTGTTCAGGCGAAACGTCTGACCATACGGAACATGCAGAGCGTGCAGGCTGTCCAGTTCTCTGTTCGAGATCCCCAGATAAGAGTAAACATTCGAGCCCAACTCCTGCCCGCGAGCCTGGAGCGCGGCCTGATCCGGTAAACGGAACGGACGCAGATTATCGATTTGCTCATCGGTCCAACCCAGGTCCACGCCCATCGTGTTTTGGATTTGCTTGACGTACCAGGGCGTGTTGGCCAACGCCAGGTTGACGATCGCCACATCCCTGCGAACCCCGTACACCTCATGAAGGCACCACAGCGGAAAAGTGTCATTGTCGCCGTTGGTGAAGAGGACCGCGTTTTCATCGGCCGATTGCAGCAAATTCCAGGCATAGTCGTAGGGAATATAGTTACGAGAACGATCACAGATATGATAGTTGTGGGCCAGAGCAAACGTGGGCAACAGAAGCAGCAGCAAGCTCATTCCAACAGCACCGCATTGAACACCCCGCGATAGGTGGGCCGTCGCGTTCCTCACATACTGAATGCCGATAGTGATGCCAATCCCGATGATCATTCCAAAGAAGATGAAGCCGGGCGAGAAGAAGTAATCGCGGTCTCTAACTTCGATATGATCGCTGGCTACGCCGGGGACATCTCGGGTGCCATCGGCGAAGTTCATATACAGGATAAGTCCCACCGTGCTAATCAGTATTAATAGCAGAAAGGGCAAGCCCAGGATAGCTCGCTTCCTGATCATCTCCCAAATCCCGAACAATCCAAACAGAAACAGAATCACAAACTTGCTATCCACGAGGCCAAACTGCTGGTCAAAAAACCGCCAGAACCCGAGCCTCGGATAGTCGCCGAATTGATGGCTCCAGTCAGCCCGACGAATAAACATTCGTTCCACCATACTCATGGAGCCATACTGCTTGCGCTCGAGGAAATTGATGGTGGTAGTCAGATCTTCCGAGGGGTTGTTCTCGTTCAGGTACGGGTGATGGGCCGATCGCATAGGAATAAACAAATGTACCGAAAACCCGACCATGGCCACAACCAGGATCGCCAGAGCCGTGCGCCAGGTCGGCAGGTTGAATTTCAATCCCAATACCAGCACCACGACTGCGGCCACACCCAGACCGATGGCAAACTCTCGAATGCCGATGATAATCATTGAGGAACCCAGTACGGCCACCAGAACCGGCCAGTGCATATGGCGCCAGCGTGAAACGATCAGGGATAGCGCCAGGAGAGCTGACAGGAAAAGGAAAGTCTCATACCCCTTGGGCAGGAACAGCAGTAAGACCATTACGGCGGCGGCACCCACGAAACTCGCCACCACCAGATAGTGGCGCTTCATTTCCCGGTGGGTCTTTTTGGACAGACCTTGCATCAGGGCGTACAGGCCGAAAAGCACCAGCCCCGCGAAGGCGATCTGCCCGACGAATGTCCAAATCCCGTCGGCAGTGCCAGGCGTGCTCTCGATGCGCCGCAAGGCATCCAGCGTTACTTTGTAGAACGGCACCATCGCCAGAGCAAAACCGCCGCCGGCCCAGAGCAACAAGCGAGGGATGTTCTCAAATGAAAATACGTAGAATAGATAAACCAGAAAGACGATGCCTACTGGCAAGTAGTACGGTATCTCGCCCGGCAAAGATGACAAAGCAAATATCATATATAGCTCGGCCACGAAAAACACTGCCACCAGATACCAGGTGATAGTGGGCGCATCACGTTTGACGATGAAGGCCAGAGCCAAGACCGGCAGCATGAGAAACACCGTCATGTGTACCGCAATGCCTAGAAAACCAAGGTACGCGATCAAGGCCACCAGACAACCTGCCCGAGGCGAGCCGCGATGCTCGACATAGATGAGCGTTAGCCACAACATAGCAACCGAGATAGCCATAGCCAGTCCGTAAACCTCGGCTTCGGTGGAGTTGATCCAGTTGGTGTGCCCAAAGGCCAGAAAAGCAGCAGCGCTGACAGATCCGGCATAGATTAGAAACTGTCCCAAGCGATCGGGCTTGTCCCCGAACCAGGCTCGCAGCAGTCGTACCGAGCAGAGATATCCGAACATCGCCGTAAACGATGAGCTAGCGACCGACAACAGGTTCATCCTAACGGCCAGATCAGAATCGATCGGCAGCAAGCTGAAGAACCGAGCCAGCATTACATAGAGTGGCGTTCCTGGCGGGTGGGGAATTCCGAGCGCATAGCCAGCCGCAAGGAACTCGCCGCAGTCCCAAAATGAGAGTGTGGCCGCTTTGGTCATGTAGTAGACCACAAAAGCCATCAGCCATACGCCTGCGGCGATGGAGACGTTGGTCTTGTCGAGACTATCCCAGAATTTGTTGGTCATAGCTTGCTTGTTATACGCTCTAGAAGAGCCTTCCCTGGTCAATCGGCTGCTTGTTTCCAAAGAGTTGGAATATAACGCATTAGTCGAGGCTGTAAAGCTAGTTTTGTTATCGATCAGACGCGTGACCGCCCTCTGTCAGCATAACAGCCTCAGTCAGGACCCTTGTGGTCCTGACATCCCATAGAATCAGGCGTCAGGTCCGCAAGGGACCTGACCTACCCGACCTACTCGGCTGGCTGATCTTCTTTGCCAAGCTGTTTGGCGAAACTGTCGAGGATACCATTCACAAACGACGATGACTGAGGCGTCGAAAACTTCTTAGCCAGTTCGATAGCTTCGTTCATGACGACTTTCACCGGCACATCAACCATGAACTTCAGCTCTGTCATGGCCATTCGCAGGATGAACTTGTCAATTGTCGCAATCCGGTCAATCTCCCAGTTGGCCGCCAAAGCGACTATCTGCTCATCCGCCCAGGCGACATTCTTGCGGACAACCGCCAGCAATTCGCGGGCGTACTTGATCGTCGTCTCAGGCAGCTTTTCATCATCGACGATGGCGATGAAGTCGTTCTCTGGTTCTCCAGCGCCACACTCAACAGCATAAAGTGACTCGAGCACCAGTTCCCGCGCTCTCGTACGTGAGGATGTTGCCACTGCTAACCCAGGACCTTGTAGAGGTTGACCATCTCGATAGCCGCATGCGCCGCATCCCAGCCCTTGTTGCCAGCCTTGGTGCCGGATCGTTCAATCGCTTGATCCAGTGTGTCAGCCGTCACCAGACCGTAGATAACAGGAATACCGGTTTGCATTGCGATGTGCGCAATCCCCTTAGCGGACTCGTTGGCGATATAGTCAAAATGTGGAGTGTCACCACGGATCACTGCCCCGAGACAAATCACCGCGTCGTAGTTGCCGGATGCAGCCAGCTTGGAGGCGATGTACGGAATCTCGAACGCGCCCGGAACATAACTAACCGCGATATTGTCTTCCGATCCGCCATGACGGCGAATGCAATCGAGAGCGCCTTCGAGCAGCTTGTCCGTGAAGAGGCTGTTGAACCGACTCACGACCAACGCGACCCGGATACCATCCGCGTCCAGTTTGCCTTCAAAAACTTTGTAAGCCATCAGATCTATCTCCTATCACATTCGTGCTATTCAAGATTGAGTAGGTGACCGAGCTTGTCGCGCTTGGTCTCGAGGTAACCATGGTTGTGCTCGCTCTCCCCCACTTGCAAGGGAACGCGCTCGACAATATCCAGACCGTAACCTTTCAGTCCTACGACCTTGCGAGGGTTGTTGGTCAGCAGGCGGATCTTTTTCAGGCCGAGGTCGACCAGAATCTGGGCGCCGACGCCATAGTCACGCAAGTCCGCCTCGAAACCGAGTTCCTCGTTCGCCTCGACCGTATCGCGACCAGCTTCCTGCAGCTTGTAGGCAAGGATCTTGTTGGCCAGACCAATTCCACGACCCTCTTGACGCATGTAGAGCACGCAGCCGACACCGGCCTTGTCCACCTGGCGCATAGCCGCATGGAGTTGGTTGCCACAGTCGCAGCGCATCGAGCCGAGCACATCACCGGTCAGACAACTGGAATGCACCCGCACCAGGGGTGCCTCTATTGAACTCAGGTCCCCTTTGGTCAGGGCCAGATGATGGTGATCGTCAATGTCGGAAGTATATAGGTGAAGCTGGAAATCCCCATATCGTGTCGGCATCTTGACCGTGGTGACCCGCTTAACGAGCATTTCATTGCGACGGCGGTATTCGATCAGATCATGGATTGTGATCAGCTTCAAATCGTGCATCTTGCAGAACTCAACCAAACGTGGCACGCGGGCCATAGTGCCATCGTCATCGATAATCTCACACAATACGCCCACCGGCCGAAGTCCGGCCAAACGAGCGAGATCAACGCCAGCTTCAGTATGCCCGGCACGGGTCAGGACGCCACCATCAAGAGCCTGCAGTGGAAAGACATGGCCGGGGCGAGCCAAATCCTTAGGGCGGCATTCGTCGCTGGCCAATTCCCGAATCGTAGTTGCTCTATCATGAGAGGATATGCCGGTCGTCGTGCCGCGAACGGCATCCACCGAGACAGTGAACCGGGTACCGAGCAGGGCGGTGTTGTCCTTGACCATGGGATTCAGTTCCATGCGCTCGATGCGGTCACTCGACATGGGTGTGCATATGAGGCCACGCCCATGAGCCGCCATAAATGTGACTGCCTCCGGAGTAGCCTTTTCCGCGGCCATGATAAGATCGCCCTCGTTCTCACGATCCTCATCATCGACCACGACAATCATCTTGCCGGCGCGAATATCATCAATGGCTTCGCGGATGGTGTTGAATTTGATTCCGTTGCTGTTCATTGTTACCAGCCACTTTCTTTGAGCTTATCAAGAGTCAAAGAACCGGCCGGTCCCTTGCCTTGTGATTTTAGAACGTATTTTCCAATCATATCGAACTCGAGGTTGACACGCCGTCCCCCTCGGAAATCGCTAATCGTAGTCTCCCCCGTAGTGTGTGGGATGACATTTACTGAGAGCCACCCGGGTTTGACCTTGTTGACTGTCAGCGAGACGCCGTTGATGGCGATCGATCCTTTGCCGATCACCAGAGAATCGAACTCTTGAGCAAAGGTCAGAGCGATCTCAAGCGACTCTCCCACCTGGCGGCAATAATCGACATTGCCCGCCGTGTCGACGTGTCCCGTCACAAAATGCCCGCCCAGCCGATCACCGACCTGCAGAGCCCTCTCCAGGTTGATTTGCGAACCAGCGCGATAGTCGGCCAGTATCGTGTGCTGAGCTGTTTCCTGCGAGGCCTCGACCGTAAATGAGCCGGTCCGGCGCTCGACAACCGTCAGGCAGGCACCGTCGCAGGCCACCGATTCACCAATCCGTATGGTCTGATCAGCCATTTCGCTGGCAACCGTCAGGATGCGATAGTTGCCGCGCTTTCCAATGGCTGAGATCCTTCCGACCGCTTGTACTAATCCGGTGAACATGTTATTTGTCTCTCCGCACATACCCGGTAAACAAGCAGTCATCGCCGAGGTTCTCAAAACTGCAATCTACCAGTTGGATAGCGTCTTTCAGCTTTCGTATCTTGAGATCACCTACGCCTTCGATCCCGCTGCCAATAATCTTGGGCGCGGAGACCTGCATATACTTATCAACCAATCCGGCCTTGAGGAACGACGTTGCCAGCGAAGCCCCTCCCTCGACCATGACTGAACGCAGACCGAAGTCGTCTGCCTTGCGCAGAAAATCATCGAGACGAAGATGTCCCTTCCGATCGGTCTTGATACTCCAAATGATCACGCCGCGACCACGTTTACGGCGGGCCAGGCGAGCAGCCGAAGCATCGCTCGTGGCGACGATTGTCTTGTAGTCGAGATTGTCATCAATGAGCTGACACTGACGGGGAAACTTGATCGAATTTGTCAGCACGATTCGGTACGGATTTGCTCCCGTGGCTTTCCTGACTGTCAGAGCAGGATCGTCGGCCGCAACGGTGCCCATGCCGACCACAACCGCATCCGCCTCGGCCCGCAATTGATGCGCGAGTTTCAGCGCCGGCGGTCCGCTGATCCATTGAGAGTCTCCGGTGCGGGTCGCGATGCGACCATCAAGGGTCTGGGCCAACTTGAGGATTACATAGGGCCTGCCCAACCGATGATATCCGAAATACACTTCATTTAGCCGGATTGCTTCCTCGCGAAGCACATTTCTCACAACATCCAGACCGCCCTTGCGAAGACAATTCCCGCCGCAGCAGTTCACGCGCGAGTCGGGATCGTCTACGGCGTAGAACACTCGCCTAATGCCCGCCTTGAGGATCGCTTCCGTACATGGGCCCGTTCGTCCCGTATGACAACATGGTTCGAGTGTCACGTAGATCGTCGCCCCACGAGCCTTTGCGCCCGCGTTACGCAGGGCCACTACTTCGGCATGAGCCAGGCCTGCGGCGCGGTGATATCCTTCGCCGACGATCTCTCGCCCCTTCACAACCACCGCTCCCACCATCGGATTGGGCGAAGTGTGTCCACGACCTCGGGCGGCCAGCTCAAGGGCTCGGCGCATGTGCTTGATGTCGGCATGTGTTTGAGCGGTCACAAAAATACCCCGATACGCGATGCACGGGGCGAGTACCTACGACACCATAGCCACTGGGCCATGACAGCATAGGTTACATTGGTGACCCTTCCGGGGATCGATATTCCCGGCTGGGCTGCCTTCTCTCATCCGGACTATACCGTCGGCGCCTGAATTGCACAGGCTCTGCCAATCTGCACGGTGGCACGATCAGCTCGCGGGCTATACCGCCTGTCGAGGAATTTCGCCACGCCCCGAAGTTAATCGAGGACAATATACAATGGATACGGCCAATGGCAAGACGTATTTAGAGGCCGAGCGACACCCTG
>CAZHDS010000006.1:0-15346 GCA_964531495.1 uncultured Ignavibacteriales bacterium
ATATCCAGAAATCCCTGGACCGTTTGGAGACCCACCCTTTGCGGCAGGTCACTATCGAAGCTGAGAGCGCGAAGCTCTTTTTCGCTGACGCTGGATTGGGGATCCTGGTTGTAACCACGGAGCGGGATGTCAATATCGGCTTGATTAGGCTGGAGATGAAAAACGCCATCGGCAAGTTGTGCATCAATAGCTGACCAAGGATGAATACCGAACGGAAGTGAATGTAGATGGTATCAATTAACTATTCGGCGCGCGAAGTCTGCTGTAAGATTGTCTATTATGGACCCGGTCTGTCGGGCAAGACGACCAATCTTCAGTACGTGCATGCCAAAGTGCCAGGGGATACCAGGGGTAAGCTCATCTCGTTGGCCACTGAGGCGGATCGAACCCTGTATTTTGATTTCTTGCCAATTAACATCGGTTCGATCAATGGCTTTGCGGCCAAGTTTCAGCTCTATACGGTCCCTGGCCAAGTGTACTACAACGCCACTCGCAAGTTGGTGTTGCGCGGTGTTGACGGGGTTGTCTTCGTTGCCGACAGTCAACCCGATAAGATGGACGAGAACATTGAGTCGCTTCTCAATCTTGAGGAGAATCTCAAGGAGTATGGCTATAGCGCTGATGAGCTGCCGATCGTGATCCAGTACAACAAGCGAGATCTGCCGGGAGTAATGACCGTGGCCGATCTGAACGCCAGGCTCAATCCCCGCAACTGGGAGTGTTTTGAAGCCTCAGCGTCCATCGGCAATGGTGTCTTTGACACTCTCAAGATGATAATCAAGCTGGTACTCGAAAAGGCGAAGAGGAGTGGCGCATCCCCCCAGTCGCAATCCGGCAGAATTCCGGTTGCCGCGGCCGGCAGCCCTCAACCGTCGAGTCCCCACGCTATGGATCAAGCGCGTCCAACGCCCGTGCCACAGCCCGTGGCGGTGGGATCAGGAAGCCCATCCCCAACCCCGGTGCCAGTGGCGGCCTCTGAAGTATCACTGGACGAGGCCAGGCCATTCCCCGGTGATCGAACCGGCTCGCTGTCCCGCAGCCATGTTAGTCCCGAGAACTTAACGTCTTCACCAGCACCATCACCATCGGAGAAAAAGCCAGCCCAGCCCGATCAGATCGAGACCAACGTGGAGGCAGCTCCCGAAGTCCCGATTGATCTGGCTACGCCCAGTATGGCCCCAGCTCTGAGGAAACGCCCGGTCAAGAGGCGCGGGTTTTTCAAACGTCTATTCGGAATTAAGTAGCCATTAGGAGGCTTCAATGTCTGAAGATGCTCTCATACTATACGAAGCCGAGATTCAGGAGATTGAATCGCGGCTGAGTAAAATGCTCAAAGGGGCTGAAGCAAAATGTGCTTTGTTGGTTGATAAGGATGGTCATCTGATCTGCCGCCAGGGTTTCACACATTCGCTCGATACTACTGCTTTGGCGGCTCTCATGGCAGGATCATTTGCATCTACCAGAGAAATCGCCCGTCTTGTCGGAGAGGATGAATTCTCGGTGCTTTTTCACCAGGGTAAGAAGGACCATATCCACATGTCCCTGGTAGGCGAACGATCGATCATGGTAGTCGTTTTTGACGACCGCACTACTATTGGCATGGTTCGTCTATATGCTCGGGAGACTGCCCAGAAGCTGGGTGAGGTCTTTGAGAAGATCAAAGCCGACACCACTACTGATCGCGAAGGCGGAGTCTCTGACGAATTTGCCAGCCTTGCCGGCGACAAGCTCGACGATATCTTTCAGGATTAAATAATGATGGATGACGTCCTGCGGGACCTCGCGCGGCTAGAAAATGAAGCTAAACACGACAATTTTTTCGGGATAGGATAATGACTGCGGAACTTGGGTCTATGCTTGTACAAGCCGGCCGCATCACACCGGAGCAGGCTGACGAGGCGAAGGCCATCACCCAGGAGAGGCAGATCACTTTCGAGGCGGCCCTGGTTCAGATTGGGGCCGTAGAGTCGGAAGATGATGTTGCCAAGCTGGTCGGTAAGCACCTCAAAATTGGTGCCCTGCGGCTTGGTGACGTGGAGCTTAATCCCGAAGTCGTCAAACTCATTCCGTTGGACATCGCCCGGAAATTCAATGTCATCGCGGTGTCGAAATTTAGCCGCACGCTCCTGGTAGCTATCAGCGATCCGAACAACATCTATGTCCTGGACGCTATCAAGTTCATCACGGGGCTCTCCGTACAGCCGGTGATCTCGCCCGAAGAAGCAATCGCCAAGGCGATTGACAGCTATTATGCGGATAGCGGTGCGCTCTCTGAAGCCCTTCGAGGTCTGCAGGACGAGTCCGACCTGGAGTTGGTAACGGCCTCCGAGGATGGTCCCTCGGAATCCGATTTGCTCTCCGCCATTCAGGACAAGCCGCTTGTCAAACTGGTGGATTCGATACTGGCCGATGCCATCCGACTGGGATCCTCCGACATCCATCTGGAAATGTATGAAAAGCGTATTCGCGTGCGCTATCGAGTGGATGGTGATCTGCGGGAAATGGCCCCGTTGCCCTTCAAGTATCGTGCTGCGATTGTCTCGCGCGTGAAGATCATGGCGGAGTTGGATATTTCCGAGCGGCGGCTGCCTCAGGATGGTCGTATCAAGATCAAAATCTCTGGACGAACTGTTGATCTACGTGTCTCAGTGTTGCCGACGATCTTCGGCGAAAAAGTAGTGATGCGAATTCTCGATCCGCAGGCCCTGAAAGTCGACCTGACCAAGTTAGGCTTTCGCGAGCAGGATCTGGACAAATTCGACAAGACTATCCACTTGCCGTTTGGGATCGTCCTTGTTACGGGTCCAACCGGCTCTGGTAAAACCACGACATTGTATTCAGCGTTACGGACGCTGAATACCACCGACGTCAACATCATGACGGCGGAGGATCCGGTCGAGTTCAATTTCGAGGGCATCAATCAGGTGGCCGTGAGGTCGAGCATTGGGATGACTTTTGCCGCCGCCCTGCGATCATTCCTGCGACAGGATCCCGACATCATCATGCTGGGTGAGATTCGAGACGCGGAGACAGCCGAAATTGCCATCCGAGCCGCGCTCACCGGTCACCTTGTGTTCTCGACCTTGCATACCAATGACGCCCCGTCGTCGATCAATCGTTTGATCGATATGGGTGTGCCGTTCTATCTGGTCGCCTCGGCCACAAGGTTGATCATGGCTCAGAGAATGAGCCGTAAGATCTGCCAGAAATGCAAAGAAGAGGTCAACCTGACGCCGGAGCAGGTAGAGAGTCTTGAAGTGCCCCCGGAGTTGTTGCGCGGTATCCGGGCTTATCACGGTCGTGGCTGTCCGAGCTGCAACGACACCGGCAAATCCGGGCGAACAGGTCTTTTCGAGGTGATGCCCATCAGTCCAGCCATTGAACGATTGATCCTGAAGCAGGCGACGGATACGGAAATCCGAAGAACTGCCATGGAAGAGGGTATGTTCAGCTTGCGCATGTGCGCCGTAGAGAAGATGAAAGCCGGGATCATCGGCATTGAAGAGGTCTTCGCGGGCACGACCACCGGCTCCACCTGATTTCGCTCCACTACCAGCCTGTCAATCAACAAGTTAAAGTGCTCTCGATCGTTTGATTACGGTCAAGATTGCGCCTTTTTGTCCGATAATAGAATAGGATACCCGTAGCTAGGGAATAAAGCGTATTGCCCCCCGAATTTTGGGAGATATAGATGGTTTCTCTTCGCGAGCTCTTAGAACAAATGGTCAAGATGGGTGCCTCTGATCTGCACCTGACCGTAGGCTCTCCACCGGTTGTGCGCATCGACGGCAAACTACAACGCCTCGAGGCTGATAGACTGACCAGTGAGCAGACCAAGAAGCTCTCTTATTCCATGTTGAGTGAAAAACAGAAGCTGAAGTTTGAGCAGAACTCGGAGCTTGATTTTTCGTTCGGGATTGAGTCGATGAGCCGCTTCCGCTGCAATATTTTCATGCAGCGGGGCCAGGTGGCCGTTGTGCTCAGGCAGATCCCCTACGAGATCAAGAGCTTTGAAGTCCTTGGTTTGCCCAAAGTGATTGCCGAGTTTTCCAGGTTGCCGCGCGGTCTGGTGTTGGTAACGGGACCGACGGGATCGGGCAAGTCGACGACTTTGGCGGCTGTCATTGACAAAATCAATAGAGAGCGGCCGGTGCACATCATCACCGTTGAAGACCCTATAGAATATCTTCATCGTCATCAGATGGCGTTGGTCAACCAGCGGGAAGTATACTCTGACACCAACTCCTTCGCTTCGGCGTTGAAATACGCTCTGCGTGAGGATCCCGATGTTGTCCTGGTTGGTGAGATGCGTGATCTCGAAACGATTGAATCGGCGCTCTCGATAGCGGAGACGGGCCATCTGGCTTTCGCGACTCTGCATACCAACTCGGCGGCAGAATCGATCAACCGTATTGTCGATTCTTTCCCGGCTGGTCAGCAGGAGCAGGTGCGCGTGTCACTATCATTCTCTTTGCAGGCTATCGTCTCTCAGACTCTGATTCCGAAGATCGGCGGTGGGCGGTCGATGGCTCAGGAGATCCTGGTGGTGACGCCGGCCATTCGGGCCCTGATCCGAGATGATAAGGTACATCAGATGTACTCGATGATTCAGTCCGGCCAGAAGTATGGTATGAAGACGATGAACCAGTCGTTGGCCGAACTAACTCAGGCAGGCAAAATTACCATTAATGATGCCATGAATTACAGTCATAGTACTCAAGAGCTGAGCGAGATGCTGTCCAAGCAGCGGTCGCCGGCGTATACCTAAAGCCAGGTAAGCGAAAGGACGTTCTTTCATGCCGGTCTTTACATACAAGGGCAAAACATTAGCCGGTGCTGCTGTTCAGGGTGAACTGAAAGCTGCCTCAAAGTCCGATGTCGAACGCGTACTGCGCCAAAACCGCATTATGGTCAGTACCATCGGAAAGAAAGCGGCGGACATTCAAATCAAGCTCGGGACCGGAATTAAGAAGATCGAGGTATCCCGGTTCACGCGGCAATTTGCCACGATGATTGGCGCCGGTCTGCCGATGGTGCAGTGTCTCGAAATCCTCGGCGCTCAGGTGGAAAACAAGGAGCTGGCCAAGGTTATTGATCAGGTCAAAGATGGTGTCCAGGGCGGAGCGACTCTCAGTGAAGCCCTCAATCGCCATCCCAAGATTTTCGATCAACTCTACTGCAACATGGTTGAAGCTGGCGAAATCGGCGGCGCGCTGGATACGATCCTGGTACGTTTGGCCATTTACCGCGAAAAGTCTGACTCTTTGATACGCAAGGTGAAGGGTGCCATGGTTTACCCCAGCGTGGTGGCTTTCGTAGCTGTCTCTGTGACCGTTGGTATGCTGACCTTCATCGTGCCGGTCTTCGCCAAGATGTTCTCCGGAATGGGTGCCGAGCTGCCGGGTCCGACCAAAGTCGTGCTGGCCATTTCAGAATTCCTGCAAGCCAATTTCCTTTACCTAGTAGCAGGTTTTCTTGGCATGCTCGGCGGCCTCATGTATTGGAAAACAACGCCCACCGGGGCGCTCTATGTCGATAAGACACTGTTGGCCATGCCTGTCCTCGGCAACCTCGTGAGAAAGTCAGCCGTGACTCGATTCACCCGTACGTTGGCCACACTGCTCTCCTCCGGTGTGTCCATTATCGAAGCCTTGGAGATCACCGCCAAGACGGCTGGCAACGTGGTCATCTCCAATGCCATCAACAAGTCCGTGGTGGCTATTGCCGAAGGTGATACGATCACCGGACCGTTGAAAGAATCCGGTGTGTTTCCGCCCATGGTGACGCAGATGATTTCGGTTGGTGAAAAGACCGGTGGTCTTGATGAGATGCTCAACAAAATAGCTGACTTCTACGACGAAGAAGTAGATCAGGCAGTTACGGCGCTTACTTCGGTGATTGAACCGATCGTGATTGTCGTGATGGGTGTCGCCATTGGTGGTATCATGATCGCCATGTACCTGCCGATGTTTGATATCATCGGTAAGTTCAACTAGATCGTCGGACTGTCAGGACGATCTCACTAATCTGAAGCAGGCGGCGTTCTTACCAGCGCCGCCTGCTTCAGATCTGGACAGGATGTAGACCGTGCGTCGATTTGGCTCCTTCCTTCCTCTGCGCTGGGCGACCTTTGCCATCCTGGCTGCCATTGCCCTGTGGGCGGGTGTCCTTCCAAGTCTGTGGCCAATGTTCCTGCCGTACGCGGTGCTGACGCTGGCTTCGGCGGTACTGGCCATTTCTGGCCGTAAGGTTGCTTCGGAACGACCGTTGGCCGTCTTGACAGGGCTGCAGTTCCTGGCCGAAATCGTGGTTGACACAACGATCATCCAGGCCACCGGAGCCATCAACTCCCCCTTCTCGGCTCTGTTTATTCTGACCATCGTCTCAGCCGCTCTGGCCTACCGCCTGATCGGCACCCTCTTGACAGCTTCTCTGGCGTCGTTGAGCTACTCATTTGTTGTCTGGCTCAGCCACTCTCCGTCGCTCTCGGCAGGAAAGATGCAAAGCGCTCTGGAATCAGCTCTGGGGTCAGGTGATAGCGTCTTCTATTCGGTCTTTCTCCATCTGCTGATATTCTATCTGATTGCCTTTATCTCAGGCTATTTGGCCGAGCGCATCAGAGAGCGGGATCGTCAGCTGGCGGATACGTCGAGAGCCCTGCAGCGGGCCAAGCTGGACACTGACGACATTTTGCGCCACCTCAACTCTGGTTTGTTGACGATCGACACCGAAGGCAGAATCATCTTCTTCAACCGGGCCGCTGAGCGAATTCTGGGTTATCGGGAGGAAGAGGTGAAGGGTATGTCCTGCCAGGACGTGTTTGCTGACAGGATGCCCGATCTTTCCAGAACGCTCATGCTGCGTCTCGAAGACAGTCGGCATTCGCCTCGCATGGAGATCGCCGTAGGCCTCGCTGACGGTACGTCCATACCCTTGGGGCTATCGACCTCGGAGCTATTGGAGCGACCGGGGGTGGTGCGCGGCGTGATCGCTATCTTCACCGATCTCTCCGATGCCAAGCGACTTGAGGCCAAAGTGCGGGCGCACGATCGCCTGGCCGCGGTGGGCGAGTTGTCGGCCTCCATCGCCCACGAAATCCGCAACCCGCTGGCGGCGATTTCGGGCTCAGTCGAACTGCTCAAGCGTGAGCTTGAGGTTTCTAATGATAGCGCCCGGTTGATGGACTTGATCGTCAAGGAGTCGGATCGACTGTCAGTGATTACAACCGAATTCCTTGAGTACGCCAGGATCGACAGCCCGGTCTTCACCAAAGTTGAGCTGTGTCACCTGGTAGGGGACGTCATTCAGGTTCTCCATCATCATTCGAATTTTCGCGATCACGTCAAACTTGTGATTGATGCCGATGAGTCCATTACCTACGTTGTCGCCGATGACCATCTGACGCGCCAATTGATTCTCAACCTGGCGGTCAACGCTCTGGAAGCTATTGAGGGCCGCCCCGGAACCGTCACATTCCGCATCGTGACCGATCGCCGCGAGGGGGTAGTCGCCTTGCACATCCAGGATGATGGCCCGGGTATTCCCAAGAAGAACCTGCGAAGCATCTATCAGCCATTCTTTTCGACCAAGAGGCACGGCACCGGGCTTGGCCTGGCGATTGTCCATCGGGTCGTCGCGGCTCAGAAACTGAAGCTACGAGTCAGTTCCGAGGAGAACGTTGGAACAACGTTTGTGACTGAATTCAGCCTCTGGCGCCCCCATCGTGTGGGCGATCCGGCTGAAGTCGTGATCGGTTCAGCCTCCGAGCCGGTGGTATAGCCTCTCCAGGACTCCCAGCGAGTCGGTCAGCCCCTCGAATACGATCAAAAGGAACTTGTCGGCCGGGGAGGTCGAGTGTATAATTAGACACAAATTTAGAACCTGTGGAGAACCACCCCGAACCGCCTATGAGACGATTACATACCCTCCTAGCCTTGCTGACAATCATTGGTGCTGGCTGCCGCCCACCAGTGATAGAGCACGAAAACAGAATGAGTTTTCAGTATCCTGTCGCCAAGATTGGCGACCGTTTTCAGATTAACATGACCGACCTCCACGACTCGCTCTACTATGGCCGACGGGCAATGGAGCCAGGTGTGCTTGATGTCGACAGCGTGAAGGTGCTTCTGGATGGCATTATAATCGACACTCTCAATGGCTTCGAGGCCGATTTTGTCAGACTTGAGGATGACTATTCGGAATGTCGCATGTATCGGCGGCGGTACAATTCGTCATTGGTCGATGCCTTTTGGCAGAAGCTTGTTTACGATAGCTCGACGGTGGATTCTATCGAGGCACATGAATTCTACCTTGCCCGACCAGACATCTTCTCCGTGCCCGAGCAAGTATTAGTCCACCAGATCTTCGTCGCCGAGATAGCGCTCAAGACGGGGGAAGATTCGAGCCACTTCGCCCATCTACATGGCGAGGACCTCGAACGGGAAGGCCTCGCTTACGCCCAACGACTCAAGGGTATGGTCGATGACGGTCTGCCTTTCTCGGATGTCGCCCGAGATTATTCCCATGATCGGGTTTCGAGCCCCAAGGGCGGGCTGGTGGGCTGGACCCAGAAGAGCACCTACCGGGATCCCTTCGACTCCATCGCATTCACTACTCCGGAAGGCACCATCACCGAACCATATCGCGACGCCGACGGTTGGCACATATTGTATGTTGAGCGCTACCTTCCTGATGGTACGCCACCTTGGGATAGCTTGTCCTATCCGTTTGCAATGGAATCGTGCTACAATACCAGGGTCAATACCAGGTTCCGTCACTATATGGATTCTCTGAAGAGTCTGCCGTTGGAGGTTCGCTATCATGATGAGATACTGGATACGAACGTGTTCCAGGTCGATCCTCAGGAGTGGGCGGTAATCGTGAACAGTATTGACACTATCGATTTCGGAGAAATGCAGGCCTTGGAGATAAGTCTCCGCAGTCAGTATCAGGTCGCCAACACCAATGTGCTGATGAAGCAAGAGGGAATCAAGCCTCTGCTGGATCGTTATCTGGTTATGCAGGCGGCACGAGACGTGGAGCTCGATACTATCGCCCCTTTGCGCCATGCTGAGGCCGCGTTCAGGCACCGTCACGCCAAGAACGTCGTGGAAAAGCGGCTATTGCCGGATGAGAGCTGGAATCCGAGCGACAGCCTTATTCGTGCCTATTATGACGCTCATATCGATGAATATTCGGTCGATAAACCTCTTTATCTGCAGCAAATTATCGTCGCGGACTCCAGTTTTGGCGAATTCTTGCGGGCCCAGGCCCAGGGCGGAGCGGATTTTCTCGAACTGGCCGAGCAGTATTATCCCGGTGACCCGGCGGTTCGAAGAGAACTTGCGGATCTGGGCTGGGTCGATCAAGACGACGTTCTGCCTGAGATCTGGAATGCCGGCCAACTGACCGGCGTGGGCGAGATTTCACTTCCCGTCCAATCAGCGCTTGGCTATCACATAGTCAGGCTGGCCGATCGACGGTACGAATTGGGCCTGGCGCAGACCTCGGGGAGTATTCGCGGTATCCTCAAGCGGGAGCAACAGGGCAAGGTGAGGAAAATCTATCGCGACAAGCTCTTTGAGAAATACGATGTCAGTTTCCCAAAGGCCCTGACGCCGGTGGCGCTGCCTCCTATTGACCAGCGAGTCCAATGACTGACCAGACCAACCAGGCCCCTCAGATAAGCTTCGGGCAGGAACTCCTGCGCAAGGGAACTCACCTGGGGGCCTTGATAATTCCCGGCAGCTACTATTGCTTTGGTCTGAGCAGAGCGGAGATGTTGGCCATTATGATTCCGGCCGCTCTGGCCATGAGCCTAATCGATATTGCCCGTTTGCGCCGGTGGGACTTGTGGGAGAATTTCGCCGGCCGACTGATCGGCCCCATGATCCGTCCCCACGAGAAGGCTGGAGATTTTTCGGGAGCGACCTATATTCTCCTGACTATCTGCGTGGTGGTGGCCCTTTTCTCCAAACCGGTCGCCGTGGCGTGTTTGGCTTTCATTATGGTGGGCGATACGTTCGCAGCCCTGATTGGACGCCGCTGGGGGCGCCATCGCTTCGGCCAGAAGTCATGGGAAGGGTCTTTCGCCTGCCTGGCCAGTCTACTGGTGGTGGCCTGGTTCACGCCCGATCTTCCGCTGACAATCGGCATTCTCGGCGCGGTGGTGGCTACTACGGTCGAAGCCTTACCGTGGGGGATCGACGACAACGTCACCGTACCCCTCATTTCTGGATTGGTTATGACGCTGGCCTTGAACGTCTTAGTACTATCCTAACGATTTCCTAACATTTTTTGTTGCCCCAACTTCGGCCGGTGCGTATAATGATTAATAGCACTGGGGTTCCGAAACCTTCTTCGGAGGATCTTAATGTCAAAAGGTAAAGTGAAGTATTTCAACGACTTGCGCGGGTGGGGTCTGATCGGGAACGAAGACGTTGAACAGGATGTCTATGTCCACTACACGGCCATTCAGATGGATGGTTACCGGACTCTCAAGCAGGGGCAGGAAGTGCTGTTTCAGTTGACGGAGGCGGAAGGGGAATTGCGGGCGACGCAAGTTGTGCCGACCTAAAGCTAAGCTACTGTGCTATGGAAAAGCCCGCCAACTGGCGGGCTTTTCTGTGCTTGCGACTGAATCCGGACGACCTTCCCGGATGCCACGCGAAGCTCGCTCTTGCTCCAGCGCGCAGATTTCCGTATTTTGGTGCCCATGCATACTATTGATTTAAGATCTGACACCGTGACTCGTCCCAGCGACGAAATGCGACAGGTGATGGCCCGGGCCGTGGTGGGCGACGATGTTCTCGGCGACGACCCCACCGTCAAAGAACTACAGGACTATGTGGCCAATCTCTTCGAGCGAGAGGCGGCCCTGTATGTGCCCTCCGGGACCATGGGCAATCAAATTTGTCTGGTAGCCCACGCTCAGCCAGGGTGGGAGTTGCTGTGTGAGCGGGAGTGCCATGTCATCAACTACGAGGCGGGCGGACCAGCGGTGCATGCCAACCTGCTGGTCAACCTGCTTACCACGCCGTACGGCATGATCACAGCCGATACGGTCCGGGCTAACATCAGGCATATCGACGTGCATTGTCCCCGCACCAAAATCGTAGCGCTCGAAAATACGCACAATCGCCATGGTGGTACGGTCCTGCCGCAGGACGAAGTCGTCAAGGTGGGAGCCGTGTGCGAGGAATTCGGACTGGCGTTTCATCTTGACGGCGCCCGGATATGGAATGCCCACGTGGCGACCGGAATCTCCCTGGCGGAACTTACCCGGCCGTTTGACTCGGTCTCGGTCTGTCTCTCAAAGGCCCTGGGAGCGCCAATTGGCTCCTTGATCTTGGGAAGCACCGAATTCGTCGAACGATGCTACCGGCTCCGCAAGCGGTTTGGTGGGGGGATGCGACAGGCCGGTATTATCGCCGCTGGCGCGCTGCATGCCGTTAAGAACAATATCCCGAGATTGGCCGACGATCATGCTCATGCTCGTCTTTTGGCCGAAGAACTCAGCGGCTTCGGACCGTTTACGGTCGAGATGGAGCGCGTGCAGAGCAATATCGTGATTTTCAACCTGACCGGCGCGGAAGACTCCCAGCAAGTAATGGACAAGCTGGCGACAGTTGGCGTCTGGGCAGTGCCATTCGGTCCGATGAGTCTGCGCATGGTTACGCATCTGGACGTCAGTCGCGCTGATTGTGAGGAAGCGATTGAGAGAATCAAGGGGTTGAGTTGGTAAATATGTCAAGCCGACCAACCTTCACCATCCTCGGATCGTCTTCCGGAATGCCGCAGGGCGGACGGGCGTGCTCGGGGTACGCACTCGAGGTCGATGGACGCTTGAATCTGATAGACTGCGGTGGGGGCGTATGTTCATCGTTTCAGAAGTGCGGTCTTGATCCATTGGCGGTGGATCGCATCTTCATTAGTCACACTCATCCGGACCACTGTTGCGAACTGCCGCTCTTTGTCCAAATGATCTATCTTGCCGGACGGACCGAGCCATTATCTGTGTACGTCCCCGAGGAATTCGTTGGTCCGCTTGGATCATTCCTTCGTGCGGTCTATGTAATTCCGGAGAGGCTTCCGTTTGAGTTGCAGATCAATGGTTACGATGCTGGCGTCGTCCATGACGATGATTTCCGCCTTGAGGCTATCGCCAACAAGCATCTGACTGGCTACGCAGGGATCATCGAAGAGTACGACCTCCCCAACCAGATGCAATGCCATTCATTCTTGATAGAAACTGAGGGCAAGCGTTTGCTGTACTCGGCTGACCTGATGTCATTCGATGATATTCGCGAGCACCTTCAGAATCTGGACGTGGCCGTGATCGAGTCAACCCACATTGATTTGGATGAATTCCTATCGTATGTACCGGGAAGCACCGTCAAGCAATACATACTGACCCATCTTGGCTCCCCGGCAGAAGTGAAAGAGATTGAACGTGCCTTGAGTGCCGCCGGTTTGAGCAACGTGACGCTGGCCAGCGACGGCATGGCCATAGAATTGTGACGACCGGGCAGTCCGACAAATGGAAAGGACCTCATAGTGAACATTCAGTTGATACAAACGGCTCTGAAAGAGCACAAGCTTGACGGCTGGCTGCTGGCCGATTTTCACGGCCGCAATGATATCGCAGCGAGGATGATTGGCCTGGATGGCATCGTGACCCGGCGCTCGTTCTATTTCATCCCGGCGGAAGGAACTCCAACGGCCCTGGTATCACCAATTGAGATCGCCAAATTCCGTCATCTCGAGGGTGAGGTCCTGACTTTCAAGGGCTACAAGATGCTGGAGCAGATGCTGGCCGAACTGCTGTCGGGGCAAAAACGGATCGCGATGGAGTACTCGCCGATGGGTCGTCTGCCGTATATTGGTCTGGTTGATGCAGGCACGATCGAACTGGTCCGCAGCTTCGGACTCGAGATTGTCAGCTCGGCTGATTTGGTAGCATCATTCCAGGCTCGGCTCTCGCCAAAGCAAGTCGAGTTGCACCGGCAGGCCGCGACCAATTTGGTACAGATCGTCGCCGACGCTCATAGCTTCATCGCATCTGCGCTGAAAGACGGTAGTACTATCACTGAATACGATGTCGTGCAGTTCATCCTCGCCGAGTTTGAAAAAAATGGCATGGAGACAGAGTACCCGCCGAATTGCTCAGCCGACGGCAACGCCGGTGATCCGCATTACGAACCCAAGCCGGACAAGGCCAAGACGCTCAAGCGTGGGCAGCTGATATTGATCGATTTGTGGGCCAAACACAAGGTGGCGGATGGCATCTACGCTGATATCACTTGGATGGCCTACGCTGGTTCCCGCGATGAGATCCCGTCAGAGTTTGTAAAGACCTTTTCAGTGCTGGCCGTGGCTCGCGATGCGGCCGTGACCTACCTCAAGGACAACTTTGGCCACGGTCCGCTCAGTGGTGCCGAGGCCGACGACGCCTGCCGCCAGGTTATTGTCGATGCCGGTTATGGTGACTATTTCACGCACAGAACTGGTCATTCGATCACTACTCACGAGCACGGCAACGGACCTAACATCGACAACCTTGAGACGGAAGACAAACGGCTCCTGCAACCCGGGCATCTATTCTCAATTGAGCCAGGTATCTACACAAGCGAATTCGGCCTTCGCACAGAGATCAATTGTCTGATCACCGAGACCGGTCCAGAAGTGACAAGCTTGCCGCTCCAGACCGAGATTCGGCCCCTGTTCTAATTGTGTATATCACTGATGACATGGTGCGCGACATGGCCGAACGCTTCGGTCGACCGGCCCAGACGCTTTTTGAAGTGGAAGTCGGCTCCGACGAATTCGATTTCATACGCTCGACTCAGCGCAATGACCGCGCCCATGATGCTACCCTGTATATGCTGAAAGAAGGCCACATCGTGGCCAATGCGAAACATTTCTATCCGCCCGGCATGTACCGAGCCCCATCCGGTGGGCTGAACCCGGGGGAGAGCTTCGATGATGCTATCGCCCGCGAGTTATGGGAAGAAACGGGCCTCCGCGCCGACCTAGAACACTTCGTGTTGATTTCTCATGTCAGATTTATCAGGGGCGAGACCGGGCGATTGCTGTCGACTACGGATATCGATGGTCCTGGTTGCAAAGGTAGGTCGGGTTCCGGAGTGAGTTCGCCTGGGCGAGCGAACGAAGAAACCCGACATCGTCCGCGTACAAACGATCTAGGTGTGTCGGGTTTCTCACTACGCTCGGAACCCGACCTACAAGCGGACAACATCATTGCCTGGACATCGTACGTATTCCAACTGAGTTGCACCGACGGTGATTTCGAGTTCACCGATCATCGTGAGATTCGTGAAGTCACGACGGCACCGTTGTCATCGTTTGCGCAATTTGGCGAGATGATGCGCTCCTCCGACAAAGGCGGCCTGCACTACCGCGCCGCGTTGCACGAACGGGTAGAGCCGTTGCTGCGGTTGTAGTCCAAGTGTCCGCCTTGTATGTCACCCTGAGCGGAGTCGAAGGGTCCGGTGGCCCATCCGTCCACGGGTGGGAATCTGTCGCTCAGACTTCCTTCTCGCGCCAGGCCAGGATCGAGCCAGGCAAGGTGTGAGCCAGGTAATGTAGCGCGGCAAAAACCACGATCAGATTTGGGTCGTAGTCCTGAGCCGCCAGCGCGATTATGAATAGCAGCGCCAGACTCAGCACGGTGTAGATGCTGTACGAATACCGTAGCGACTCGTGCGTGATCCCCTGTTGGCGTTCGTCGAGGTTCTTGACCTTGGTATGGGTCAGCCACCACAGGCGCGTGCGGGCATGGAGGAAAACAAACGACAGCACCGTGAATAGCATCAATATGATCGCAGCGACACCAGTGTAGGTTGACTCGCCAAACATCTCGCCGGCATATATGACAGCGATGAGGGCAAAGATGGCCAGATAATTGACAATGACCAGCGCCCGGCGTTTTGACTTGGAGGCTCGGATACTCATATCAGCCTTCCTTCCTATGTTTGAGCAGTTCCTGACTCATTGGTTTGAGGGGTTCGGTAGCGAAGATCATCTCGATTGGCAGCCCGAAACATTCGCTGATCCGGAAGGCCAGATCGAGACTTGGGTTGTATTCTTCGCGTTCCAGATAACCGACGGTCTGGAAATTGACCCCGATGATTTCGGCCAGCTCCTTGCGGGAGATGTCTCGCTCCTGCCTGAGCACGCCGATTCGGTTGTATAGTTTTCTCGTGTCCATGTCTATAGTATACGGCAAGTTGTTGTAATGTTACAACATTTATTTGTATTTATGCGCATCTATTATAGGAAGTTCGAGCGTTCTTGAGGCTAAGCTGTTGGTGGGGAGGGGGATTGG
>CAZHDS010000006.1:15356-36960 GCA_964531495.1 uncultured Ignavibacteriales bacterium
CGAAAATGTGATACAGGAAATCCAATCTGGACTTGTAGTGAGGTCGCACGGTTAGTACATTGATTGATAATGGACGGAACGCTCTTAATCGGAACGTGGGAGGTGCTGAAGTGACCGAACTGACGATTGTGGATTGGACTTCATTCGCTGCGGATGCCATAGCTATTGTGTTAGGTATTCTTGCAGTAGGTTTGGCCATGTACTTTTACATTGCCGGTCGCCGCACTGAAAAGGAAGTATCGAATTCTCTGGTGAAGATTGAGACTCAGGCTGAGATGCTGAACAGGGTTACCATGCGCCAGCTGGACAAGCTGACTGAGTATGCCACGCGACCTCGCGGGGGTAGTGAAGTCGAGAACTTCGCCAAGTACTTCGACACTCTCAAAGGCTTGGCAGAGGGCGGAATCAAGGTGACCGATGGATCGCAAGAGCAGAATGCCGCGAATGAAGCGAATATGCTTCGGATTGCATTGCGATTCTACGTGGCGCAGACCAACTACTGGTCACAGGCGTTCCTGCCGTCTGCGGGGGAGAATGATCCGACGAACGACTTTGAACAGTATACCAAGCGCATTGTGGATCTCAGTCATGCCGATTTTGGTGTCGTCACAAGCTGGATGGGGTCTCCGACCCAAGGCGAAATCGACACCACAGGTTTGAGACATTTGTATGTTGAGACTAACACGCGGCTCGTGCCAGAAGTCAGATCAGTTTCAGACATATATGAGCAGCGTGCCAAGGCGGGAGATCAGTAGTCTACTATCGGTTACTTGGAATTTAATCGACTTGGGATTCCGTCTTTGGGATATCACCCTGAGTAGGGGCGCGCGTGTCACCCTGAGCGGAGTCGAAGGGTGTGGAGTATACAGGTGGCGCCTGCTTCGACTCCGCTCAGCATGACGCCATGGAATACTCAATGTCTCTGAGTATCAAATGATCTATCACGTTTACATCCTGGAATGCGCCGATGGGAGTCTCTATACCGGCTCTACTAGTGCCTTGGAGCGCAGAGTGGGCGAACACCAGGCCGGTATGGGCAGCAAGTACACTCGGTCAAGACTTCCGGTTGCGGTCGCCTTTTCTCAGCAGTTTGAGAATCCCGAGGAAGCCATTCGGGCAGAGCGTCAGCTAAAAGGATGGTCTCGACTCAAGAAGGTGGCGCTGATCAGCGGCAACTTCGATTTGCTCAAGGAGCTAGCCCGTTGCCGCAACAATAGCAGTCACACCAAAAAATAGCCTAGCCTTGTCTCCAGCCAGCAATAGAGGGCAAGTATGTCACCCTGAGCGGAGTCGAAGGGCGACCAATATACAGCCAGCGTGCGCCTCATTGACGAGCACAACCGTTGCTCTGATTGCGAGCCAACTATCCATCCCCCCTACCCCTCCACCTTCGCTTTGAAGTATTCGCGGTTCATCTGGGCGATGAATTTCACACTGATATCTTTCGGGCAGGACGCTTCACACTCGTAGTAATTCGTACAGTTACCGAAGCCTTCAGCATCCATCTGCGATACCATGGCATGAACCCGTCGGGCCGCCTCGACCTTGCCCTGGGGGAGATTGGCCAGCTGGGTGACCTTGGCCGCCACGAATAGCATCGCCGAAGCATTCTTGCAGCTCGCTACGCAGGCTCCGCAACCGATGCAGGAGGCGGCGTCCATGGCCGTGTCGGCATCAGTCTTCGATATCGGAATAGCGTTGGCATCGGGCGTACCTCCAGTGCCGACCGAGACGAAGCCACCGGCCGCCATGATGCGTTCAAAAGCGGTCCGGTCCACGACCAAATCTTTGATGACCGGGAAGGCGCGTGCGCGCCACGGTTCGATGTAGATCTTGTCGCGATCTTTGAAGTGCCGCATATGCAATTGGCATACCGTCGTGCCCGCTTCCGGGCCATGAGCGACGCCGTTGACCATCAGCGAGCAGGTGCCGCAGATCCCCTCGCGACAATCATGATCGAAGGCGATCGGGTCGATGCCATCGATGGTCAGCTGTTCATTGACAACATCGAGCATTTCCAGGAACGACATATGGGTACTGACATCCTTGGCCTCGTAACGCTCCATGCGTCCCTTATCGTTGGCGTTTTTCTGTCGCCAGACATAGAGAGTCAGATTCATTACTTATAGCTCCTTGTCGCCAACTTGACATTTTCAAACTCCAACTCTTCCTTGTGCTTCTCCGGTGGCTTGTCGAGCCCCTGGAATTCCCAGGCAGAAACATGGCTGAACTTCTTGTCGTTTCGCACGGCTTCGCCGTCCTCGGTCTGGTACTCCTCGCGGAAATGCCCGCCGCATGATTCTTCACGATCGAGAGCATCATGGCACATCACCTCGGCAAACTCAAGGAAATCAGCGACTCGTCCGGCCCGTTCCAGCGATTGGTTCAGTTCTTCGTTCTGACCCGGCACGAGGGCATTCTGCCAGAATTCTTCGCGCAGTGCCGGGATTTGTTGGATCGCCTTTTTGAGGCCAGCCTCGTTGCGGGCCATGCCACAGTAATCCCACATGATCTGGCCCAGCTCACGATGGAACGAATCCACCGTGCGTTTGCCATTGATTGCCAATAGACGTTTGGATCTGTCGGCTACTTCGCTTTGGGTCCTCGCGAAATCACTATGGTCGGTCGTGACGGAGCTCTTGCCAGCCCGGGCCAGATAGTCGCCCAGGGTGTACGGCGCTACGAAGTAACCATCGGCCAGCCCCTGCATGAGGGCGGATGCACCGAGCCGATTGGCACCATGGTCGGAGAAGTTCGCTTCACCTAACACAAATAGCCCCGGGATAGTGCTTTCGAGATTATAGTCAACCCACAAGCCACCCATTGTGTAGTGAGCCGCCGGATAGATGCGCATCGGTACTTTGTAGGGATTCTCACCGGTGATCTTCTCATACATGTGAAACAGATTGCCATACCGTTCGCGGATAACATCCTCGCCCAGTCGTCCAATCGCCTCTTCAAAATCAAGGTAGACGCCGACGCCGGTTTCACCAATACCACGACCATCGTCAACTGCTTCTTTCGCGGAGCGTGATGATATGTCGCGCGGGGAGAGGTTGCCGAACGAAGGATACTTGCGTTCCAGATAGTAATCGCGTTCGTTCTCAGAGATTTCTCCCGCCGCCCGCTTGTCACCTTGTTTCAGGGGAACCCAAATCCGACCATCGTTGCGGAGTGATTCCGACATAAGGGTCAGCTTGGATTGATAGTCCCCGCTGACCGGGATGCAGGTAGGGTGAATCTGCGTGTAGCAAGGATTGGCAAAACATGCACCCTTCTTGTAGGCGCGGTAGGCGGCGGTGACATTGCAGCCCTTGGCGTTGGTCGAGAGAAAGAATACGCTCGAGTATCCGCCGGTGGCCAACACCACGGCGTCGGCGGCGTGCGAGGTCGTCTCGCCCGTGATCATATCCCGCACGATAATCCCGCAGGCCCGGCCATCGACAACGACCAGGTCGAGCATCTCGGTCCGAGGATACATCTTGACTGTTCCCAATCCAATCTGCCGCGCCAGGGCCGAATACGCCCCGAGCAAAAGCTGCTGACCGGTCTGGCCTCGGGCGTAGAAAGTTCTGGAAACCTGCGCGCCGCCAAAAGAACGATTGGCCAGCTCACCGCCGTATTCGCGAGCGAACGGCACCCCCTGGGCGACACACTGATCAATGATATTGTTGGCGACTTCGGCCAGACGGTGGACATTGGCTTCGCGGGACCGGAAATCACCCCCCTTGACCGTGTCGTAAAACAAGCGGTAAACGCTGTCACCATCGTTCTGATAGTTCTTGGCGGCATTGATCCCGCCTTGAGCGGCGATCGAGTGGGCCCGCCGGGGGCTGTCCTGATAGCAGAAGCAAGAGACATTGTAACCCAGCTCGGCCAGAGATGCGGCGGCCGCGCCACCAGCCAATCCCGACCCGACCACGATTATGCTGTACTTGCGCTTGTTGGCCGGATTGACCAGCTTCATGTCGAATTTATGACGCGTCCATTTTTCGGCAATGGGACCGCTCGGAATCTTGGCGTCCAGTTTCATCTTAGTTCCCTCCTCCTGGCAAAGTGATCACGCCCGCCAAAACCGCGATCGGCATCGACGTGTAACCGATGAATACGATTATGGCGATGGCGTTGCCAAGCCGCTTGAGAGCGTTCCGGTAGCGATCCCGGGTGAGTCCCAGAGTCTGGAGCAGACTGGGGACGGCATGATTCACATGAAAGGCCACGGCAACCATCGCTGCCAGGTAGATGGCCGAGATCCAGATGTTCTGGAATCCAAGAATGACCATTGAATAAACATCGAACCGGCCCAGATTATCCGTCAGGCTGGCGTACTCCGGATTGGTCGTGATGAATGTGAAGTGGGCCAGATGATACGCCACATAAACAAGAACCGACACTCCCGACCAGATCATGGTTCGTGATGAAATCGAGGCCTGAACCGTGTCTTCCCGTTGATAGCCGGTAGGCCGAGCGGAGTTGTTCTGGAGCCAGAGGCGGATTCCAGTCCAGATGTGAATAATGAAAAAGGTCGCCAGAAGACCTCGGATGAGCCACAGCACGCCGCCCAGCTTGTGAAGCGTGACAGCGTACGTGTTCAGTTGGTCCTGGCCAACAAAGAGCTGCAAATTGCCGATCATGTGGCCGATCACGAAACCAACAAAAGTGAAACCAGTGATCGCCATCAGAAATTTCTTTCCAATCGACGACCAGGCAACACTTTTTGCGGTCGGTTTCACCATGGAATCTGTTCTTATTATACTCATATAATGGGTTACCTCGGTACGCTTAGTTCCGTTTATAAGACGCTATCGCTGAAGGCCCAATATGTCAACTTAAAACGGGATCAGGCACGGTGTTCCCCTTCGGAAGTCCGCTCTTCAGAATGGGTTTGACAGGGCGGGAACCAATTGGTATCATTGTGGTCTAAGCAGACAACAATCAATGCGAGGCTGAAACCTCCAGATTCTCAGGAGACCCGATGCGACTCACTAAAGCGACCATGTATGTCGTTCTCATTTTGTCCCTTTCGTTCGGACTGGCCAGCGCCGCAACCATAAGCCTGCAGCTTTCTGGTAAGGGGGCGATCGATGGCACTACGATCAAAGCCGGCGAGCCCGTTTCGGTCGATATTTACGTTGTCAATGACGTCAAACGGGCTGGGATGACGATAGGGTTCTCGATTGAATCCGACGACATCAAGGAAATCGTCCACGTGGTCGATTCTGGCAACGGTCTGAACGACTCGGGGGATGTTAAGAGCTACGGTGACTGGGTTGGTGCCGAAGTCTGGGACCTTTTCGGGATTTTTGTCGTAGAGCGTGATTGGGACGGCGAGTTGCCGGAACTACTAGGGTTTGGTGCCATCGCTAACGAAAAAGCGTATTTCCCGCATGAGTTGGAGAAGAAACTGTCGTTCGAAATAATCGTCCCCACTGCTGGGACAATAGTGATCGACTCAAGTTACTATCCGCCGGGTGGCAAGTGGATGTTTTCTTCGCCGCCGCTGCAGGAACCCTCTGCCTCGCCGGAGTGGGACGGTCCGTACGAATTCAAGGTGATTGAGTAGAATCACGTCAGACCCGTCGGAACCGGCGGGTTTTTCTTTTCGAGACTCTGATATGCAGACCTCATCCAAACCAAGAGGGATCGTCGCGGTCTCTTCGATCATCCTCGGCATATTGATTTTGTCTGGCCTTAAACCTGCCTGGTCGGATAGCCTGAATCAAACCGTCGCGCCGATTGCGGATTCATCGTTGGCCAATACGACCGCCACTATCAGCATCGCCGAGGACCCGGTGGCGGCCGTCCCGCCTCGGATGATCGTCACCACGCAACGTTTGCTGATTGGCGACGGAACCGTGGCAGACACACTTCTGATTTCGCTGCAGCCTTTCGCTCAGAAGATAGCCGGGTTCGATCTCAAAATCGCCATTACTTCCGAGGCCATTGACATCGCAGACGTCCTGCCCGGGGAGATTCCCGATTCCTGTGGCTGGGAGATGTTTGATGCTCGTTCTTCACGAATGGCCGGTCAGGAAGGGTACCCGCGCCAATTGTGGCAGGCGATAGCCCTGGCCGAAACTGTTCCTCGACCGGGACGGTCCACTTGTCGTGGTCTCGATAGAGAGGCTTCGTTGATTCGAGTTGTGCTGGTGAGCAATCCTTTGGTGCCGACTCCAGATACGACCGTGCCGATTTTCTTTTTCTGGGAGGACTGCGGCGATAACACTATAGCTGACGCCACCGGATCAGTACTGGCTATGTCATCGCAACTGTATGATGTTTTTCCAACCGCTGGGTTTGACGATATTGCTACTTTTCCGACCCGTCTCGGAGCCCCCCGACATTGTGTAGATCCAGCCTCGCTCAACAAACCGATCCGGATGATCGAGTTCCGCAATGGCGGGGTTGAGTTCCGTTATGGGGCTGATCCGGACAGCAGTCGGATCAGGAGCGTACGATCAGAGTTGTGCTTGATGCTGCAGGAGGATGTGAGATCGTGCGACCTGCTGGATTCACTAGAGATGATTCTCGACTGGGAGTCGGATACAGTGCAGCAAGCCTATCGGGATCAAGCGGCCATGGGGGACCGGCACCTAGCCCGGTTGGAACAGATCGTAACCGAATTCGGCTGGCCGAGCCAGTCTCTATTTGGCTCAGAAGCCGTCAGCGCGGCCTTTATCGTTGTTCAGCACTCTGACCCTGAGCAAATGGAGAAGTATTTGCCCATGATCAAAGCCGCTGCTCAACTGGGAGAAATCTCCCGAGGCGCCGCAGCCACTATGGAGGATCGCATCTTGGTTTTCAGGGGTGAGCCTCAGATCTACGGTACCCAGGTCTGTCCCGATCCAGTGAGAGGCGGCTTGGCCCTGAGTCCGTTGGCTGATCCTTCTCGTGTGGATTCCCTCCGTGCCGACGTCGGGCTGCCGCCGTTGTTTGATTATCTCAAACAGTTTGGTATCGAATACAAGTCAGCCGACAGCAGTCAGTAACTTCTCTTTGGGCGGTCCAGCTCTCTTTTGAGATTGACTATCGCGGCTCAATCACACTCTAGTTAAGGGTGGCTGAACTACACCTCGATTCACCGTTGCAATTCGTGAAGGGCGTTGGCCCCCGCAAGGCCAAGGTTCTGGAAGATCACGGTATGGCTGTTGTGGGCGATCTTCTTCGCTACTATCCGCGGCAGTATTTGGACCGTACCAACGTCGTGCCTATCGCAGAAGCAGCCCTGGATCTGCCAGTCACCGTTATCGGCCGAGTTCGGGCGCATGGCATTCTTCACGGCAAACGCCGCCGGTATGAGGTGATTCTGGAGGACGACAGCGGCGCCATTACACTGCTGTGGTTTGCCGGAGTGAAATACTGGGAGCGTTTATTCAAGAAGAACATGATCTTTGCTGCCACCGGCACGCCCGGCTACTTCATGGGTCGCCAGATGGTTCATCCTGATCTTGAGCGCCTCGATGATGATTCCGACAAGATGATTCACGCGGGCCGGATTATTCCCGTCTATCCTCAGACTGCCGAGCTCACCAAGATTGGTCTGTCCAGCAAGAGCTTTCGACGCGTCACTTCGTTTGTCTTCGAGAATATGCACGATGCCATTCCAGAGTTGATTCCATCCTCTGAGCTTCAACGGTTGAGCCTGATGCCTACTGACGAAGCGGTGCGCGGAGTACACTATCCCGACTCCCGCGAACAGATTGAGCAGTGCCGTCGCCGCCTGGCGTTTGACGAACTGCTCGGATTCCAATACCTCATAGTGCGATCGCGCCACCAGAAAGCAACGATCACCAAGACGCATCAGTACGTAGCCCCGGGTGAACGATTGCGGCGCTTCAAAAAGCTGCTCACATTTGAGCTCACTCCGGGACAGAAGAAGGCGACGCGTGAGATTTTCGAGGATCTCCAGAAGACCTCACCGATGTCGCGCCTTCTTCAGGGGGATGTCGGTTGTGGCAAGACAGTAGTGGCCATCTCTGCCGCCGCCTATGTCGCTGAAAACGAGCGGCAGGTAGCTTTCATGGTGCCGACCGAGATCCTGGCGGAGCAGCACTATCGCAACTGGCAGCCGTTCCTTGACGAGTTAGGGATCAGTTCAGCCCTGCTGACCTCCAGCCTCACGGCCGCCAAGAAGAAGAAAGTCGCGGCCGCATGCGCCGCCGGCGAAATCGACATTCTCTTCGGTACCCACGCTCTGGTTTACGACTATGTCAGCTTCCCGCAATTGGGCCTGGTGATTATCGACGAACAGCATCGTTTTGGAGTACGTCATCGAAGCAAGCTGTACGCCAAAGGTGACAACCCCGATCTTCTTGCGATGACGGCCACGCCGATTCCTCGCACCCTGGCTATGACTCTCTACGGCGATCTTGATATCTCCACGATTCCTGATCTTCCTCCCGGACGCAAGCCGGTCCGTACGGTTTGGCGCGGGGCGGATACGCTTGCCAAAGTTTACCAATACCTGAAGGATCAGGTGGCCGATGGTGGGCAGGCGTACATAATCTACCCGTTGATCGAAAAGTCAGAGCGGATGGAACTGGAAAATGTCGAGGACGCCTACGAAAAGCTCTCCAAGGGAGCGTTGGCCGGCTTGCGGTTGGGCATGGTTCATGGTCGGGTCAAAGGCAATCTGCGCAGTGAGCTGCTGGAGCAGTTTCGGGATGGTGAGCTCGACGTGCTGCTCGCTACGACCGTCGTTGAAGTAGGCCTGGACAACCCCAACGCCACGGTGATGATCATCGAGCATGCGGAACGTTTTGGGCTAGCCCAGCTGCATCAATTGCGAGGGCGCATTGGTCGCGGAGCCCGACAATCGACCCTCATCGCGATTGCCCACCCGCCACTATCAGACATAGCTAATCAACGACTCTCCAAGTTCACAGAGACGTCCGATGGTTTTGAAATCGCCGAGGCTGATCTAGAATTGCGCGGACCGGGGGAGATGTTTGGCCTGCGTCAGTCCGGCCTGCCTGAACTTCGTTTGGCTCGCCTGGCTATCGATCGTGATTTGCTACAGGCCAGCCGAGATCTTCTGGAGCGGCTGTTTTCTTCACAGCCAGAGGTTGACAGAGCCTATGTTGCGCTGTATAAGTCTTTGGAGCAGAATGCCTCCCGTTATTCGGTGCCAACGGGGGGAGGCTAGTTCGAGTGGTTAGTGAGCGGCATCGGTTAAGCATAAAGGACTTTTGTCATGAGTGATACTGTACAGAGCCTGGACCCGCATCTACTGCAACTCGTGCTCTCCATGCAGGCCGGGGCTATGCAGCAGATGGGCAAGATTGCCTCGCCCATGACGGGCAAGATCGAACGGGACATTGAGATGGCCAAGTTCTCAATCGACATCCTGGGCATGCTCGAAACCAAGACCAAGGGCAACCTTTCTGATGATGAAGAGCGCTTCCTGGGCCGGGTGCTGTATGAGCTCCGGCTTAATTTTGTGGACGAGGCCAAAAAAGGGAATGAGCCTGTCACAAGTGACTCCAAGGCACCCGATGCCGACGGGACTGAGTCAGGTTCTGCAGAATCCCCGGCAGCCGAGTCGGACAAACCCGAGACCAATGAGGATGGTCAGTAGCCATCTTCAACCGAAAACGTAAGGCTCTGACGGCACTTGCTTTTGGAGTTACTTTGTCTATATTAGGCAGCTATGACAGCTTCGTATGAGTCGGCCCACAGCATTAGTATCCCCCCTCAAGAGATGGCAGAAGCCTTTGGCGATCGATTGGAATTCGACCGTCCCTTGGCTCCGCTGACCACTTTCAAGACTGGGGGACCGGCCAGATTCTTTTATGAGGCTATGACAGTCGAACAACTGACGGCGGCGGTGGCGACAGCCCACCGACTCGGAGTTGACTTCCTCGTGATCGGGGGAGGTTCCAATCTACTGATTTCCGACGAGGGTTATGACGGGTTAGTCATAAGAGTGAGCGTACGACGACTTGAGTTCGTCGATCCCGACCACATCGTCTGCGGAGCCGGAGAAGAACTATCGGATCTGGTGGCCTTCGCGCTCGAGCATTCCTTAACGGGTCTTGAGTTCGCCACCGGCATCTGGGGAACGGTCGGGGGGGCTCTGTACGGCAATGCCGGGGCGTACGGTGGGCAGATGGGTGGCTTGGTTGACGAGGTGACGGTCCTGGATCGCGCCGGTACGCTGCAAGTGGTGGATCAAGAGACGTGTCGTTTCCAATATCGGGACTCGCGGTTCAAGACCAGTGGCGAGATCATTGTCGAATCGCGTCTGTCACTGAAAAAAGGCGATAAGGCCGCCATTCGGTCGAAGGTTGACGAAATCGCGGCTGTACGGAATGCAAAGTTTCCCGCTGAAGGCCGTTGCGCCGGTTGCGTGTTTAAGAATATTCCTGATTCTCGAGAGAAACATGGCAAACTTCCGGCCGGACGGTTGCTGGAGCAAATCGGCGCCAAGGGCATGAGCGTCGGTGGGGCGCGGGTTTATGATGAGCACGCCAACATCATCCTGAGCAGCGAAAACGCCACTTCGGCCGATATAAAACAGCTGGCGGACCAATTGAAGGAAGATGTTCGGCAGAAGTTTGGTATAATACTAGAAGAAGAAATTATCCTAGTTGGTCGATTCTAGTAATAGGAGTATGCCTATACCACTTGGCTAAAGAATTGAGTTGAAACCGCTTGCGGTATTTGGTGAATTTGATCCGACGAAACTTGATTTTTTTGTTATCGGCGACCCTGTTGCTAGTCGTATGGGGTGAGGTGCGCGCGTCTCAGACGGGCATCGGTTTCCAAGCCTCTCTCCATACACGACCTCACTTCGTATCGCTGTTCGAAGCGCATCCGACCGGCTTCTCAGTGGCCCGCCCACCCAAGCTACGGGCCGATCTTTCGGCCCGCCCAAAGCCGGGACCGAAAATCATCCGATTCAGCCGCGAACGGAGTTCGCTAACTTTCAACACCGAATATTACAGCTACTTGCGAGACAAGCGGAGTCTGGTGCCGGTCACTGTCGACGCCGTTCAATACAACCAGTACCGGCAGCAAATAGCCACTGACCAGCAGTTCCGCAAAGAGCTGAACAAGAGCATATCCGATCCTGACAAATCCAAAGTTCAGCGCGGCCTGGGTCTTTCGGTTGGTTTGCCCAAGCGGCTTGGCCGGATGTTTGGTGAAGGCGGTGCCGGCCTGGTAGTGAGTGGCTCTCGTCGAATCTCCTTCTCCGGACGATCCCAATGGACCGACGGAGCCAGCAATGACGCCCAACAGCAGAGCAAGTTCCCAGCGCTGAACATGGAGCAGATCTCGCAGTTCACCATCGCGGGAACTATCGGGACTAAGATCTCAGTCAAGGTCTCGCAGAACAGCAAACAAGATATCCCGCTGGCAAACCGGATCCAGATTCGGTATAAGGGTGACGATGACGACATCCTCAAGTCCATAGAGGCGGGCAATACTACTCTGGATCTGCCCAGCACCCGATTCTCCGGCTACTCATCGCGCATCAACGGTCTCTTCGGGATCAAGGCGGCGGCTGAGGTCGGGGCTCTTCGATTGACGGCCATAGCGTCTCAGGAAAAGGGCACTTCCGAGCGGGCCTCTTACTCGCCGACCGGTTCCAAAGGTGGCAGCTTCTATCGCGACTACGAATACGCCGCAGACCGCATATTCGATCTGGGGCGAGCGGTCGACTTGCAGCCCGGTGACCGGGTGATCAATCTGTATGTCTATGAGCAGAGCTCGGCGCAGAATGATCTGGAGGCCGACTTCGCCATCATGGTCGTCGATCCGGACAGTCTTGATGGCTATCCAGGCGAGCGAGTCGACGGCATTCGGGCTCAGCAGATGGAACCTGATGGAACCAAGTATGAGTACCGGAACGACCCAGACAAGATCCCGTACGTTGTCTTTTCGTCCGCAGGCTATCAAGGCCGGGCCATCGGCGTTTGGATGCAGGTTGTCAAGAAAGGTCAGACTGATACCACGACTATCGGCAACATCGAGGCCGATACTCTGGTGTTGAGGCTGCTCCGTCCAGCCGTCCCGAGTCCTTCTGACGAAACGTGGCAACTGATGTGGCGCAACTGCTATAGCGTTGGCCGCAAAACCACGCTCAACGATCTTGATATTAGAGTTCTGAAGGGCGAAGCGGGAGCGGAAACTGGAAACTCCGTTCTTGAAACCCAGCGAGATGACAACGGGAATGATCAGGCCTACATTGAGATACTTGGCCTGGACCGGGAGAACACCACCGGAGCCAATGTCCCGGATGGCCGAGTGGACGACATTCTGGAGCTGTACGAGCCTGCTTGGGGTTTGCTGATCTTCCCGGAGCGAGAACCGTTCAACACCGATGTCGTGTTCACTGATGCGTCGGGAAACAAGACTCAGGAGCTTGAGGAAAAAACCCCGAACATTTACAACAAAACCTACAAGGATCAGGCCCGAATTAACGGCAGCAAGTACTTTCTGAGTGTGGCCTCGACGACAACCCAGGGCTCAAGCATCAAGCTGAACCGTCCCAATATTATTGAGGGTTCTGAACGAGTCCTGGTCAACGGCGAGTTGATGACGAAGGGCCTCGATTACACGATCGATTACAATTTCGGCACAATCACCATGGCCTCGTCGCGGGCTCAGAATCCCAACGCCGATGTCGAGATCGATTACGAGTACGCTCCATTCCTTGCGCTCCAGAAGAAGACTCTGCTCGGCATGCGAGCCGAATATGACTGGAGCGAGAGTTTTAAGCTTGGCAGCACTATACTCTACAAATCCGACAAGGCTCAGGATCGCAAGCCGAAGGTAGGTCAGGAAACTTCGAAAATGTTAGTCTACGATGTGGACGCCACGCTCAAGCTTGATCTGGGTTTCCTGACCAATATGGTGGACGCTCTGCCTTTGATAGAATCCGACCGGCCTTCGATGTTGACGATGTCGGGCGAGGTCGCGCAATCCCACCCGGATCCCAACATCGAAGGGACCGCCTGGGTGGACGATTTTGAATCGGCCCTTGATCAGCGCTCCCTCGGCTCCTCCCGACTAAACTGGCACCTTGGTTCAGAACCGCTGGCGATTCAGGACCAAGGCTACGTTCGAGGCAAGATTTTGTGGCATAGACCCCGTGATGTCGTCAGAGTCGATGATGTCTATGACCGCGAATCAGCCCAGGGCGAGTCTACCATGCCTACATTCCGGATGATCTTTCGCCCCCAGCACAGTAAACTCGACACGGTTGGTTTCAATGCCGACACCACCGGCATCATGGTCGATACTCTGTCCACGGGCCATCACAGCTGGGGCGGGATAACGCGCTTCTTCGCGGGACTCGATGCGACCCGGGCGCAGCTTTTCGAGATTCGTATGCGGACTTTCGGTTCACAGGGCAAGCTACATTTTGACTTCGGTCGGATCAGTGAGGACATCAACGGCGATGGACTCTTATTCACCGAGGATGGGGACAACAATGGCGCTGTTACGGAGCAAGAAGATACTGGCGTGGACAAGGTCTTCGATTCGGAGGAATCGGAATTCTACCATCCGGTGGCTAACCCGGATCCTCACGGCGACAATTGGTACTTCGACCCAGGAAACGGCAAGTGTCCTTTACCGCCTGACCAGTGTGCCAACTACCCCTGGAATGATGAAGACAAACGGTATGAATGGCTCAATGGCACCGAGGGAAACTGGCAGGACATCTCCGTCCTGGGCAACCCTGATAAGGAAAAGCTCGGCGGCAGCAGTAACCTGTTTGATGAGTACTATTCCTACACTCTGGATATGACCAGTGATTCTTTCCTCGTTGAGGGGTCGGAAAAACCGTTCGGCAACTCAGTCTGGAAGACTTACCGCATTCCAATTCGCGATTCCCTTGCGATTGAGCAGATATATGGGACAGAGGACGGTGGATCCGATCCGGATTGGGGGGCGACGACTCATGTAAGAGTTTGGTTCGAGGCTGACCCAGGGCAGACGACCTGGGATACGGTCGAAGTTGCCGATTGGTACTTCGTCCAGTCGCACTGGCAGGACTATGTCGCGCTGAATCCCCTGGCGAACTTCATTCCCGACGAAGAACGCACTGCTCTGGTCGTGGCCTCCGCCAATGAGGAAGATGGAACCTTTTCGGCCCCTCCCGGCGTTGAGCCGTACACTGACAACACCACCAACGTCACCGAGGCCCAGCGCGGTTTGGCGATGGAGTACTCCAATCTAAATCGCTATGATACCTGCATCGCATTCAAGGAACTGCTTCAGATCGAGCAGTATTCCGGTTACCGATCGCTGGAAATGTACGTTCACTCCGACAGTGCTCTTGAGGTCGACGACAATGGTCGGTCAGATTTGCGGTTCTTCTTCCGCATCGGGAAGGACAGCACGAACTTCTATGAATACCGGACCTACCTCTATCGCAATGGGCCCGGGGTGGACGCTGGGTGGGATGAGCGTAACCATGTGACGTTTGATTTCAATGAACTGACGGGTTTCAAAGACTCTCTGGTGCAGGATCTGCAACAACAGGGTGGGGGCGATTTGGACGCCGTCAGGGATCCCTATCGCATCAAGGGTAGTCCCAACCTGAATGAGATCCGCTATTTTGCCGCGGGAATCGTAAATACGCGAGCAACCGATACCGCCGGCGGGCCCTCAGGAATAGTCTGGTTGGATGAGCTGCGTCTGACCGATGTGCGGAAGGATGTGGGTACGGCCGGGCGCTTTTCGGCCTCGGGAAATATCGCGGATCTGTTCAACTACAGTTTTGGCTACCAATCTCAGGATCCCTATTTTCGGAAGGTCTCTGAGGCGACCAAAGGCGGTGGTGTTAACAATCTTGGCAGTGGCCAGAATGCTACAACGTACAACTACAATCTCAGCGCCAGCGTTGATAGGTTCTTGCCACGATCCTGGGTTGCAACTATCCCCATATCGTATGCCTACTCGAAGAGCGTCATGACGCCCCTGCTGCGGAGCGGCTCCGACATTTTATTGCCGGAGGAAACCCGTATCGAGGAACAGAGTGTCTCCGAGAGTCGGAGCATAAGTATTTCGGAGTCTTTCCGGTACCGAGGGTCGAACCCTCTCTTTACGGCTTTTCTGAATCGACAGAGCGTGCGCGTCACCTATCGGCGCAGTAAGTCTCACTCGGTTAACCAACCTTACAATTTCACCGAGGGGCTCGACGTTCAGTCCAAGCTTGATCTGGGCGTTGCCAAACCCCCTACTTTGCCCATCATGTTTTGGACCAAGCCGATCCCGATTCTGAGTCGGCTATCTGGCACCGCTTTGGGACTGTATCCTTCGCAGTGGACCTTTAACGTCACTTACGGACGCAATACCAACATATCTGATGACCGTAGTCACAACCGTCGGTCTTCGCTCAAGCGAGACCTCAACGGAAGCATGGACATAAACTACAGTCTGCTGCAGAACGTTCGGTTGTCGTATACACATGCATCACATTGGGACTTGAGTGACCTCAGAAAAGTAAACATCTCATTTAGGGATCTCCGACTGGGCGATGAGACCCGTTTCTCACAGACGTTCAGCACCGGCTATGATCCAGCCTTGCTCAAGTGGCTGACTACTGCCCTCACATACCGATCCAACTATTCTGATGATTGGGATCGCACCACAGACTCGCGGCGGTCCAGTATGATTCAGAGTTGGGGGGTGAGCGGGAAATTCGATCACAATCGTCTCTTCGGAGCACAGAAGGCCGGCCTTCGGGGTCGAGGCGAGCGTGGCCGGAGCAATGTTCGTGGGGGGGGCGCGCAAGAAAGTGTATCCCGCCCAATCTACGACTATCCGCTGGCGGTCATGAGATTCTTGACCGGCTGGATTGATGCCCCATCCTATTCTTACGCCAGGGACTTCAAAGCCAACCTTCCTGGTATGGCCGAGCGCCCGGCTGCTGCCTATCGCTTTGGGTTCACCCGTGATGCCGCTGTCGACACCGTATCTCAAACCCAGTCTCCGTCGTCAAGTGAGGGGGAAAAGTATAGTGCTTCCTCAGGCTTCACGATCCTTGGAGGCTTCCGCACCGACGTCAAATTCTCGCAGACAGTAGGGCGCGACCTGGTCAGATCCGGCAATCGTATGGAGCAGATCTCGACCAACTGGCCCGGTCTATCCATCAGGATCGCCAAGTTCTCCAAGCTCCCTGCGGTCAAGATACCAGTCGTATATCAACTCACGTGGGTGGCTAATCAGGTCCTTGACAAAGTCGTCAACCAGGTTATCGAAAGATTCGGTCCCAAGACTTCATACAATCGCACCACGCGGGAATCAGTCGACCTCGAAAACGGTTGGTCTACCCTAAAGAGTACATCCATCTCTCGTAGCCCCTTGCTGGAACTAAATTTCAAGATCTCCAGCAAGCTCACCTTGACAGCATCGTACAATCTCAATGAAGATGAGAGTGAAAAGTTCATTCAGAGCACTGGTGAGCACGACAAAATTACGCGGTCGTCGCAGAAAGGCATGTCGTTTTCTACTCAGTATTCATTCTCGGCCCCCAGTGGGATAGGCATTCCAATATTGGGCAGGATAAAGTTCCAATCTCAGGTCTCGCTGCAATTGCAGGTGCGACTCAACTCCGACTTGACGGAGGTCTCTACCCGGGGAGGAGCCTGGGTTGTTCAGACCAAAAAATCTGACACGCAAATCTCAGCTCAGATGAAATACTCGTTCAGTAGCAAAATCAATGGCGGTCTCTCAACCAGGTGGCAGGATCAGAATAATGCTTACCAGGGCCGCAAGAGCCATACCCGAGAGGTTCAGATCTGGGTGGAGATCAAATTCTAAAGCATTACGGTTGACTTGACTTACTTTACTACCCAAATTGATGACATGAACCTCTGCCATGACGTATTCCCACTAGCCGAGGACGATCACCATGGTATCCCGTATTGAAAAGCCTCGCGATTTTCCCTCGGTCGAGGAACTGCTCCAAGAAACACAGCTCGCCGATGACCTGAAGCGCGTTCCGCGACCCATTGCGGCCGAGATCGTACGTCAGGCCGTCGCGGCGGCCAAGGACGAGCTTCTGAAGAAGCAACGAACGCTCACATTGGAATCACTGGTCAATCGGATCAGAGCCGATCTGGTGACGCAGGCACGATGCGAGGTAACGCGCGTCGTTAATGCTTCCGGGATCGTCATTCACACCAATCTGGGTCGAGCTCCCCTCAGCGAGGAACTCTTCGAGTCGGTCAAGGCCACCGTCACGGGTTATGGTAACATAGAGTTTGATCTGGCCACTGGTCGGCGCGGCCAGCGAGGTGTTGCCTGCGAGCGATATCTGGCCACCTTGTCGGGAGCGGAAGCGGCCGCCGTCGTAAACAACAATGCAGCTGCTCTGTTGATAATCCTGAATACCCTGGCCAATCGCAAAGAGGTGATCGTATCCCGCGGTGAGTTGGTCCAAATCGGGGGCGGGTTCCGGATTCCGGATATACTGCGAAGGTCTGGCAGTCGTTTGCATGAAGTCGGCTCGACGAATATCACTGAAGCCAGTGACTATGCCACCGCGATAGGCGATCGTACCGGGTTGATTCTGAAAGTCCATCGCAGCAATTTCAAACAGTCCGGATTTATCGGCGAAGTTGATATTGGAGAATTGAGCACCATCGGTCACGATCACCAAGTACCAGTCATCAACGATCTTGGTAGCGGCGTGTTTGTCGACATGCAAGGTGTGATTGGTCATCTGGAACCAACCGTACAGCAATCGGTTCGAGCCGGGGCTGACCTGACATGTTTCTCCGGCGACAAGCTCCTCGGTGGCGTCCAGGCGGGATTGATTGTCGGACAGGCCGAGCTGATCAAGAAGATCAAGCACAATCCGCTGTTCCGCGCTGTTCGGGTCGACAAGATTGTCTTCTCAATGTTAGAGAAGCTTCTTGGAATCTACCTCGATGGAAAACACACCGAGGAAATCCGCTTCTGGCAGCTACTCGGAGTTCCGGAGGCTGAGTTGTATCAACGCGGCAAACAGATCGCCGATGAGCTGGGCAATCCCGCCGGTATCTCGGTTGTTGCCTCCAAAGCTTACGTCGGCGGTGGCTCATTACCGGAGCAGGCCATACCGTCAGTGGCGTTGAGGTTCTCCAGCGACTTGAAAGCCACTACCCTGGTTCGTCGGCTGAGGGAACTGAATCCGGCCGTTATCGGACGCATTGAGGACGAACACTTGTTCCTGGATCTCAAGGCTGTTTTCCCGGAAGATGTTGCGTACCTGACGGCGGCCATCAAGCAAGTCATCGATTGACCAATCCCAGAGGCACCCCATGCTAATCGTCGGTACCGCCGGACATATTGATCATGGCAAATCAGCTATCGTCAGGCGTCTGACTGGCACCGACCCGGATCGTCTGCCCGAAGAAAAAGCACGTGGGATGACGATCGATCTCGGTTTCGCTTTCCGGCGTTCCACTGCCGATGGATCGATGGCGTTTGTCGACGTGCCAGGCCATGAGCGCTTTGTCAAGAACATGATCGCTGGAGTGGGCGCTATCGATGTGGTGATGTTGGTGATTGCGGCCGACGATGGCTGGATGCCGCAGAGCGAAGAGCATTTCCAGATCGTGAGACTGCTCGGGATCGAACGAGGCTTGATCGTGATCAACAAATGCGATTTGGCTGAGCAGGACTGGCTGGAGTTGCTCCAAGAGGATGTCCGCGACAAGGTGAAGGGATCATTCCTGGAGGATGCTCCCATGTTTCAAGTATCGGCCGCGACCGGTGATGGTTTCGAGCCCCTGGCTGAGTATCTCGATGCTCTTCCCGGGCAAGTTACTATTGATCGCGATGCCGGTCAGGCACGGCTCTATGTCGATCGTTCTTTTGTGCTGTTGGGCATCGGCGGGGTCGTAACGGGCACCCTGCGTGGAGGACCGTTGTCGGTCGGGCAAAACGTCTCGATTTGGCCAGCCCGAAAGTCAGGCAAGATCCGCTCGCTCCACGCCAACGATATCGAGGTTGAAACCGCCCAGCCAGGTCAGCGTACGGCCATTTCGTTTTCTGGCGTAGATAAGGAAGTACTTACGCGCGGGTCCGTGATTACAGATCGCACTGATCTGCGCTCGTTTGCCGATCGACCGGTGATGGCCCTCTCTATCGAGCTTCTGGCTGGGGCCCGCGTATCATTGGTGGACCGCCGCCGGGTTGTGCTCATCACGGGGACTACTGAAGTCGAGGGCGAGGTTCGTCTCTTCGATACCAAGGAGTTGCGCCCCGGAGAAAAGGGGATCGTATCGTTTCGGCCGGACGAACCAGTCCTGAGTCTGGTTGGGGATCACGTTATCGTGCGTCTGCCCACGCCGATGGTTACTCTGGGCGGTGGCAAAGTACTGGACCATCTTGAGCACTTTCCCCGAAAGAAAGCCCTGGCGCAGTTTGACTATCTCAAACAACGCTTGTCGGGCGAGATCGATGACTTGATAGTTTCCGAACTTCAGCACCGCCTGCTGGTTCCGGTCGAGTCCCTTCTTGCCGAGGCCGCTATTGCTCCCAAAAGGATCAGGGCGGCCATCCAAAAACTCACTAAGAACGAGATCGTGGGCAGTTTCGGCAAGTTTCTGTATCACGGCGAGACGATAATGGCGGCGACGGAGACGTTTACCAAGTCCCTTGGCGAATATCTTGAAGAGAACTCTCATCTGAAGGGTCTGACTCGCGAGCAGCTGCTGCAAGTGGTAAACCGGTCGATTGATAATGGTGAATTGTTGCTGGATTATCTGCTGGCCGACGGTTCAGTCGTCAAACTGGGGGATAAGTATAACCTGGTCGGGCGAGGGATGAGTCTCAAGGGAAGGATCCGGGAAGCGCATGATGACATCATAGCCCAACTCAGTTCCAGCCCATTTACGCCGCCAAAGTTGGCCGACCTGGCGAAGGGGGGCAAAGATTTCAAAGAAGCGATCAAATACACGTTGGAATCAGGCGAATGCTACAAATGCGGGTCGAGCTTTCTCTTCCTGTCCGAAACTTGGCGCGAAATTGTCGGGTTCATTCGACAGAAGCTCAGTGACTCCGGTAGCATGACGGTCACCGACCTGAAGGACCGCTTCGACCTGACCCGCAAGTTTGCCATACCGATATTCGAAGAGACTGACCGCCTCAAGCTCACCGAGCGCGATGGTGATGTCAGAACAAAGGGAGCTCGATTTGAAAGCGAAGAGTTTACTTCATAGCGCTCGTATCCACACCCAGTCCGATGGACTGGTTGTCAATTCGATGGCACTGTACAAGGGCAAGATCGTCGCGGTCGGCAATCACCTCGAGCACGACCCTGATTTTGCCAAGTATGATCGCATCAACATGAAAGGCCGGGCCATCATTCCCGGGCTGGTCGATGCCCATACTCATATTGGTTACTATGCCGCGTCGTTATCGCAAGCAGAGCTGCTCGGCCTGGACTCAATTGAAGCATGCCTTCGCGCAATCAAGCAACATGCCGCCACCCTTGGCAAACGCGAATGGGTGCTGGGGGAGGGATACGCGCCGGATCTGTTCAAGAAACGGGTGGAGCCTGATCGTTATATGCTCGACAAGGTCACGGGCGGACGCCCCGCCTTCTTCTTCAGCAAAGACCAGCACTCGGTGTGGGTGAATAGCGCGGCACTTGATATTGCCGGGGTCACTGCTCGTACGCCTCAGCCGGACGGCGGCGAAATCGTCAAAGACGCTGCCGGCGAGCCGACCGGGATCCTGCGCGAAGGTCCCGCCTACAATCGTGTGTACGAGCTGATTCCGAAGCCCACCCGGACGCAGGTGGAAAGGGCCTACAACAAGGTACTGCAGATTGCCTACCAGAATGGTGTTACCGGAGTTCATTCGTTCGACGGTCCCGAAGCATTTGCACTGTTTTCTGACCTGTCCCAGAAGGACAAGCTGGGCTTGCGCGTAAATTACTATCCTCCGGCCAACATGCTGCCGCAGTTGAAACGGGCCAAGGTCAGATATGGTGTGAGCGATGGTTTCTTGCGGATTGCGGGCGTGAAGATATTTGCCGACGGCTCTCTCGGCAGCCAGACAGCGCTCTGTTTCAACAAGTACATCGGCAGTCGCGGTCAATATGGCATCGAAACCACGTCCCCGACCCAAATTGAGAAATGGGTGCGATCGGCCGCGACGCTGGGGCTTCCGGCTGCGATTCATGCCATTGGCGATAAGGCCAACGCGATGGTACTCGACGTCTTTGAGAAGACTGGCTCACCAAAGTCAGGGGCACGGCATCGTATCGAACACATGCAGCTCCTCCGCCGAAAAGATATCGCACGAGTGAAACGCTTGGGCGTGGTGGCTTCGATGCAACCCTCGCATTGTCCGGTAGATATCCCCATGGTGCGATCCTACTGGGGCGCGCGGGGCCGAAACGCATATATTTTCCGGACCTTGCAAGAGAAAGGCATATGCCTTGCTTTCGGGAGTGATTGTCCGATTGAGCCGCTCAAGCCGCTGCACGGCATTGCTGCAGCTGTCCGACGAGCCTTGCCTGGGAGTCGTGACGTCTTCTATCCTGACCAACGCCTAACCGCCGCCGAAGCGCTCTATCATTTCACGGTTGGTCCGGCCATTGCCTGTGGGCAGGATCATTGTCGGGGTTATCTCTTGCCCGGCTATCCCGCTG
>CAZHDS010000007.1:0-34783 GCA_964531495.1 uncultured Ignavibacteriales bacterium
TACCCATACTCGTGAGAGTAGTTTAGTTCCCAGCGTCGTTTGAGTGCGTGGCTGGCTCTAGGGGCCGGGGTGGTGATCAAAACCCTCAACTCACCACCCCGGCACTTGTAATGCGTAGTTGCGGCTGGTGTGTCACCATGTTATCGTGGCACCAAACCAAACATAGCTTGTCACAGGAGATAACTAATGCATAGGCCCAGGACTACCAGAGTGTCGGTGGCATGCGGGGCGCTGCTGACAGTGTTTTCTATGATCGCATTGGCCTGGTCACTGAACAGCTGCGACAGCAATCCGGCTGGACCAAAACCAAAACCGGAGGAGGAGTCGAAGGACTATCGGGTCTGGTTCAAGGAAGGATTTTTCGGAACGGGACAGATATTCGCTTACCGTCCCGCCAGTAATACGGTCGACTCATTCTACTTCCCGACCAGAGGTCCTGTCATCGTATCGGCGGATGGCAAGACACTTTATGCCCGGCCGAAGGATTCCGCGTTTGTGGGGGCGATCGACCTTGACTCGCTGGCGTGCGGTGACACTCTCGTGCCCGACCGATGGCTGCCCTTTGGCGCCATACTGGATATATCATCGGATGGAACTTTGATGGCCGTGACCAACAGCGATCTCAGAGACTTCAGTATCGTGAACTCGTCGGACTACTCTGTCGTCTACCACGAGCCAACCAAGATAGGGGGCGGCGTGTTCACAGCGGACAACCAGAGATTCTACAGCGGTGGTGGCGTGCTTGTGGATATGAGCAGTATGCCACCGGAAGTGAGCCGATGGGAATGTCCCTTCGGATATCTATTGGGCCGTAGGTGCCTGCTCCCTCAATGAAGCTTCTCCTATAGGAGAGTTGGCATTCACGCCTGATGGACGCTGGATAGTGGGGATTCATCCATCTTATGGCGAAATTCTCGCCTTCAATCTGGAGTCACGGCAGCTCGAGAACTGTCATTCGCTCGGGAGCGGCCATTCCCTGCAATATATAACGTGTCAGCAAGTACCATAGGAAGACAAGAAGGAGGTTTGATGAAACAACTAGGCAAATGTGGATTCAAGAACAGCGGATCAATTGTACGGCTCAGAGGGAGGATGTCATGTTAGCAAGAAGTACGGGCGCAGTTGTAACGATCTCACTCGTCTTGCTGATTGGAGTCAGCGCGCATGCTGAGTTCTGGCACAGTGATGCCGGGGCAGCGCAATTGGGTGTGGATTCCACCAAAGCACTGATCATGTTCGAGAGTGGCTTTGGTACCGATCAACAGGAATTAGTGCTTGCTTCGATTGAACGCATTGCCGCCATCATTGACGACGATATGACACCAAACGGTTTTGTTGTTTGCTCGCTGTCGATCGGTGATGGTTATGACCAGTTTCTCGACTCACTGGATGGTGTGAGCGGCTATGTTCCCCGCCAGACACACGTTGTGTGACTTTCTCCGTCGGATCGACTCCTACTAGCTGTTCAGAGCCGTGTCCGGACCACGGTTGGCGCATGATTGTCGGCAAGCTAAGATCAATTCCGTCCCCTCAAAGATTGTCTCTACGTGAGCGGTGGAACAATAGCAGTAAATGAATGGTTAGGATGAGCAAATGCACAGCTAGACAGGAGAAACAACTGAAACTCACACCTCTCGCATTCGCAGCTCTCCTTGCCCTTTCATCAAGTATAGCTATTGGCGCCGTCCCCGGGGATATCTACCTCGGTAGCGTAGTGGGACTGGCGCCCAACGGCGGAATTTCTACCAACGTGCCGGGCGCAGCAACGTTCACATTCAATTACCGTAATAATGATCCCTCCAAAGCCGCTATTGTCAACGGCTTTGAAATCAGCGGCACCGGCGGAATCAGTTGGATCGGCACCTATGGCCCCGACCCGACTTTCCCCACTAGCAATTTCGATCTGGGTTGGTTTGTAGATCCGCATAGCTGGGATGGAACTGGTGCCGACACCATTGGCTTCGGTGGGATTATCTTCCTCGGTGACGGTCTGCCTCCCGGCTTTGACGGTCCGGCCGTGGTCCTGACCATTGATGCCAACGGAGCTACCGAAGGTGATACTATCTGTATCGATTCTGCCTATTATCCAAATTCCGGCACCTGGATGTGGGGGTTTTATGGAGACGGCAGCGACGTTCCTCCTAGCTGGGACGGACCACATTGCTATGAAGTGGTCAATTCCACTTGCTGTTATTCCCGCGGTGACATTAATCATGACAGCGAGCTGGAACCGGACATTGCTGACTTGATCTACCTAGTGACGTTCATGTTCCAAGACGGACCCGAACCACCCTGCATGGCAGAGACGGACATCAACGGTGACGGCAGCGAAGCCCCGGACATAGCGGACCTCATCCATCTGGTGAGCTACCTGTTCCACGAAGGGCCTGCGCCGGTTCAGTGTCCGTAGGAGGAACATCAAAACAACAGATTCTCAATTTCCTGTCCTAAGATACTTCGGCGCTATGGGTATGCCGATCATGGTTGTCCCCGTACGGCGGGCGTCCCGACCGATTTTGGTTGCCGAATCGACATCCCGTGTTATAATACAGTGTAGTCCGGCGACAGTGTGGTTTTGCCCTCCGATTATGGATCAGGCGACAAAGGTTCAGTCAAGAGTATAGTATTCCTCACAGATACTCTCTCGATCTGAAGGGTTGTCAGGTCGACGCCAACGTAACCTTTGTCTCTCGCCCGACTCGTATTCCGTCAGGCGGGTATGTGACGCAATCTGTTGTCGACATCTGGGATCGCATTCAATCCGACGACCATCGTGCTTGGAAGCTCCTCGTACAGAAATATGATGCCCTGGTGAATACTGTTGCCATGCGTTGTGGCCTGAACGGGGCAGATGTGGAAGACTGTGCCCAGCACACCTGGGTGGCCCTGTATCGTTGCCGCAAATCAATCAAGGATCCGAAGGCGCTGCCAAAGTGGCTGATGCAAACTGCTCGGCGCCGCGCCGTGAGGATGCTGCAAAGCTCACGCGGCACAACCGCGGCTGAAGATGGAATCGCCACGGACCCGCGGCCTCTCCCTGACGAAGAACTACTCCAGCTTGAGAGACGGCAGGAATTGGAGGAGGCCATGAGCTATCTGGATGATCGCTGTCAGAAGTTGATTGAGGCGCTCTTTTTCTCGCCACAGGGGAGCAATTACGCCGATATCGCTCGGAAGCTCGGCATTCCAGCCAACAGCCTGGGACCGATCCGCTCACGCTGCCTGGCCCGCATGCGACAGATCCTGGACGATCTGGGCTATTTGCCCTGAGCTATCTTTCTCGCAGTGCGACCTCAGTTACAATCCGACATTTTTCTGACCCTGACTGTACTAAAGTGCCGTGCGACGGTTCCTTTGTTCAGTGCTACTAATGGAAAGGCATAAGAATGCGAAAAGCTACAAGACATCCTTCTCGAGCGGCCATGCTGAAAGCCGTTCGCTCGGGAGTGGTGTCATTCCGAGACCATCTGAGTAATTGCCCGGACTGCCGTGAGCTGTTCTCGATGTTATCTCGTTACGCCTGTGCCGGTTCGGAGCCGCTTGTGTCGTCCTCGCCACGCCATCTCAAGTGTCTTGAGAAAATTGCTCACAGGATGCCATCCTGGTCTCCCTCCAAGGTTATCCAGGGTTTTCTCAAAGTCGACTCGTGGGCTCACATCCCAGCTTTGCAGTTGCGGGATGCGGCCGGCGGGCTGGAGCGGCGTCTACACCTTGAAGCCGGTGCCTATACTCTCGAGTTGGTCGCCGAACAGCAGCGCGAGTCGTGGGCGTTTGTGGCCCGCGTCTACAATGAGGGTGAAGTATCGCAGGACTTCGTTCTGAAGGCCGGTGCCCAGAAGATCTTAGCCGAGGATGACGGATTCTATCACTGGAGTTCCCCAGGCACTCCTCACACGCTCAAGTTGATCTCCGAGGCATTCAGGATCGATTTTCAGAAGGTATCATGGTTGACAACGACGACAAACTAGGCCAGATGGCAGCCCGTTTCTTTGCTACCGGGGATCTCGGTGATAGCAACGAGAGCGTGCTGGCTGATGCCTGCAATGACGCCGTCCGTAAGAAGGCTCAGATCTCCTCAGCTGCGGCTGTTCTGATGGCCCAGAAGTTCGTGCGCCAGGCCGACCGGCACGGCAAGTCGTTGAGGTCCATGGCACAGCGTGCCCTGGGCTGGTCCACCCTGGTGGCGGGGAGGTATCGGGAGTCCGAGCAGGCCTACCTGGCGGCCCGGCAGATGCTCAAGAGCGATCCTGTATTGCGGTCCCGAATCGACCGCATCTTGATCGACGTGTATATGTATTTGGGGAACTACAGCCAGTCGGAGCGATGTGCTCGCAGGGCTATGCGGTCGTTCGCGCGACTAAAGACCCGAGCCGATCTGGCGAAGACGGAAGTCAACTACGCCAACCTTTTGCATCGTCAGGATCGACATCGCGAGGCCCGCGAGCTCTACCGACGGGCGGGCCAGTACTTTGCATCAGCTAATAACCCGGTGGCTGTTGCCACCTGCGATTACAATCTGGCCAACACGTTGGTGCAGCTCTTCGACTTTGATACGGCAGAACAGCGATATGAGAACGCCAGACGATGTTTCTCCGAGAACGGCTTCGGTCTGTACGCCAATGACTGTCTGAATGGAGCAGCGTGGCTGGAGATGCTGCGCGGCAACTATCATCAGGCTCTCCAACAGCTTGCCGCATGCGAAGAAGGGTATCGGAACGCCTCCCAACCGCGTGGTGTAGTGCTTTGTCAACTGGATCTGGCCGAGGCCTATCTGGCTCTCAATCTATTCACTGATGCACGACGATGTGCCCAGAGGGCGGAAAAGGGTGCCAACAAGTTAGAACTCGGATACGAAAGTGCCAAGGCCGCTTTCTTCTTTGGCAAGGCTTCGTATGCGCTGGGGCGGGTCAGTGTCGCCAGCAAGGCTCTCAAAAGAGCGCGTGAGGGTTTTGCCGACGGCACCAACGCAGCCTTTCTCGCGGCTGTGCAATTATTCCAGGCTCAGATGAAGGGACACGTCGGCGATAGTATGGCCGAACTCGAGAAAGCTAGAACCGGTTTCACGGGTGCCCAGCTCCCGCTATGGGAAGCGATCTGTGATCTCCAGCAGGCGGGCGGCTCTCAGGACGATGCCGCTCCGCTGGCGCGCTTGTCGCGCAATCCAGCCGTCAAGACTGTTCCCTGTCTGATCGCGCATCGGCAGACTCTCCTGGGTGATGGAGCGGCCCGACTGGGACACCTGGGCCGGGCGGTACGACACTGGACAAACGCGGCCGACGTACTGGACGCCGTGCGGGCCAAACTGCCGCCGGTGGACCTGCGATCAGCCTTCACCCGTCATCGAACCGATCCCTATTTGAAACTTATCAGTGCCGAGCTGCCCAGGAATGTATCCGCAGCTGCGGCATGGACGGAGCGGTATCGGACCGCCGGTGTCTGGGCTCCTTCCAATGAATCGTTTTTGAACGAGCCAGCCAGGCGAAGGGCCGAAAAAAGCCTGATGCTGCTCGCTGATCAGGTTACCGTGCTGGCCGGGCAGATGGGCGATTCGGACGGAAAACGAACCGGAGCGGCGGTGCAGTCAAGTCGCATGCAATCGGATCTCCGGCGAAAAGTTCACCACGAACTGAGCGGTCTGCGTCGACCGGGAGCCGGGCGAGTGGATCGTCTCGACGAAATTCTGGCCATGATGACCAAGGCCTCCCAACGTCAGGTAATAGTACAGTTCCATTGCGACGGCGACGATCTTGTTGGGTTCGTTCACTGGCGTGGTCAGACAAGGTACCATCGATATGTCGATGGTCTCAGTCGGCTGAAAATAGTGATGGGCCAGTGGCGCTTCCTGTTGGGGCGGCGCTTGCATGATAGTACTTCACTGGTTCATCGAGACAAGGGAGAAGAGACCAGGTTACTGGTGGACCTGGGCAACTGGCTCTGGTCGCCTTTGGAGATCGGGGCTGAGGAACAGCAACTGCTTATCCTGCCTGAGGGACAACTATCAAATCTTCCGTGGCAGGCCATCGTAGTCAACGGTGCTCCCTTGACCATGAGACACAATCTGGTCATCTCGCCCAGCCTCAGGCATCACGTTCACGCCGCGCGACAGCGAACCTCTTCCCAGCGTGTCGAGCTGTTCGTTGGTCGGAGGGATGGCCTGGATTGCGTCGAGAGGGAAGTGGCCAGCCTGGCTGCCCGGGCGGGAAACCACCTTCACCTGCATTCACCGTGCACTCGGAGTGACGTTCCCAGCGACTCTTCAGCCCGCCTCTGGCACTACTCGGGGCACGCTTCTCTGCGCGTCGACAATCCCTTCTACTCGTCCCTTGACCTGACGGACGGTGCTCTCTTCGCAGCCGACTTTCAGCTGCGCCGTAACCGGGTCAACCTGGTCATGCTGGCTGGGTGTCGCACAGGTCAGCAGGTGAGTCTTCCGGGAGAAGAGTCAACTGGCCTGGTGCGATCGCTGCTGGAGATGGGCGCACGCAATGTTATCGCAAGCCATTGGGCAGTAGCTGACGAATCGGCAGCAGCCTGGTCGGAATGCTTCTACAACCATTATTTCAATCGTCTGTCGGTTGGCAACGCTGCCCGTCAGGCATCCATAGATGTTCGAGAGAAATACCCTTCGGCCTACGATTGGGCGGCTTTCTCAATTTTTGGCGCTGGATGATACAGGAGTAGCATATGTCGAAGAAGATAGTAACTACTGTCGTTTGTTGGATCATGATTTCAGTGCTCGCGTCCGTAGGAGTGCAGGCGAATGGTCCGGAGCCCTTGATGTGGATACCCTGTGAACTCGTATTGGGTTTGGATCCGGGGACAAATGCGGACACGATCAACGGCAAGTTTGGAACTTCCGAAGTACGTCACCTGGAGCAACTCAACATCTACCTGCTCAACGCAGCCAATGGGGCCAATCTGGATTCTCTTGCGGAACTGATGGAGACTGAGCCAGGAGTGCAGTTCTGTCATCCAAACTACATCATCGATCCCCTGGAGCCTGTTCAGGGTAGCATCCCGTTTGGCGATGCTATCGGCGAGGGTGAGTATGCCGAGCAGGGAGCCGCGCAATCTCTGGGGCTATCCCTGGCCCATGGGCTTGCTACTGGTGACGGGGTAGTGGTGGCCGTGATTGACGGTGGTGTGAACGCCTCACATCCGGCCTTTGAAGGCACCGTCGTCAGTGGTTGGGACTACATTGATGATGACCCCTACGCTCACGACGAGCCAGGGGGCGCCAACTCCGGCCATGGCACTTTCGTTGCCGGTCTGGTTCACCTTGTTGCTCCCAATGTCGAGATACGGTCCTACCGAGTCACGGATCTGGAGGGGGAAAGCAACGGGTACGTTGTTGCCGATGCAATCATGAGAGCCGTGGACGAAGGTTGTCGCGTGATCAATCTCAGCATGGTGACCATGGCCAGCCACGAGGCAATGATCCAGGCTATACAGTACGCCAAGGATCACGACGTGCTTACGGTGGTGGCGGCTGGCAACGGTCAGGACGATCAAGCGCATTATCCTGCCAGCGATCCCAACTCAATGGCCGTGGCGGCTGTAGACTCCACTTTTCTCCTGGCGGACTTCTCCAATTTCGGAGAGTATGTCGATGTTTGCGCACCCGGGACACGACTCTATGCGCCGTACCATGATACCAGCTACGCCTGGTGGGGTGGAACCAGTTTCTCGACCCCGTTCGTCACCGCTCTTGCAGCCCTTTTGGCGTCCTTCGACAGTGAATTGACCTGTGCCGAGATCCGCGGCACGATCCTAGCCACGGCCACCTCCCTGGACAGCCTCAATCCTGGTCACGAGGGTCAGTTGGGGGCCGGACTCATTGATCCGATCGCGGCTATCCTGGCCATCCGTGGAGAGGCCCTCACCCTGCGCGTACCATCGGCCTATCCAACCATCCAGGACGCAATTAACGCCTCCTACCACGGTGATACCATCCTTGTCGCGCCAGGGACCTACTATGGCGGAGTAAATTTCTCGAGCAAGTCGGTGATCTTGCTGAGCGAAGAGGGACCAGAAGCGACGATTCTCAGACCTCTTGTCAACTCCAATGTAGCATTAGTCAACCTTCGCGGGACATATCTACCGGGCGTAGAGTTCAATGGGTTCACCGTCACAGGAGCGGAAGGGTATACTTACACTGGCATCGTAGACGTTGATGGGTCTTCTCCGCTGATTACGAACTGCATTTTCCACTCCAACAATCTGGACGACTGGGACTCTGACAGAAGAGTCCTACGCATCGAGTCCGGCATGCCCGTTGTCTCTCGTTGCTTGTTCTATAATAACGGCGGACATTCTCTGTACCTCTATTGGGACTTTGTCGGGACCCGGATCATCAACAACACTTTCGATGGCGGATTCATAGGTGCGTACGCCAATTCGTATGATAACATCACGTTCTACAACAACATCGTGACCAACTTCGGGTCAAACGGAATCAGAATGTCCGGCTCGAAGGTAGACGAGGATTACTGCGATTCATGGGGTAACAATCCAAACTACCGGTACTATATCGATGCTGGCCCGAATGATATCCAAGAGGATCCCCAGTACCTGGCCCCCGAACTTGGACATTACCAACTGCAGCCAGGCTCGCCGTGCGTTGACGCCGGGCATCCGGACCCAGAGTACAACGATCCCGATGGAAGCCGCTGCGATATGGGCGCGTTTCCCTTGTCTACCGAAGGCTTCCCGTTGGTGCTGGGAGTGGCGGTAAGCCCGGGCGACGGAATGAGCGTTGCCAGCCTTACGCCTGTCTTCCACTGGACTCCCTTGGCCCTCCCGCCGGCGTCTCAGAACGCTTGGTTCATCCAGATCGGTACTGACGCCGATTGGAATGTCATAGAGATGTGGGATGACGCCATGTCCACCACGGATACTACGGCCGCGTACGCAGGCAGCCCCTTAAGCGACCTGACGCTGTACTATGGTCGGATGCGAATAGCTGACGGAACATCCTCTGGGGCCTGGTATGAATTCCAGTTTCAGACCAGTGCGGGAGGGGTGATCGAAGTTCCGGGCGATCGGCCAACCCTGGCAGAAGCAGTTGAGCTGGCCACGGATGGAGATACGATCATCCTCGCCCCCGGTGACTACACGGAGACGATTACCATAGCGAACAAGGGAGTCAACATCACTTCCAGCGGAGGAGCGGAAGTGACCACAATTACTGCCGCCTCTTCCACGCAAGCCGCAATTACATACATAGGGGGAGGCAACGCTGATTCCCCGTGCTCGGTTAGTGATGTTACGATCGCTGGTGGCAAGTATGGTGTGAGGGCCTATGACTGCGGCGAACTCAGCGTATCGTACTGCACCATCACGGGGGCGGCAATCTATGGCGTTGCTGCATATGACTCCGTAAGCCTGGAAGTCTCGAACTGCATCCTGACCGGCAACGGCGGCGGCGTGGAAGCGAAAGATGGCGCGCTCACCGTAACGGATTGTCTTGTGCATCTTAACGATGCAGGATCGGGCGTTAACGGGATACTGTTCGGCTGGGACCTATTGCAGACAACTATTACGGGTAACATCATTGCCCGGAACACCGATGACTACTCAGTAAATGTTGTGAACGGTGGCGACGTCATCCTGGAGGGAAATACTCTCTATGGCAACACCGTAGGTGGACTCCGAGTATCGCAGGATGGCGGAACTATTGACATACGCAACAACTTGATCGCCTGGAACACGGGCACTCCTGGCATCAGTCTCAGCGCCCAGGACTCGCTTACGGTCTCGATTGAGTACAACAATGCTTATGGCAACAGTCCGTCGGACTACGCTGTTGTTACTGGTGTGGGCTGCCTGTCGGTCGATCCGCTGTTTGTTGATACTACCGGCATGGACTTTGTGATGCTACCCGGTTCGCCGTGCTTAGATGCCGGCGACCCGAACCCTGCCTACAATGATCCCGATGGATCCCGGTGTGATATCGGTGCCGTGATGGGGCAGAGGGTGTATCCAGGCCCGGCCGGGATCACGATTTCCCCGCTTGACACTGCGGGTTGGGTCACGAGTCTGAATCCGGAGATCTCATGGTCCTTCGCCGACACGGCTGCCACGAGCCAACAGCAGTACCAGATTCAGATCGGTAGCGATGATCAATGGGACGTGGCTGAGCAGTGGGACTCCGGGCCGGTATACGCCTCGGATACATCGGTGGTCTATGCCGGCACGCCCCTGAATCCGATCGGCAAGTACTTCATCCGCATCCGCCTGCACAACGGCCTCGATTGGGGTGGTTGGGCTTTCAGCTTGATGACGACGAAGATGGGTACTCTTGTTCAGGTGCCGGAGCATTTTGAATCGATCCAGTACGCGATAGACGTTGCGGCTCATGGGGACACGGTCCTCGTCGGTCCCGGAACCTATGTTGAACATCTCAGCATGAAAGGAAAGGCCATCCTGTTCACATCCAGTGATGGCCCGGAGTCAACCTTCCTGGAAGCTCCTGCGGGAATTCGCTACTGTATGGTAGCGCAATCTGGCGAAGCAAGCTCGACTGTCATTACCGGCTTCACGTTCCAGAATGGCGATCGCACGATGCTGATTGACCGCGCGTCTCCGACAATCACCGGTAACCGCTTCATCAACACAGTCGGTGGTGCGGTTTGGATTTCCTACTCCAACGGACCAATGACAATCTCCGACAATTACTTCGAGGGTTGCGGGTACTATCCTGTTAGCACGTTCTACGGTGGACCAGTTCTGATTGAGAACAATACCGTCATCAACAGCACGGTGTGGGCCGGATTCCGACTCTACCGATCCGACAGTCCCATCATACGTTACAATACCGTCGTCAACAACTTCTTGATCACCTACTATGAAGGCGGCATAAACCTCGATAATTGCGACTACGCGGTGGTTCACAATAACACTATTGCCGGCAACTGGGCCGAAACCACGACTATGGCCGGTATCAAGATGACCGACTGCAAATACGCCGATGTGTTCAGCAATATAGTCTGTTTCAATGCCAACATGAGAGGCGTTCATGGCTATTACGGCGAGGGGCTCGTTCTCGAGTATAACAACGTCTTCACGAACGAGCTGGGCGACTACGATGGTCTTGTCCCCGGTTTGGGCTCCATAGTGGTTGACCCGGAGTTTGTGGATACAGCGGCTGGCGATTTCTCCCTTCTGAAGACGTCTCCCTGTATTGACGCCGGAAGGCCGGGCTTGGCGTGGAATGATCCCGATGGTTCTCAAAACGATATGGGAGCCTTGCCGTACGCGGGACCCTGGAACTATCCTATTGCCGGATCTGTCGGTATGGTTGACGAGCTCTTATCCAGCGTGATAGGACAAGTACCGGTGATCATATGGACGTTCCGGGACAGCACCGGTTCGCCTTCTGGATATCATGTTGAGGTAGGGACTGACGCCGAATGGTCTGTGGCCGAGATGTGGAGTACGGGAGAAGTGACATCATCGGATACTTCCGTCGCCTATGCCGGATCGGCGTTGGTGGACGGCGAATCCTACTTCCTTCGCATCAGGTTGCACAATGGTTCCGGCTGGGGCGATTGGCGCCAAGTCTGGTTCCATTGCAACATGCCTCCGACAGGACTGATGTCGATCAGCCCGGTGAATGGTGAGACGGTCGGAACCGGCAGCAAGCTCAGCGTCTCAGCGGCGGTTGACCCGGATTCATACGAGCTTCTCTATGACTTTGAAGTATACTCTGACCCCAGTCTCATGGGGGCTCCCGTCGTAACACTTCCGCCCGTACTGGCAACCAGTGACACCGTGTCTTCAGGCCTACTGGAGGGCCTCATGCACGACAGCACCTACTACTGGCGCGTCCGAGCGACTGATGGCTTCGAGTTCTCGGAATGGACTGAAGTTGAGTCCTTCCTTTTCAAGTACGAAGTGTATCTGTCCCGGATAAATGGTGGAAGTATGGAGGACGGGGAGGTTCATTGTGGTCGTCAAGTGGAACTCATAGTGGGGGTGGTCAATACACAGGATGGTCCTCTCTCCAGTATTGAGAACGCCTTCCAGATCTATTCCCCAGACGGTGCTGCCTTTGGACCCACCGAGACGTCCTGGGAGTTTAGCAACGTAGATTGGAGAAACTACTTCGACTTGATGCTGTATGACACGGCCTACTACAGCGAGGCGGTTGACACCGCGATATTTGCGGGAATCCGTATTTCGGCTGGTGGGATGCCCCAGGGCATCGAGGCGGATGCCTTCCGGATCAAGGCGTATATCGACTGCTCGGAAGCTGGCAAGACCCTGTGTATTGACTCGGTGGGTGTTGCTATGGTCGATCGGTGGCGATGGGTCGTCGGTGCCTCAAATCCCTATGAGTACATTTCGCCGTCGTGGGACGGTCCACACTGCTTCACAGTCGTCGTCTGCTGTTTTGGCAACCGCGGCGACATCAACGGCGATGGCACTGATGCCGATATCGCTGATTTGATCTACATGGTGGACTACATGTTCCAGGGGGGACCGGACCTACCCTGCGCGCAGGAAGCCAACGTGAACGGCGATCCGGACGAATCAATTGATATAGCCGATGTCATCTATCTGGTCTTTTCCATGTTCGGTGACGGCCCAACTCCATATCCCTGCGGCGTCGTCGAAGAGCCGCTGGCGAAGGTAGTTGGCGAATCGCCCGTGCTGATTGCAACGTCGTACGTCAATGATACGACGATGGTGACAGTCCAATCAAGCCAACCGCTCCACGGCTTCCATTTGGAGTTGGGTGGGACGGGGCCGTTCTCTCCGACGCTATTGGCCGACAGGCGCCTCGAGATGTTCTATCACGCGCAGGATAGCACTGCTGTTCTGGGTATCTTTGATATCGATGGATCCACGGCCATCGCTCCAGGGACAGTGCAGTTGGTGCTCGTTCCGGGTCGATTCGAGGTGAAACAAGCCTGGGTGGCCGACGCGGGCGCAAGAACACTCGTTCCGCGAATCGACAACAGCGGTGCCGTGCTGGCTCTGCCTGAGGAATTCAGGTTGTCCCAGAACTATCCCAATCCGTTCAATCCTTCGACGAGGATCGGCTTTGCCCTTCCTGTAGCCAGCCACGTCAGACTCGAGGTGATCAATATTCTGGGCCAGCGAGTGGTGACTCTGGCCGATCGCGAAATCGAAGCCGGCAACCACGAAATTCTCTGGGACGGGACCAATACCAGGGGCAAGATGGTATCGAGTGGTGTGTACTTCTATCGTCTGGAGGCGGGTAGCTTCACCGAGACTCGTAAGATGGTGCTACTGAAGTAATCGCAAACGACTCAAGCAATGCTTAGACTTTCGGCGCGGCGGGACCATCATCCCGCCGCCTTTCATTCGTGTCCGAGGGCAACAGAGTCACAAGCAACGCGTGATCTTTCACCTTCGCTCGATTCGATCTAGCTGTGCGGAGAAGTCGGGCTGCTGTCGGTTATTGCTCGGCCATCATTGGCCGAGACGGCACCTTGTCGCTCTGATCATGACAACCCAGGCATAGGTCGTAGGGAGACGAGAACTCGACGAGGCTGAAGTCTGTTCCTGATGTCAGAGAATGGCAGGACTGGCATTCCATCGTCCCATTCAGCAATGGAATGCGCGCATCAAGGGCATATCCGTCGGTGCGCCCGCCGCTGAGATTTATCGGTATGCCCACCGGATGGCTGGCTGACATGTTGATCGGTATAGCCTTGGTGTAGTCAGCTGGACTACTCTGGAGCCTATGATCATCGGAGTGACAGCCGAGGCAGGTTGAAGATGGCGACACTCGGCCAAGAGCTGCGCTCTCGCTATGATACCATTCAGCGGCGCCGAGATGGCCGAGGGAGAGGTTCTCGAGCAGGCCGGATTCCCGGTGGCAACTTTCGCAGATGAACCGAGCACGCTCATCAGCGTCAAAGCTGAAATCTCGGCCGCTGGCGGTCAGCTGGCTGGTGCGGTGGAAGGAATGGCACTGCGTGCAGGGTTGATCAAGTTGGCGGTGAAACACGTCGCTCAACGGACTCGATTTCGCACCGAATGTTGTGTGACAGGTCAAACATTGATCGCTGAAGTTGATTTGCCAGGAGTCGGTCGTGCCGTAGTCGGCCACCAACTGGTGACACTCACCGCACGGTTGGCCCTGATGAGCCTCCGGCTCGGAGTCAGACATCTGTATATCGGAATTGTGTTCGGACGGTCGAATACTGCCCGACCGCAATGAACTGTGCGCAATCAGACCGACAACGACAATCGCCAAGAATGAGTTATGCCACATATTCACTCATGTCGTCACCAGCCCAGACCGAATCAATGACTACGACTGCTGACGTCCGCGAAAACCTGTACTCTGTTCAGGGACAGTACATTCCAATCATTGAACATCAACCCTGGACGGTGATTTGAGGCGGACGTTCTTGGTGGCTGAGGCATCATAGACTGGAGTCAGGGACTGGGCGGAAGCAGACAGGTGAGAGAGTTGTTTCGCGCACGTGGAGGCCGCATCCTTTCTGTCTGAGTGCACGATCTTCGGCGTCGTTCACTGGTGCCGGTGACAAATAGAGAAAGCCCCTACCGACCTTAGCCCCGGGGCATTTGGCCCGGCGAGTGGGTGAAACCACCCAGCGCAGTCCTCGCTACGGCCCCCCAACGCGAAACCTCGTTGAGGCGGCCGTCGCAGGCACATCAGCGCACTCGGCTCTTCATCGGCAGTCGACTGAATGTCAGACAGTTAACATGGCGTCCCAGAAGCTGGCCCAAGAGGTCTTCGGGGCGTCTCTTTGCCCCCGAACACGGCACGTCGTTTGCTGTTGCAAGAGCTAATGAATACATCATGGATGCAACTGATCGTTAATGTACTGCAAAAACCAAAGAAATCTTAATCAACTGGCCCTCGTTTGAAATACTGCACTGCCGGTACCAACAAGACAACTACGATGCGCAAATCCGTTATGACATTGCCGTTCAGCATTCTGATTCATCTCTCGCTGGTGTTTTCTGGCGCCACTGTGATGGCTCAAGGAATGTCCGTCCCGGCCGAGTTTGTGCGAGATATTCAGGTGCCAGGGCGAGCCAACCAGATTCTTAGGCCTTCGGCCGTCTTTGTGGATCATCAATTCAACGAGATTTTCGTGACCGATCCGGGGCACAACAGGATTGCCATATTTGACAGCAACGGGGTCTTTCGGTTCGAATTCAGTGGCGGCGGAAACTTCTCAACGCCGGTCGATTTAGCCGTCGATGGCGAGGGGTTCATCTGGATTCTCGGAACAACCAAGGCCGGCCGCCGACTTCTGGTCTTTGATTTCGATGGTCTGTTCATGCGTGAAGTACCGCTGCCCCTGGCGGCGGACTCCAGCGTCATAACCGTCGCCAGCTTCGACCTTGGTCCTGACGGCAATGTCTATTTGTTCGATCGGGTCGGAGTACGTGTTTACGTGATAGCACCCGACGGAGAGTTTCTTCGTGATTTCGGGCTGTTGACCAGTCTGGATGAAGCCACCCGGCGCGAGCAAGTGCTCGGCAAGATTCGGGTGCAAGCGGGACAACTCTTGGTTCCGTGCGGCTCGCTGGGTCGCGTTTATGTTCACGATCTCGACGGGGCCTTGGTGAGAACCTTCGGTCGTAAGGGCACACGGGCGGGCGAATTGAGCTTTCCGGTGGCTGCGGTAGTGACCGAAGACGGCACGCTTCTGGTCCTCGATAAGCATCGGTTCAACGTTGTCTGCTATGGCCCGGACGGCAAGTTCCGAGGGGAGTTTGGCGGCCGCGGCACCAATCCGGGTTGGTTCTATCACCCCACCCTTCTTGATTGTGACAGCCAGGGCCTGGTCTACATCGGCCAGATATTTCAGAACAAGATCCAAGCCTGCCGGATTCCTGACTTCATCCAGCGGATCGATCCGCAAATCGGAAGCAACGAAAGCATTCAGGACAAGAATGATGTTTCAAACAATTCACAATATTCACTAGAGCTAACTTCAAGCCAAGAAGGAGTGGTCAACAAACCCTTAACCAATCAGCTTATTGCTGGTGCATCTCTTGCTGACGCGGGGATAAACCAGCTACATCGGAGGTAACAGTAGTGCGTACATTTCTTTTACTTTTGGCCGGCCTTTGTTTCGTTCTCGCCGGCTCTGCGTTGGGCTTCCACGATGCTGGCGTGGCCCATTGCAATGGCTGCCACACCATGCACAATAGCGAAGACGGTACTCTGGTCGATCCTGACAGCCCGAACGGCAACGCCTGGCTGCTCAAGGACGCCACCCCGAGTGACGTCTGTCTGTCCTGTCACGGCGGTGGCCTGGGCGCCGTTTTTGGTACTGATCCAATGGCCCCACCGCGCGAACTCGGTGGCGGAAACTTCGTCTTCTTGCTGGAAGACAACCTGAACGACGGCCATGGTGGTGGCGATACGCTGGCCGGCGGTGGCTGGGCTGACGCCATTCCGGGCGATGCTGCCGGTCACAACCTGGTAGCTCCGTCTCGCGGCGTGGGCGCCGATGGCACCCTGACCGCCGCTCCGGGCGGTGCTTTCCCGGCCTCGCAGCTGGGTTGCTCCTCCTGCCATGACCCGCATGGAAACACCAACTTCCGCCTTCTCTATGGCGCTGGTCAGGTCGTCCAGGACGGTCTTGCCACGTTTGCCAACGCTGCTCCGACCGCTGCGGGCGGACCGAGCCTGTTCTTCGGTGCTGGTGAATCCAACGCCAGCCATACCGCCTATCAGGCCGGTATGAGCGACTGGTGCGGCAACTGTCATGGTGACTTCCACAATAACAACACCAAGCTGATCCACGAGTCCGGTACGACTTTGGGTGGCTCCGTTGCCGGTAACTACAATCTGTACAACGGTACCCACGATCAGACCGGTGGTGCTCAGGCAACAGCTTACCTGGCCTCCGTGCCTTTCGAAGATGCTGCCAACACCGCGAATGGAACCGCCGGTCCGTCGGCCTCCAGTACGGTCATGTGTCTCACCTGCCACCGCGCCCACGCTACGTCGGCGCCGAACGCAGGTCGTTGGGACTTCAGCGTAACTTTGTTGGATGAGGACGGCCTGGAGTCCGGTTCATACGCGATTCCGAATCCGTATGCCAATCCGAACCAGCGTTCGTTGTGCAACAAGTGCCACGTGAAAGACGCTTTTGATCACGTGACGCCATAAGACATACTTTGCGATGTCATTGATATTGTTGGTAAAACGCCCGGGCAACTTGCCCGGGCGTTTCTATCCGGGTTATCAAAGATTGACAGGACACATTATATTCCTCTGTTTATGAATGACGGACCGCTAATGCCGCCGACGCGGTCGATGATTTGTACAAAAGTTATGAAGTCGATAGGTTCAGTCATCAGAACACTCTCCGGTATTAGTATCACAGATCCGGGCTGTCTTGCCCGTCATTTTGCCTCCTGCCGAGGTGTCCTCATTATAGTGGCCGTGCTTTCTCTCATTGCTGACCCTTGCCACGCCATCCTGTCGGAGAATCTGTCAGGAACGATGAGCCTTTCGGGAGTCCGATCGGAATCGGACGATGACAGCCGAGGGACCTTGCGACAGGAGTATAGCGGAAATTGGTTCAAGACAATTTCCGACTATGTGACCCTGCGAACCTCCCTTCGGTACTACAAATTCACATTCGACCGCAGCGAGCAGATCGGTCTGTTCAAAAAGGAGATGCGGCCAACTGCGCGTCTATCCTGGAGCCATCCGATCATGGCCCTTGATCTCGGCTTGCGTCGACGGGATGTGGAAGGGACTTCGCCCTCCGACAAGTTGACGACCGATACCTATGATCTGACCCTCCGGACCCGGGTACGCCGCTATCCTCAGCTGATGGTCCGTTATGACTGGAATCATCTGATCGGTGAGCCCGGAGTGGCTGGGCGTAACATTCTTGATAAACGGCTGGACGTGAGTCTCAATTATCACTTGAGCGCCTGGACCACCAGATACAAGTATACTCGTGGCGACACGGACAACCGCGTGTCGGGCCTGAAGACCGATCAGGATCATCACCTGCTGAGAACGTCCTACACTTCGACGACGCTACTAGATAGACGGTTGCGCCTGACGGCCGACTACACTTTCAGTTATCGCTCCCAGACTGATCGCCTCCCTACCACGGAGACTTTGCTTCAGCTAGTTGACGTCAATTCCGGGCTCTTTGGCGAGAGGGCGGCCGCCACAATCGGTCAACTACAGGTGATTCCGTCCCTGACGGACGACAACACCACCGATCCGGCCCAGCCAGTCATCAATGTTGGCTCCGGAGCGAGCAACCAACACCTAGGCGTTGACTTCGGTACTCCGCGCCAAGTGACGGCGCTTTACATCTATACCAACACGATCTCCGACGAGCAGATGGGTTGGCATGTTTACATCTCCGAGGATAATTTCACGTGGGATATTTACACACTGAGTCCGACGATTCGTTTCGACGCCAATACGCTCAGATACGAGATTGTCTTTCCCACTGTTCTGACCAGATACCTGAAGGCGATTAACACCGGCTTCAATCAAGCCGAACAGGTTTTTGTGACGGAGATTCAAGCGGTGACGGAAGTACCCTCCTCCGGTTACACTTCGCAGCACAGCTCATCGCACACCGCCAACCTCGGCAGTACATATAATGTCAGCAAGCGATTAGTGGCGACAGCCGATCTATCCTACTCAAAGGACCCTTCTGTTGGTCTGCGGGGGACTCGTGACAATATACATCATACCGGGTCGTTGCGCCTCCAGCAGTCCCAATCCGTCAGCCAAACCGTTAGATGGCAAACCAGTCTGCAGAGTACCTCTGGCGAAGTCGCCGATCTGAGGGACAATTCGATTGCGTACTCTTTCAAATATATGCCGCTAACAACCTTTGATCTGTCGTTGTCAGCCAATCGGCGACTCTCATACTCGGACGAAAGGCGCGAGTCCGAGGATCTGCGACTTATTGGCCAGTTCAACGGAACTCCGCTGGCGGGTTTGAAGATATTCGGCGAAGTCGGTTGGGGAGAGGGACGGCGCTTCTTACTGGATCGTACATCCCAGACCTGGAACCGGCAAGTTGCTGTCGATGCCCGTCCCACCCGTTCGCTTGAAGTGACAGCGTCATATTATCACCAGACCTCGGAGATCGAGGAAACGGTGGATCGATTGCTGAGGGATCAATACTCAGTAGCCCTGCGAATGCGGCTCACTCGGACGATCTCAATGCGAGGTGCTGTTGATTGGTCAAGGGGGACAGCCACTTATGTGTCCCAAGAATTCGGAGCAGGGTGGGATTTAAGTAGTGCGATTGTAGCCGGTTTCTTGTATCGTTTGTCCGATGACGAAGATGGCTATCGCTCGGAACGGTACAGCGTTCGCCTCAGCTGCCGTTTCAGCGGTCGCAGCAGCGCCTATATGAGCTATCTTGACAATGATTACAGCCAGGCATCCGGGATCCACACCAGGTCTGTCCAGGTAGGCATGCGCACCGGCTTTTGAAACAGGAAATTGTGATGCTATTGCCCAGACAAATCTCCCTATTGGTCGCGATGATTATCCTAATTGCTGTCGCGTTTTCCGGCTGTGCCGGGATGCGGCCAACATTGTTCATTCATCCCGAATTCGATTTTGGCTATGTCGAACGGGTAGCCGTGATTCCGTTTGAGAACCTGACTAACGAGCAGGGGGCCGGGTCAAAGGCAACCAGATTCTTCATCACCGAGCTTCTGGCGTCGGAGGCGTTCATCGTGATTGAGCCGGGCGAAGTGACCCGGGTTCTGGCGAAGTTTTCCACCGTCCGGGCCGCCGACCTTACGCAAGAGCAAATCGTGAGTATTGGGAAAGAGCTGAATGTCCAGGGCTTGTTCTTTGGCTCGGTGAACGAGACATCGTCGACCCGCTCAGGCTCTTCATCGGAGCACGTCGTTACGCTGGTGATCAGGATGGTGGAGACTGACATTGGTGAGACGGTTTGGACTGCCACGCACACCGAAGGAGGGCGGGGCTTCTGGTCGAAATTGTTCGGTACCGGTGGTCCGTCTCAGAGTGAAGTGATGCGGCGTTGTGTGAAACGAGCGTTATCGACCCTGATGGACTAGGATCAATGCTAGTAACCTGCGCAAAAATCACTGTTCTGGCGACCTTGCTGATTGCAGCTGTTGCCATCGATGGTTCGCTGGCGGAGACAGGCGGAGTCCTGGATGCCACAACTGGACTCAGAACCGCTGTCCTTCCGTTGAAAGACTACACCGACAACTCCAACGCCCAGGAGCCGATCGTAAACGCCATTTATACCAGCCTGGCTGAGCGGGGTATTGAGTTCGTAGCGCCCGAAGAATTACGACCGATCCTAAGGCGGAATCGTATACGGGCCGCTGGCAGCGTATCGCCAAGCGACGCTGCGGCCATAGGCAGGGCTGTTGGGGTCGACATTCTGCTGGTCGGGTCGATCGATTTTTATCGCGATGCACAGAATCTGGAGTGCGGCTTATCGTTAAGGCTGGTTTCTCCGAGCAGTATGACTATCCTGTCGTCTGTCAGCCTGGCGGCCACGGCTCAGGGACAAATAGGCTTGTTCGGAACGGGCGCCCCCGACAGCATTTCTGACCTGATCCCGATGGTGGCTGAGAAGATCATTGGCGAGCTGTATGCTCCCTTGCTCAACCCTGGACAAGACAAGCCAAACGCGAACGCAGCTATCCGCACGGTTGTGTTGCCGTTTGAGAACATATCCAAGGATCGCCACGCCGGTAAGATTGCGGCCAATTGGCTGCTATCGGAGTTGGTTGGGGCCGGTTATTCGGTTATAGAACCAGGTGCCGTCATCGACCTGACCCTTCCTAACGGCGGCTCGCCCGTAGGTGAAATCGATTATCCCAGACTGCAATTGGTTCGGGAGAAACTATCGGCCGATGTGGTTGTCACCGGCGAAGTTGACCGTTTCCGATCGGCGCGCAGCCTTTCGCTGGCTTCCAAGCCGGAATTGGAGTTCGGCCTCCGATTGACTGACGCGGCCACAGGAGTAGTCGCGGCCATCCACAATGCCGAACACGACGGCGGCGAGTCGGAAACGATTTTCGGTCTGGGTCGCTGCCACTCACTAGGCTTGTTGCTACAATCAGCTCTCAAGAATGCATTGCACAGGCTACAACCAACGCTGACCAACTATGCCTCAGCGAAGCCATGACGAAGGCACGGGAATGACAATGATCAAATCAACTTTGGTACTGGCTCTCCTGCTGACTGCGATAGGACCGATCGAATCGGTTGGAGCCGCAGAGCAGATAGCTCTGGTTGTAGTGAATGGCGACAGCATTACAACTGCTGACATGGACAGACAAATTATGTCGATGCACCGACGGCTGTCCGAAGAACAGATCGCGACCTTCGACTACCATAAGTTGCTGGACAAATTGGTCAACGACCGCCTGCTTCTCCAGGAGGCGTGGGCGATTGGGATGCACGAAGAAGAGAGTTTTGTCGCCAAGATGCAGTCCCTTCAACTTGATCGGGCGCGATCGGTTCTTGTTGGGCAGACGTTCAAGCCTGACATTGAAATATCTGACGCAGATATCGACGCACGATTCGAGAGCCATTATTTCAAGATACAGCTTCGCACTTTGGCCGTCGCATCTCTTCAAGGGGCAGAACAACTAATAGCGCAGATCGAAGCCGGCGCCCCGATGGACAGTCTCGCCACGGAGCTATCGCTCGACTCTCGCAAATTCAAGGGGGGGCTGCATAGCCTCAAGTACTGGCGCGACATCCCCATTATACTGAGGCAGGCGGCCGAGAGTCTGAAACCTGACGAGATGTCGTCCCCGTTCAAGTTTCAGGACTCCTGGATGTTCCTGCGGGTGGAGAAGCGGATCGATGCCGACCCGGATGAGCTGTCGAACTGGTCCAAAGAGATCAGAACTGTCCTGACAAACACGGAACAGGATCTTGCCTGGCAAACATATCTAGACAGCTTGGCAGCGGACTATCCCGAAAAAGTTGATTCCACGCTCTTGGGCAAAATAGCGAGCGATTCGTCAGCAGTCTTCCAGGGCGAGTTCTTGGTTGGGTCGAAGGCGACGGTTGTCACGGTGGGGGCGTCAGAGACGATTTCCGAGGAAGACCTGCGGCGTGAGATTTCTCACACCGCCATGAACGCTGGAGACCAGGTGTTCGACACTATCATGCACCGGGCTGTGACCGGATGGATTTACGAGGCCCGCCTTAGTGCAGCAGCCCAAAACGATGAGTTCATGAGTCACCAGACGGTGCTTGATTTTGTAGAGCGGGTGAGAGACAGTCTTCTGCTTGAAGATTATCTCGGCGAGAACGTGAGCAATCGCATTCTTTTCAACCGTGAGGAATTTCAGCAGTACTATGCAGAGAACCTCGATAGCTACCGCAAGCCGGATGAGGTTCAGTTAAAAGCACTCCAGGTCAGTACGCAGGCCGAGGCTGACCTGGCCGCAACATACCTGGCCGACGGAGCTGATTTTGCCCATGTTGCTGACCAACTGGGACGCGATGACGGAATTGACCACGATGAGAACGAGTGGTTCAATCTCACGACATTTCCGACCGAAGTCGCCGAGAATCTGAAGGATCTTGAAGTCGGAAAAGTCACCACGCCGTTTCAACTGGCCGAGGGATGGGTTATATTCCAACTGAAGGTGCGCCGACGGGGAGAAGTAAAAACCATAGAAGAGGTCGACGGACAAATTCGCGCAGTGATGTTTCAGCGGAAGTTCGACCAGCTTCTTGATGAATTGCTCACCGTGTTGAAGGGCGCGTCGGTCATAGAGTACAACGAGAAAGCCGTCGATGAGTATCTGGGAGCAGATATTTAGGTAGTTTTGGGAGTTCGACTCAAGATGATGAACAAAGGAGCTACATTGAAGTCGCACTGGAGAATAGCAGGATCGCTGCTAGTATTTCTCTGTGTCACCTTGGTCGCGACACTCGATACCGAGGGTCAGGTGAAGCGGGGTCAACGGTTCGCCAAGACCGGCAATTGCATCGACTGCCATCCACCGACAGATTTTCCTGGCGCGGTCAAGCACAAGCCGTTTGCTGACAACGAATGTAAGGCCTGCCACAAGCCGCATGGCCGGATAGGTGTTCTAAGACTGAAGGAGGATGGCGCCGAGTTGTGCCTTGCTTGTCATCCGGCTGACCGGCTCGGCACCGGGCAGGCGCACCTGCATACTCCCGTCGAAGAAGGCAGCTGTGTCGATTGCCACAATCCTCACGCCGCCGAGCACAAGGGACTACTGGCCACGAGATCTGAGGAGTCCTGTTTCGACTGTCATGATCGAGAGCCGTTCGCACGCACGCACCTGCATGCCCCCCTGGAAGATGGCTGCCATGTTTGCCATGAGATCCATGGATCCGAGCATGTCAATCTGCTGAAGTCCTCCCCCGAGGATCTCTGCGCCGATTGTCATGATCTCGAAGACGAGGCGTACAAGACCGCCCACAGTGGCTATCCGATCGCGGCCGATGCCTGTGGTAATTGCCATACACCCCATTCATCCGAATCGGTCAAACTCTTCACGTACTCCATTCACGAGCCAGTGTCCGGGGGAGACTGCGAGTCATGTCACGAAGCATCCGATGCGGCTGACCCGCTGGCTCTTGTCGATGACGTGCAGCTCATTTGTGTGGTGTGCCACGACGCCGACGAAATTGCGCCGCCTGGCTCTCACGCTCCAGTTGAAGCCGGTGAGTGCACAACCTGCCACAATGCTCATGGTTCCCGGCTTGACGTGCTGATGACTGACCGACCTCACAAGCTCTGCCTCGACTGTCACGATGATGTCTCCGATGAGTTGATGAAGAGCTCCCGCCATCAACCAGCTCGCGAAGATTGCACTCTTTGTCACTCAGCGCACGGCCAGGCAGATAATCTACTCACTCAGGATGTATCTCAACTATGTTTGGGTTGTCACTCCGATCAGCAGCATGAGATGAGCAAAGAGAATATTCATCCGCCGTTCGACGGTCCCTGCACCGACTGCCACCAGCCCCACGGGTCCGATCACGCCTCCCTCACGAATGAAAATCGTTTTGAGCTGTGCCAGGCGTGTCACGAAGATAGTCAGGAGTGGCTAAGGCATAAGAGTGTTCACGTGCCAGTTAAGATTGGTCAGTGTAACAAATGCCACACGCCGCACGCATCCGATGGTCCGGCCTTGTTGACTAGCGACCGGAATGATCTCTGTCTCCAATGCCACCAGGGGGCGGCTGGCGATTCTGAGGGCACGGCAACGCATCCGCCCTATCAGGATGGTGAGTGCGATGCCTGTCATCTGCCTCATTCGTCCGAGAACGAAAATCTCCTCACCGGCAAGTTGAGCGAGGTCTGCGCTGGATGCCATGATGATTATGCCGCCGAAGCTGCTCTGGCTGTCTCAGGTCATGCCCCGGTAGTGCAAGGACTGTGCGGCAGTTGTCATCAACCTCATGGGAGTGGCGTCGACGCCTTCCTGCTTGATCGAGCCGAGCGTCTGTGTCTGACGTGCCATGAGTCGATTGCCGAGCGCCTCGAATTGGCCCATCCTCATGAGCCGGCCGCCGATGGTGATTGTCTGGGTTGCCACACACCGCACCACAGCCAGCACGAAGCGTTGCTCGTGGATGCTGTCGCCAACGTATGCCTGGAGTGCCATGATGGCGAGAGCGACGACTTTGCCTCGAAGCATTTGGATCGACCGACGGATCAACTGGAGTGCCATAATTGTCACGACGCCCACGGATCAAATGAGGCCGGCCTGATGCAAGAGAATTCCCACAGTCCGTTCGCCGACAGAGACTGCGGTATGTGCCACGAACCGACGCCAGAGCAGGAGGACGAGCAATGATTACTCTCAGACGGCTGATGCTCGGTGCTATCGTCCTGCTGGCCGGTATGGTATCCGCGCAACAAGTAGAAGTTAGAGTGAAGCAGCCTGATGTTTGTTTTGAGTGCCACGTTGACATGACAGACTTGAGTAGGCTCACACATCAGCACACCGCTTTCACATCGGGTGTCTGTTCGGATTGTCACAATCCGCATGCCTCGGGCCACATGGCGTTGCTCAACGAAGATGCCGGTGACTTGTGCTTGTCATGTCACGATGATATTGCGGATGAACTCACCGGATCCTCCCAGCACGCACCAGCGGCAAAGGGACTCTGTTTGGACTGTCACAATCCGCATGCCTCAAGTTTCACCAATCAACTGAACAAAGGCGGCGCAGCCCTGTGCGCGGGATGTCATACCAAGGTGACGGACTGGTCCAGCCTTCCGGTCGTGCACGGACCTGTCCAAGAGGGGGACTGCTCCAGTTGTCATGCTGCCCATGGCTCAAATGGAGAACACCTGCTGAGTGCTTCCCCACCGGAGCTGTGTTTATCCTGCCACGATGTTGATCAGGCCTTCAGAGCGAAACATGCGCAACCCGGCATTGAGAGGTCAAATTGTGCCACCTGCCACGACCCGCATGCTTCGCCGGTGGCAGGGTTACTCAGAGCCAATCAACATGCGCCGTTCGCCTCGGGCAAGTGCGACGCCTGCCATACTGCCGGCGCGGATCCGTTCGCCATATCCGGAACGGTGAAGCAGCTTTGCAACCGCTGCCACGGCCAGATAGGCGGTGGCGATCAAGTTGCCTATCACCACAATCTCGACGATGAGTCTTCCTGTCTGAATTGTCACAACCCGCATGCCTCCAACGCTTCGCAACTGCTCCTGACCGAGCAACTGGATCTCTGCATGACGTGCCATTTCAACCAGCCGGAACTCAAGAAACCTAAGAAAGATTACATCACCCACGACGGGCAAGAGTGCAGCACATGTCACCAGCCACATGGTGCCGACAATGCGAACTACCTGATAACTGCAGGAGTTGATCTGTGCAACGAGTGCCATTCCGGCGCGCATAAGTCATCGCACCCTATCGGCGAGAACGTGATCGATCAACGGACGGGACAAACAATGACCTGCCTGAGTTGTCATCAACTGCATGGACCTGATTTTGACAAGTACTTGCCCCTTGACCCGACCATGGATCTATGTCTTCAATGTCACAAGAAGTGAGGCTGGCTGACGTTCTCTCCCAAAGCGGGACCAGCCAGAGACTCTGGCATCAGGTGGTGCTCAGTTAGTAAATAGTGACTGAGGGATGGTTCTCAGAAAGTATGATCAACCTCTGAGGGGCTGCTGTGAAGCAGTTCGCTAAGACGTGATGCCGTGCTTCTTCATGCGGTATCTCAATACGTCCCGCGTGATCCCGAGTATCTTGGCGGCCTGAGTCTGGTTACCATTGGTGGAGGAGAGAGCCTGATTGATCAACTCTGACTCCATTTCGTCCATGGTGAGACCGGTCCCTCTGGCGTTCTCCAGCGTCCCAGGTTCTGCCGGTTTTTGTTTCAGCACCAAATGCTCGGCTTCGATCGTCGATCCTGATTCTAGCAAAACTACTCGCTCAATTGAGTTACGCAGCTCTCGGACGTTGCCTGGCCAGTTGTATTCCGACAACAATCGCTTGGCCTCGTCGCTGATCCGGCTGAACTCCTTGCCGAACTGCCGGCTGAACTCAGCCATAAAAAACTCCGCCAGCAACACCGCATCGCCAGTCCGGTCACGCAGGGGGGGCATAGACACTGGCACCACATTGAGTCTGTAGAAAAGATCACGTCGGAAGGCCTTTTGAGCAATAGCCTCCTCTAAATCCATGTTTGTGGCAGCGACGACTCTGACATCAACATCGAAATCAACAACCCCTCCGACTCGTTTGAATCTCTTCTCCTCAATCGCTCGGAGCAGCTTGGGTTGCATATTCAGGGGCATGTCGCCGATCTCATCCACGAAGACAGTGCCGCCATTGGCCAGCTCAAACAGTCCTTTTTTAGTCGCGCTGGCGTCCGTGAAGGCGCCTTTCTCGTGACCGAACAACTCCGACTCGAGCAGATGTTCCGAAATCGTGGTGCACTCAATCGTTACGAACGGCTTGGAGGCTCGATCCGACAACTGGTGAATCCGGCGAGCAATCAAGTTTTTCCCGGTGCCGCTCTCACCCAATACGAGAACTGTCGCCACCGGCGAAGTGGCCACTTTGCGCACCATCTCCAGGACTTCGAGGTAGGCTGGCGCGCTACCGATGAGACGATCTCGAGAGGTCTGGGCTGCCTTGTCTGCTTCATAGAAGTCAAGGCTCTTTCGCAGATCAGCCTGCTCCAGGGCGCGTTCGACCAAAACCTGCAACTCATCCAGATTGAACGGCTTCATGAGGTAGTCATAAGCGCCCAGCTTCATTGCGCGAACTGCCGACTCCACAGTACCCTCGGCCGTAATCAGGATGACCGGGACATCCGAAGTCACGGAGCGTATGAATTCCAGAATGTCCATGCCGCTGCCATCGGGAAGCTTGATATCCAGCAGGACAAGGTCGGGGATTTGTTCTTTGAGTCTCGCCATGGCCGTGGTAGCATCTTCGGCTGTGGTCACAGAATAGCCCAGAGAGGACAGCTTGTTCTCCAGTGACCAGCGAATGAGCTTCTCATCGTCCACGACCAGAATGCACTTCTTTATCATCTACTCCGCCTTGGATAAAAGCTCGCCGAATGAGAGACTCACCGGAAGCTGGATAACAAATCTCGTCCCGACGCCGGTCTGCGATTGAACCTCCAGCGTCCCCCGATGACGTTCGATATTCTTCCTGCAGATGGACAGACCCAAGCCCGAACCACGGTGCTTCGTTGTGAAGAAGGGTTTGAAAATCTGCTCCCGAACGTTGTCTGGCAAACCTGGTCCGTTGTCGGACAGGGAAATACGAATCATCTTTTGCTGTTCGTCATAGCTTGAAGTCACCATGATCGAACCGCTGTTCTTGAGAGCCTGCAGCGCATTCATCAGAATGTTGACGAAGACCTGATCCAGCAGGACACCATCCAAGAACACGGCCGGAACCCCGGGATCCAATTCGGAGGAGATGACAGTACCTTGCTTTTCTGCCAAGGGCGTGACAAACGAGATGCAACGAGCAACATTCTCATTGAGGTCACCCTTCTTGAATTCGGGACTGGTCGGGCAGGCGTAAGAGAGTAGATCCCTCACAGCCTTGTCGATCCGCTGGACCTGAATAGACATTTCCTCGATTATTTCCCGATCATGGCCGTCCAGGGCAGTCCCCTCCAGCTGAAGCTGAATGGTGGCGTAAATCCCTGCGAGAGGATTCTTGATTTCGTGAGCGATGCCCGAGGCGAGTTCTCCGACAGTTGCCAGTCGATCGGCGTGCTCCATCTCCTTCTCGTGGGCCGCCTCCAATCCTCTCTGAGCTCCGTCCAGGCGGTCAACGAGTTGGTTGAAACTGATCGCCAGCCGCGCGATCTCATCGTCGCCGATCGCCACCGCCCGGGCGCTCACATCACCATCCATCGCCGTCTGAATTGCACCTCCCAGGCTGCTCAGCGGGATCTGTATGAAGCGTCGCTGCAAATACCATAGCACCAAAGACAACAGCAAAACCGATATCACCGCCATTGACACTGTTACGGCAAGAAAACCGACATTGCTCCCTTCGCTTGGGTCGAAGCTAGAACTGATCTCAAGATAGGCCAGTATACCATCGGTCCCCGCATGACAGTTCTGACACTGGGGGGAGTTCATCACTGGCCTGAGAATAGTGAGCACTTTCCCGTCACTAGATACCAAACGAGACTCTCGTTGAAGAACTGAGTCAATTTCCTTCAGGGGGGCGATGGAGGGCAAGTTTCGCCCTGAGGCGGATGCCACTGTCTTGCCTTCGACATCGATGAGCTTGATTTCCTCGACATCTGGATTGATCGCCTGATCGCGGAGCATCATGGAAACACTGTCGAGGCTGCTCTGACACATGCCCAGTTTGATGGCTTCCAGGACTGTCTGGGCCTGATGGTTGATGACTTCGACGTGGAAGGCTCTCTCGCGCCGCTCCTGCTCCTGGATATACGAGTAGCCAAAGGCTAGCAGTGCCAGAGTTACAAGTACCCCGCAAGTAAGAATTAGCCGGCCATGAAGACTGCGAATAACGCTCATTGTAAACTCAAGTTAGTTCCGAAGTGTTCGTCCGTCAAGCAACCATGCACTCACAAACATGGCGTCATACGGCAAGTTCCAGTGCGCTCCTGGCAGTATCTCAATGGCCGGGTCAGTTCGATCGGCTTGGCGGCCGCTCGATTCCAATCAGAATGGGCGCTTCCAAATTCACTTGGCCGTGCTTCAGGCAGTTGCTCGGCAAGTGAAGGCTTGAATCTTCCAGCGAGCGGTCCTTGGAGCTACTTCATGATGTGGGCTAGTACTGCCAGCCGCGCGACGAGGATGAGGTCAAAGACCAGCCGCTCCCGGTGCCCCCCAGATGGCTATCCGGATTTCTTTGCCCGATAGTACCGGCACTGCTCGCAACTGATCTTGTAGCCGACAACCATACTGCAACGGGTTCCTTCGTGGTCCCAACAGTTCTCGATCCTGTCCTTGAATACCGCACACTCTTCCCTGACCGACTTAGGGCAATCGAGATATTGCCAGCAGCGGATTTGTGGTTCAATCGGTTGCGAGTCTTCGAGGTCGTGCATGGTGCAGGCGCTACTTCGTATTCCGGCTCGTCTGGGCAATGCCTTACTTTCCTTCCACAATCTATGGCCACACAGAGCTCAAGCAAAGGGCTTTCTATTCGAAACCTCAGGGACGAGGAAAGGCGAAACATCATCAGCTCTCGCTGATCTTCAAGTGGGCGGTCACTCAGAAGTCTCACTTGTCCGCCAGCCACGTGCTATGCTGTTGGCGAGAGAGCCCTCGATGCTCATTCAAGCAAAGATCGTGCCACGACTGTCGCATCGTACAGATCGCAGGCCAGTGGCGGCAAGTTCGATCCCCTTCCACCAACTCGTTCCTGCGCAACATCCTCTGTTTCCGCTATGGTCACGCTGGTGCCAAGTGGCAAGCCAGTCGCGTTTGCGCCAGGCGATTTCGCGAAGGGTCAGCACCTGCTGGGTCATATAGCCCATGCTTAGCGCCAAATACCGCTCTTGCGGCAACAACCTTTGCAGGCTCAAACAAGGTCCCCGATTGTTCGCACGAGGTTGGGCGAGAGGTCGACACTGTTGCGAACTATGTCTGAACGGATCAGACCGCACGTACGTCCAACTTGGGATACCGTCCTCCAAGAGGGCCCTGACCTTCGACAAGTCCGACCAGAAGCATCCCCTGAACGGCACGTTCCAATTAGGGCCTGTACCATTCGCTTGCTTGCGTCGATAGAGAGTAGAGACTACTACATGCGAAAGATCATGGCAGTGACCACAGTCCTCGATATCCGACCCGAAAGCGGAACCAGACTGACCCCACATCGGTGGACCTCGGTAAGCAGTCCTCTATTCGTCCTGCTTACACTGACTCTAGTTCTTGTAAGCGCCCCCGACCATGTTGCGGCGGACTGGACCACGGACGTTCAGATTGGTGCCCGCGACTCGATTCAGGCGATTGAGCTGGAAGTCGACCAAAGCACTGGCAACCTCTTCGCGGTGGTCGCGTTGGACGGGGAGAGTATTTCCCCCCCATGGGTTGCCTATCACTCGTCCGATAGCGGTTATTCATGGTCTGAGACGTACGTCCACAGTGGGTTCAACCCAATCAACTCGATCTCCTGCGCATACTGGGATGATTATTTCTACGTGGCGATCAGTGGCGGTAGCGATCTGCTACTCTTTCGATTTCGATCATCTGACGGCCAGCAGGCGGACTTCCCAACCGGGGCTTACGTCACGATTGGATCATTTAATGCTCAGGATATCGTAATGACTGCAACGCCCTCCGGGGGAGAGCCCTCGTACATGTACTTGGTTAGCCGCTCTTCGGTTGACAATGCCGTGAGCATATCATTCGCTGATCTTAACGACCTGACAAGTTGGACGCAGGATCACCTGTCGTACTGGGAAGCCGATCGGGGGCTCGACGCCGTGGCCTCCACTCGGCCGAGTTACCCGCTTCACATCTCGTGTGTCAACAACAACAGAGAAATTAGGATTGTGGCGTACGACCCGGCCCTGGGCTGGTCGGAAGTGCACTCGCGAGCCGTGTTCAGTACCAGTCCGGACATGACCAGCATTAGCGCAAACGGGACTTGGATCGGCTGCGCCTACGAGTACTTCATAGATCCAAGAAGCGTGCTGTTCTGCTGGAATTCCGATGACGGTAGTCCGTGGTGGGAGGCCAATATCCATCCGTCCGATGATCACGCCCACTCGCCTGCACTGTCCTGCGGAAGTGACGGCGGCATAGGTCTGGCTTACTTGCACACCAGGTCGAATTCTCCGTACCTGACGACCTCCCAGTTCAAGTGGAAACCTTATGACAGTAGCGTGGCATTCCCAGGCATAAGCCCGGGAGCGTATGCCGATCACGAGGTCACAAGCGCTGTTCAGGCAGATCTCGAGTACCTCGGCGGCGGCCAATACGGGCTTGCCTACGTCACCACCACCAACCAGGCATTTTTCACGCGTTCTTATACCGTTGCTTGCTGCAATCTCCGCACCGATGTCGACCATAACGGTGATGGACCGGACATCGCGGACTTGATCTATATGGTGACGTACATGTTCCAGGATGGTCCCGCCCCCCCATGTGACGAACCCTATCTGCCTGAATGTTATGAACACTATTTCGCCGAGGCGGATATCGACGGCGACGGCAGCTGTATGCCGGACATCGCCGACTTGATCTACCTGGTTGGCTACATGTTTCAGGAAGGACCCGAACCGGCACCGTGCCCGTAGGCGCTACACACTTGGTCGGCTGACGTCCAAGAATGTCGCCAGTGGCCACAGTTGGTCGATGTCCCGGTAGTTCTCCCCTCAACCTGGATCGGCTCCAAGTCTGAGTTGACATCTCGGCCATTTTGCCCCAAAAAAGTGCCCTTCCGGCCGTGCTCAAACCGGAAGGGCGGATAGGTACAGAGGGAGGAGTACTGTACCTGCATTTCAAGATCGCAGTGGTTGACTGCGATTGGTTCTATCCTAGGTCAGCCTTCTTTAGAACGCGTCTTCCCAGTTCACGAAGCCAGGTTTTACATCAACCATCGCATTGACGATTAGTTCCACCAGGCCGCCGTAAATTATGTTCGACCGTTCCTTGACCCCGTAGTACTGGAACAGATCACGAATCTGGCCTTTGCAGTTCGAGCATGGGGCACAGAGATATTTCGGGGTCTCCGGTCCCGGCTTGTCCTGGAAAGCGTCGACGATCTGCTTGAACTTTATGCGTCCCGAGACAGATAATCTCCAATCCTGGAAATTGTTACCGGACATGATCGCAAATCCCGAACCGCCACCGCAGCAGTAGTTTTCAACGCCATGCGGTGTCATTTCCCGGAACTGAGGGCAGAGGTATCGCAAAATGCGCCGCTGTGGCTCTACGATACCCATCAAACGGACCATATTGCACGGGTCATGCAGGGTTACGGGGAAATCGTTGCGGGATGGGTCGAACTTGATCTTGCCGCTGAAGACGATCTCCTCCAGCAAGGTCATGGCGCTCTCGCGACGAATATTCAGATCCCCGGTCAGAACTCGGTCGGCAATGACTGTGAGGGCCTTGTGGGCATGACCGCACTCACCGATCACGATCTTCTTGACGCCCAATTTCAAAGCTGCCTGAGCATGCTTGATAGCCACTCGAGCCAGCTGAGCGTCGTCATACCAGAGACCATAGTTGATACCATCGTACGAGACCGGATCGCTCGCCAGGGTCCAGCTGATACCGGCCGCATTCAGGATGATTGCGAAGGCGCCAGGATTCTCCGGCCAGGCGATGATCTCACCGGCATTGTGCAGCAGCATGATGTCGGCCCCTTGCACATCCCAAGGGGTTTTAACTTCGATTCCAGTCAACTCCGACATGTCCTCGTCGATGAAATCGATATTGTCCTTGACCACTTCCGTATTCATACCGGTCGATGAGCCGACCTTCAACTGCAGGACCGAACCCTTGTCATGGATTTCCTTCGCAGCGATGCCCATCTCCATGTTGAATACTTTGCGAAGTTCATGGGTGATCAGGGCATTGTCGACTCCGATCGGACACGTTTGCGCGCAACGACGACAGATCGTGCAGCGATAAGACAATTCGATAAGACGAGCCACTGTCTTCCAGTTGAGGTCTATCGGGCCTTCGGTGAAAGTGGCGAAAGTGTCCTTGCGAACATACTTCTTAACGATCCGACGGAAAACTTCGGAGCGATAGGTCGGTCGATAGATGTCGTTTCCAGTCGCTTTGTAAACCGGACAGGCGTCTACGCAAGTCTGACACTTGGCGCAGTGCTCCAGCGAGAGCATGAGTGGCTGCAGGAAGGTCCAGTTGTTCTTCTCCTCAAACAGCTTGCGCAGTCCAGATATGAACTTCTTGACCAGTTCCTCTTCTTCTTCTTTTGTCTCAGGCTTCGGAATACCAACCGCGCAGGTGTCGTCGAGCGAGCACTCGTGGGTCTTGCGGTAGTCCGGCTTGATTTCCTTCCACTTCGGTTCTTCGATCTTGTCGTAGGGCGGGGGCAGGGGCATTAAGTCCTTCAGATCGACGTGTGCCAGCTGCTCGGTGTCCTTGCTGATTTCCTGGACCTTGACCCTCTTACTCATCTTTGAATACCTCCTCAGTAGCCACGTCGACCCAGGTCTTCTTGCCGTCCATCCTAAGATGAGCAGCAGCCCAGGTTGGCTTGAGGCCGAGCGAGTGGTTAATCTTCTTCTCTAGATCAGAACCAGCTTCCATTGGTTCATCGTTCCAACGAATGCTGTGATATGTGAAATATTTCAGGACAAAATGGGCCATATGCGTTAGGGGCATATAGAGCATGAAGGTCACGGTAATGGCTACATGAGCCATCATCATGCCAGAGGTGGCGATCGGAGTAAAAGTAACCAGGCCGGTCAATATGCCCTGTACCTCACCCACGTATCCTGCCTCAGTGCCAGTGATCAGGGTCACCAGACCGGACACAAAGATCGCCAGGATGAATAGCAGATTGAAATGAGCCGAAACAGGAGTGTAGTCCTTCAGCTTGGGATCAACCAATCTTTTGATCATCAGACCGACGCAACCCAGCGCACCGAGGGCATATCCGCCAAGAGCCATGAAGCCCGCGATCGTAACGATAATCTGACCCAAGGCGGTCGTAGCACCCAGCAGGGCCGAAACGACACTCAGCCCGGCCACACCGACGGCCAGGTATAGACCGAAATGAAAGCCCCAACTCCAGAACCATAGGCTCCGGTTGTGTTCCCACACTGCCTTGAGAAAGAGGATTTCGGGAATCATCACACGTAGCTCGCTAATCATCGAAGAGTGCCTGGCCTTGGTCCACCAGTCCGTTTCTTCGAAGTACGATCCGCCGTACTTGGCCTTCTTGCCGCCCTCGTGGGGGACGGGATAGAGCTCCCACCGCAAATGGACGGGCGTGGAGGCGACTCTAACCACACGATAGATCGTGGCCACCAGGAAAATCAGGATAGCCACATAGACATAGAGATTCAGCACCATTTCACAGCACCTTCATTTGTCAATATGTGTTTTCTGTTCTTCATTGCGATTCTCTTGGTCCCAGCGTCTTGCTACTCTTGCTGGACCAGTATCAAAGACTTACGTCACGTTCCATCCCCGGGCTGCACGGGACATACACCGGAGAGGTCACCATCGAGAGCTTCCAGCGGCAAGGCGTTGGCTGGAATCTGTATCATTCCTTTCATGACACCGAGGTGCTCGCGGTCGAGCAGATCGGCCAAAGAATGATTGGCCAAAATATTGTTCATGCATTCACTCATGAGAGT